>NZ_JADNJD010000001.1:0-331119 GCF_015554745.1 Anaeromassilibacillus sp. 1001302B_160321_C8 | reverse complement strand
CTTCACAGACAACAAGCCCTTTCGGTTGCTTGAGCAATTTCTTCAAAAATATTGTCTAACTTTTCGGGGTCACTTCAAATTGGGAAGGGCCCCCTGAAAATGTACTCATTCGATTGGAAGGAGCTTCGGCTCATGATGGGAATACAGGGCAAAATGGGTGAATCCAGCTTGGCGGATAAGCTTCATGCCCTCTTCCATCCCGGCGCCGACATCCGGCCAACGGTGTGCGTCTGAACCCAGCGTCACCAGTTTGCCTCCCAACTCATAATACCGCTTCACAATTTGCAAATTCGGCATGGTCTCCCCCAGCTTTTGGCGCAGGCCGCTCGTGTTGACCTCCAGCGCCTTTCCATTCTTAATCAGCGCTGTTAAGACCTCGTCAATCCGCCCCGATAACTGCACGTCGTCGATAGCCAAACCATGTTCGCCAACAATATACCGCCAAGGGTATGTCAAATGCGCAAGGGAATCAAACTTCCCCCACTCGATGGTTTCTAGAATCTCATCGAAATACTGATGCAGCGTCTTGGTAAGATCGACCTGGCTGTAGTCCAGCTCATAAAAATCCGGCATCCCTTGCACATTATGCACGGAGGCAAGCGTAAAGTCAAAATCGCAGGCATCGAGGATGTCCTCCGCCGCTTCTATGTTTTGCATGGGCTGCCCAAGCTCTATACCGGCGCGCACATGCAGCCGGCCATGGAAAACAGCCGAGGCCTTGCGTGCCTCGAAATACGATTGCCGGACAGAACGGTCGTATTCCTCTTCCTTGTATACGTTGCATTCACAGTGGTCTGTGATGGTCAAGGCATAAAGCCCCAACCGGCAGGCGCATTCACATAGCATCATGGTCGGGTCGGAAGCATCCGGGGAACAATCGCTATGGGTATGGCAGTCAGATAGGTACCGATATTTCATTGTCCAACTCACTTTCTAAACGATATTCTTATCTTTATGTTCACTAAGCAGAATCATCCGCCTTTTATTTGTATTCAGTCTATCATAGAACCGGCCTTATTTATAGATGAATCCTTCCCATTTTGCCGCTGGAAAACGCCGCCGATTTTAAACAGATTCCCCAAGGGTTGCACAAAAAAGTTGCTACAGCGTTAGATTTTACGCAGTTTTACCAGATATTCTGTTCAATGTTTCGATTTGTTTTGCCCCGCTTTCCATCCATGGATGTACCCCTTTGGCCCCTTTCCTGCACTCATACGCTCCTCGCAAAAAAGACAAACCGCCTTTCTTGACAGAAGATTTTTTTCCGTTCATAATGAGGACTGGAATTTGTATTATCCGGGCGATTTTATGCACCGGAGCATTTCTTAAAGACGGATCATAAAAATCAATGAGGAGGTTATCAGCAATGCGTGCAGTTATCACTGTAATTGGAAAGGATATGGTGGGCATTCTGGCCCGTGTTTCCTCCATCTGCGCAGAAAATAATGTCAACGTTGTGGAAGTGACCCAGTCCATCCTGCAAGACTTGTTTGCCATGATTATGATGGTGGACATTTCCAAGTGTTCGATCCCGTTCCAGGATCTGGTGGATGCGCTCACCGCGATTGGGGAAGGGATGGGCTTGACCATCCATGTCATGCACGAGGATATTTTCAATTCCATGCATCGGATTTGACCAGCATCGGGCATTTTACTTTTTACTAAATATATCGGTTTTCAAACCTGATGTTTTTTAAATCGGATTCATGATCATACGCCTTTTGAGAAAGAATAAGGAGTGATTCCCAAACATGCTCAATTCCCATGATATTCTCGAAACGATCAATATGATCGACAATGAAAATCTCGATGTGCGCACCATCACGATGGGGATTTCCCTCTTGGACTGCGCCGACAGCAACGTCACAGCCGCTTGTGACAAAATCTATGATAAGATCTGCCGCTATGCCGGGAACCTGGTCAAAACCGGCGAGGACATCAGCAAAGAATACGGGATCCCGATCATCCATAAGCGCATTTCCGTCACGCCGATCGCCATGTTGGCCGCCGCCTGCCCCGGAAGCAGTCCCGTGCATTTTGCAAAAGCGCTCGACCGTGCTGCAAAAACCACCGGGGTCAACTTTATCGGCGGTTATTCTGCCCTGGTACACAAAGGGTTTGGCCCTGGCGACTATGCTTTGATGACCAGCATTCCAGAGGCGCTCGCAGAGACTGAATTTGTCTGTTCCTCGGTCAATATCGGCACCACCAAAGCGGGCATCAATATGGATGCTGTGGAAAAAATGGGCGCCATCATCCGGGAAACAGCCGAGCGCACAGCGGACCATGACTGCATCGGCGCAGCCAAGCTGGTGGTATTCTGCAACGCCCCGGAGGACAATCCCTTTATGGCCGGCGCCTTCCACGGCCCCGGTGAACCGGACTGCGTCATTAACGTCGGTGTTTCCGGCCCCGGCGTGGTGCGCGCTGCGCTGGCCAAAGCCGGCGACTGCGACCTTTCCGGCGTGGCAGACATCGTAAAAAAGACTGCCTTCAAAATTACCCGCATGGGCCAGCTGGTTGCACAGGAGGCCTCCCGCCGCCTGTTTGTCCCCTTTGGCATTGTCGACCTATCCCTTGCCCCAACGCCGGCGGTGGGCGACTCGGTTGCACACATCCTGGAGGAAATGGGCCTGGAAAGCTGCGGCGCCCATGGCACAACCGCGGCGTTGGCGCTTCTGAACGACGCTGTGAAAAAGGGCGGCATCATGGCTTCTTCCCACGTGGGCGGCTTGTCCGGCGCGTTTATCCCTGTGACCGAGGACGCCGGTATGATCGATGCGGCCCGCTGCGGCGCGCTCTCCCTGGTCAAGCTTGAGGCCATGACGGCGGTTTGCTCTGTCGGCTTGGACATGATCGCTATTCCCGGCGATACCCCTGCCGAAGTGATCTCCGCCATTATCGCGGATGAAGCGGCCATCGGCATGGTCAACTCCAAGACAACCGCCGTGCGTCTGATCCCTGCGATCGGGAAAACGGCAGGCGACGAGCTCAATTTTGGCGGCCTATTGGGGGGCGGCCCCGTCATGGAAGTCAACCGGTATTCGCCTGCCAAATTTATCCATCGCGGCGGTCGGATTCCCGCGCCAATGCAAAGCTTAAAAAATTAAAAGTACCATGGGCAGTTTGAATAAAATAATTTGGAAACCTCGCTAAATCTTCCCCATCGGATTTGGCAAGATTACCGAAAATCATATTGAAAATGCAACTTGAAACGCTTATAATATAGCCGAAATCTTGCAGGAACCAAGTCGAAAATCTGCAAAATTTAAAGTGCTTTTGCCCGCAGTTCTGCCTATTTTGACAGCTTCGTACCGAGGGTGGCAAAGTAAGTGCAGAACTGTTTGTGCGTTTGTAGCCGGTTGATCCGGCTGAACAAATCAATCCGTTTGGAAGGAGGGGCACGGTCATGCAGGACATGATAAAAGAAATCGTCGATATGGACCGTAAGGCCAGGGAAATCACGGATGCCGCCCAATTGGAAAAAGTTAACTCCGAAAAAGAGGTGGCGGAACGCCGCGAACGGATCCGTGAAGAGTATCTTGCGCGCGCGCGTAAACGCATCGCTTTAAACGAACCGCAGGAACGCGCAGCTGCTGAGGAGGAATGGAAAAGCAAGGAGGCAAAAAACCGGGAATACTCGCAGCGCTTGGATGCGCTATATAAAGAAAAGGGCGACGAATGGGTGCGCACCCTCGTGGCCAGAGTGATTGGGGAGTGATTCCATGCTTTCCTCATTTGCTTCCAATGCCATCTTATCGAAGGCGCGCGCGATGTACGGCAAACGCCTCCGGGAAGAAAATTACCGGGATCTGCTGAACTGCAAAACGGTCAGCGAAGTAGCCGGCTATCTCAAAAACCGCACTTCCTACAGCGGCATTTTGGCAGGCATCAACGAGAACGAGGTCCATCGCGGCCAGTTGGAGGGCAAACTCCGGCAAAAGCTGTTCGAAGATTATGCTTCCCTCTGCCGTTATGAGCTCTCTGTTGGGGAACATTTTGCCGATTATCTGTTGGAACACGGCGAAATCGAACAGATTTTGCACAGCTTGATGTATCTTGACGCCGGGAACCCGGAGGAATACCTCTTCTCGCTCCCCGCTTTTTTGAACCGCCATACGCGCATCGACCTTTATGCGTTGGCCCATGTCAAGAACTATGAAGACCTGCTGAGCGCGCTCAGCCACACCCCTTACCGCAAGCTCATGGAACCTTTCCGGCCCGTTCCGGGCATACCGATGAACTACACAGGGATTGAGAACGCCCTGTATACCTATTTATACAACAGCGCGTTCGAGATCATCGACAAATACACCCATGGCCAAGCGGCCCGCCAGCTGCGGGAATTGTTCCAAACCTATATGGATTTGGTCAATGCAGCGCGTATTGTCCGGCTGAAGATGGTTTACCGCGAAAGCCCGGACTTTATCCGCAGCACGTTGCTTCCCTTTGGGACGCTCCATCCTCGCCTTCTGAATGAGATGCTAGAGGCAGAACCGGAAGCGGTCCTCGATGTCATGGCAAAAGCGCCCATTGGGAAACGCTGTAAAAAAGTGCCCCATACGTACATCGACCAGATGGCAGACCGGATGAAATATCTGACCTGCCGGCATGATATCCGTTTTTCTACGCATCCCTCCGTTGTGATGCTTTCGTATATCTTCCTGGCACAGATCGAGATACAGGATATCATCAATATTATCGAAGGTATCCGCTATCATTTGGCATCAGAAGAAATTCAAAAACTTCTCACGGTTGCTGATTTTTCAAGAAAGGAGGCGTGATGGTTGGCTGTACAAAAGATTAAGGTAGCGAGCATTATCGGGCGCATGGACGAATTAGACCATGTGACTATGATATGCGGCAAATCCTGCGTGTTCCATCCGGACAATTCCCTCTCTTTCTATTCGGACACATCCGGCTTTTCCCCTCTCAATGAGGAAAACCCGTACTCCACTCCTTTGCAGCAGTTGACGGACGCTGTAAAAGGCGCCCGCAAAAAGCTGGTGCTATTGGATGAGAAGGATATGGAGGGCATCCAGTACACGCGCGAGGAGTTGGACGCCTATGTTCGCCGCATAGCCACCTCCCTAGGCGACCTGCAAAAGGAACGCACCCAGGCGCAGCAAGAGGTGGAGCAATATACCCGTGAAATTGAACAGGTCAGCCATTTCGTCGGCATGGATTTAAACCTCGACGAAATCCGCAAATGCAAATTTATCAAAGTGCGTTTTGGATCTCTCCCGAAAGAGGGCTACGAAAAATTACAGGCCTATAAGCAGAATCCCTATGTCATCTTTTTCCCATGTACCAATGACAACCTTCATTATTGGGGCGTTTATTTCGCCCCGATTGACGTAGTCAGCGAAATAGACCGGATTTTTTCCAGCCTCTATTTCGAGCGCACCCGATTTATGGAATTTAAAGGCACGCCGGAGAGCAGCGCAGAAGCCCTGCGCGCCCTGCGCGACAAGGAGATCGAGCACATCCAGCGCGTGGATCAAAAAATTGACACGCTCTGGGCGCAGGAGGAAGCGGAGTGCCAGAAGGTCTTCTCCTTCCTAACGGAAAAATCCGTTTACTTTGGTATCCGCCGTTATGCCGCACGGTATAATGACAATTTCATTCTGACCGGCTGGGTCCCTGCAGACCACGAGGAGGACTTCCGGCATGCGCTCGACGGGTTAAGATCTGTGGAGTATACCTTTGAAGATGCGGAAGAGGAATTGAGCCACTCTCCGCCGGTCGCCTTGAAGAATAGGAAAGTCTTCAAGCCGTTTGAGTTCTTTGTGGATATGTACGGTCTTCCTGCCTATGACGAGGTGGACCCCACCCCCTTTGTGGCGATCACGTATGTGCTTTTATTCGGCATTATGTTCGGCGATCTCGGGCAGGGGCTGTGCGTGTCCATCGTAGGATGGCTAATGTGGAAATGGAAAAAGATGAAGCTCGGCAAGGCGTTGATCCCATGCGGCATCTCATCCGCCATTTTCGGGACCTTGTTCGGCTCGGTCTTTGGGTTCGAGCACGCATTGGACCCCCTCTACAAGGCGGTATTCGGCCTTGACGAAAAGCCCATCGAGGTTATGGAACCCAATACTACCAACCTGATTATCTATTCGGCTGTGGGCATCGGCATGTTGCTGGTGGTTGTCGCCATGCTCATCAACATCTATTCGAGCTTGCGCAGGCATCACTGGGAGAACGCGCTCTTCGGCCCCAATGGTTTGGCTGGACTGGTCTTTTACACAGCGCTGGTCGCCGGCTTTGGCGGGCAGCTTGTATTTGGCTGGCAGATTGTCAATACTGCTTATGTGCTCGGGCTGATCGTCCTGCCGATCGCGGTCATTTTCTTCCGCGAGATCCTCGGCGGCTTGGTGGAGCGCCGCTCCGATTGGAAGCCGGAAAGCTGGGGAAACTTCATCATGCAGAATTTCTTCGAGGTGTTTGAATATCTGCTCAGCTATGCGACCAACACCATGTCCTTCCTGCGCGTCGGCGCGTTTGTCCTGGTCCATGCGGGCATGATGCTGGTGGTGTTCACACTGGCGGAAATGACCAGCGGCATCGGCTATGTGCTGATCGCCATCATCGGCAATGTGTTCGTGATGGGCCTGGAGGGATTGCTGGTCGGCATCCAAGTGCTCAGACTTGAATTCTATGAGATGTTCAGCCGTTTCTTCGACGGGGACGGCCGTCCATTCAACCCGGTTGTGGTCCGCAGGGACGCCTAACGCGCACAGATTGCGTGTTCCCTCCCTGTTCGCCGAACGCCGTTCCTTTGCGGTCCGGCAAACATAAATTCCAAATCTACGAAAATTTCATTTGGAGGTATTTGTCATGACTATTCTGTTCTGTGTTCCGATTGTATTTCTGATTGTTTCCGTTGCATTTTCCATCCGTGCGGTCAAGCGCGGTAAAAAAACAAGCCGGGCGGTCGCTACGCAGCTCATTGCGTTCCTCGCCGTTTGCATCGTCACCTTTGCAGCGCCGATGATCGCTTCCGCTGCCCCAGAAGACAGCGAACCGGCGGCAGCCCCTGTTACTACCTCTGACACGGCCGCGGCCCCTGTGGACAACTCCAAGGGCTTGGGCCTGATTGCAGCGGCTCTGGTTACCGGTCTTGCCGGCATCGGCGGCGGCGTTGCCGTTGCAGCGGCAGCTCCGGCAGCAATCGGCGCGACCAGCGAAGACCCGAAGGCGTTCGGTAAATCCCTGATCTTTGTGGCTTTGGGCGAAGGTATTGCCCTGTACGGCCTGTTGATTTCCATCCTGATCCTGAACAAGGTCTAAGCGAAAAGCGCCCGATGCCATCGATAGAAGGAAGGGATTTACATGCGCTTTTATCTCATCAGCGATAACGTGGACACCCAAGTGGGCATGCGCCTGGCGGGGATCGAAGGCGTGGTGGTCCATGAGCCGGAGGAGGTCAAAAAGTCGTTGACCGAAGCAATGGCCATGGACGACGTGGCGGTCATCCTGATTACCGAGCGCCTGCTCCAATTGTGTCCGGAGATGATCTATGACCTGAAGCTCAAGGCCAAGCGCCCGCTGATTGTGGAAATCCCCGACCGGCATGGCAATGGCCGCACCAAAGATTCCATTACCCGCTATGTCCGCGAGGCCATCGGGATTAAAATTTAGGCCGCTTCCAGGCGAAATGGGGGTTTGACATGGCTATCAATTATAACGACGAAAAGATTGGAAAATTTTATCAGGCGATCCTCCATTATGGCGAAGAACAGCGCAAAAAAATTGAGGAAGAGGTCGCCGCTTTTAAGCAAAAGGAGCTCGACGAAGCAGAGATCGGCGTGCTCACCGAGGCTTACCACTTGATTCAAAAGGAAATGGCGCAGATGCGCAGCGGCATCGCCCGCGAATTGGCGCAGCGGGAGATGGACGGCCGCCGCGCTCTTCTGGAGCAGCGCCGCAAAATTATGGAGCAGGTGTTTTCCCGCGCGGCGGAGGAACTCCGCGCTTACACGCAAAAGCCGGAGTATGCAGCCCTGCTGCAAACCTATGCGCGCAATCTCTCCTCTGCGTTCCAAAAGGAAGGGACCGTCATCCTTCTGCGGAAGGAAGACACCCCCTATCAGCAGCAGATTGCCGAAGCCTTTGGGCAGCCCTGCCGCTTTGAAACCGATCCCACCATCCGGATCGGCGGCCTGCGCGCTTACAACAGCGCGATGGGGATCATGGCGGACGAAACGTTGGACGCCATGCTGGAGGACCAGCGCGGCTGGTTCGAAGAAAACTCTGGATTGACGCTGGCCGGATAACCGTTGCAGCTACAAGACGGAAAGGAATGATCCAAACATGAAAAATGAAACGGTCATATATGGCATCAATGGGCCGGTCGTCACCGTCAAAGCCGCGCAAAGCTTTTCCATGATGGAAATGGTCTATGTAGGAAAAGAACGTCTGGTGGGAGAGGTCATCGGAATCACCAGCGACTTCACCACCATCCAGGTCTATGAGGAGACGACGGGCCTCCGCCCGGGCGAACCTGTTGTAGGGACGGGAAGCCCGATGAACGTCACCCTGGGCCCGGGCATCCTCGACAATATTTTTGACGGCATCGAGCGCCCGCTGAAGGCGATTGAAGAGGAAAGCGGCGCGTTTATTTCGCGCGGCAGCTCTGTCCCCTCCCTGGATACCCAGCGCCAGTGGGATGTGACCCTCTCGGTCAAGCCGGGCGACCGGCTCAAGGGAGGCGACGTCTATGCCGAGTGCCCCGAGACGCCCATTATACGCCATAAATGTATGGTCCCGCCGCAGATCAGCGGCGTTGTTCAAAAGGTCGTGCCAAACGGGGCGTACCGTGTGAACGATACGATTGTCACCCTGCAGGACGACCAGGGAGCGCTCCATGAGCTCTCCCTGTGCCAGAAATGGCCGATCCGTGTTCCGCGCCCCGTTGCAGAGCGCCTGCGCACCGACGTCCCGCTGATCACCGGGCAGCGTGTCATCGACACCCTGTTCCCCATCGCCAAGGGCGGCACCGCGGCGATTCCCGGCGGGTTCGGTACGGGCAAGACGATGACGCAGCACCA
The DNA here is from genome assembly GCF_015554745.1 of Anaeromassilibacillus sp. 1001302B_160321_C8. NCBI lineage: Bacteria > Bacillati > Bacillota > Clostridia > Eubacteriales > Acutalibacteraceae > Anaeromassilibacillus > Anaeromassilibacillus sp. 1001302B_160321_C8. The sequence goes on along the minus strand of NZ_JADNJD010000001.1, from coordinate 322,066 downwards.
GCTTGCCAAATGGTGCGACGCAGACATCATCATCTATGTGGGCTGCGGCGAACGCGGAAACGAGATGAGCCAGGTTCTGGACGAATTCTCCGAACTGGTGGACCCGAAGTCGGGCCGCCCGATGACGGACCGCACGGTGTTGATCGCCAACACGAGCAACATGCCGGTGGCAGCCCGTGAAGCCTCCATCTACACGGGCATCACGCTGGCGGAATATTACCGCGATATGGGCTATCACGTTGCAATCATGGCCGACTCCACCTCCCGTTGGGCGGAAGCCCTGCGCGAAATCAGCGGCCGTTTGGAGGAAATGCCCGCGGAGGAAGGCTTCCCCGCCTACCTGCCCAGCCGCTTGTCGGAATTCTACGAGCGCGCCGGTATGGCCAAGAACCTCAATGGGACCGACGGTTCCGTCACCATCATCGGCGCCGTATCCCCCCAGGGTTCCGACTTCTCGGAACCGGTCACCCAGAATACCAAGCGTTTCACCCGCTGCTTCTGGGCGCTCGACAAGGCGTTGGCCTACGCGCGCCACTATCCGGCCATCAATTGGACCCAGAGCTACAGCGAGTATTTCGGCGATCTGGACCAATGGTACACGGACCACGTGGGGGCGGACTTTGTCAAATACCGCAGGCGCATCTCCCATATCCTCCAGGAGGAAAGCCAGCTGATGGAGATCGTCAAGCTGATCGGTTCGGACGTCCTTCCGGACGACCAGAAGCTGATTATCGAGACGGCCCGCGTCATCCGCGTGGGATTCCTCCAGCAGAACGCCTTCCATGCGGACGATACGTTCGTCCCCCTGGAAAAGCAAATGCTGATGATGAAGGTCATCCTGCATCTCTACAAAAAGGCGAAACAGCTGGTCGCGGCCAGCGTGCCGATCTCCGGCATCCTTGCGAGCGGCTTGTTCGATAAGCTGGTCAAAATGAAATACGATATTCCAAACAACAAGCCGGAGATGTTCGACGATTATATCAAAGAAATCGACAAAACTCTTTCCAACATTGTAAACGCATAAGGAAGCAGGTGATAATATGATACTAGATTATATCGGTGTAAAGGAGATCAACGGCTCCTTGATCGTCCTGGACGATGTAGAAAATGCTTCCTTTGAAGAGGTGGTCGACATCCGCATGGATGACGGCACCATGCGGCAGGGCCGAATCGTACAGATGGAGGGCAAGCGCGTCGTCATCCAGGTATTTGAAGGGACGCGCGGCATTTCCCTCCAGAACACCCGCACACGGCTTCTGGGCCACCCGATGGAAATGCCCCTCTCCCCGGAAATTTTGGGGCGTGTGTTCGACGGCGCAGGCCGTCCGATCGACGGTTTGGGCGATATTTTCCCGCTCAAGCGCGCCAATATCAACGGCACCCCCATCAACCCGGTTTCCCGTATCTATCCGAAGAACTACATCAACACCGGCATCTCCACCATCGATGTGCTGATGACGTTGATCCGCGGGCAGAAGCTGCCCATCTTCTCCGGTTCCGGCATGAAGCACAATGAGCTTGCTGTCCAGATTGCACGCCAGGCGAAGATTAAAGACGCAAATGAGAACAACTTTGCCATCGTGTTTGCCGCTATGGGCGCCAAGAACGACGTGGCCGAATATTTCCGCCGCTCCTTCGATGAATCCGGCGTGCTGCAAAAGGTCGTTATGTTTTTGAACCTCTCCAACGACCCGATCATCGAACGTATCCTGACGCCGCGCTGCGCCTTGACCGTCGCGGAATACCTCGCCTTTGAGCTCGGCATGCACGTGCTGGTCATCATGACGGATATGACCTCCTATGCGGAGGCGCTGCGTGAATTCAGCTCCAGCAAGGGCGAAATTCCCGGAAGAAAGGGCTACCCGGGCTACTTATATTCCGACCTCGCCTCCCTGTATGAACGCGCGGGCATGGTGCGCGGCAAAGAGGGGTCCGTCACACAGATCCCGATTTTGACCATGCCAAACGACGACGTCACACACCCGGTCCCCGACTTGACCGGTTATATCACCGAAGGACAGATCGTTCTGGACCGCGCCTTGGACAACAGCGGCATCTATCCGCCGGTTTCCGTGCTGCCCTCCCTCTCCCGTCTGATGAAGGACGGCATCGGCGCCGGATATACGCGCGAGGACCACTCGGCGCTCTCCAACCAGCTCTTCGCCGCCTATGCCAAGGTGATGGACGCGCGCTCGCTGGCCTCCGTCATCGGCGAAGAGGAACTCTCCCCGACGGACAAAAAGTATCTGGAATTTGGCAAACGCTTCGAGGAGCAATATGTCAACCAGGGCTTTAACGAGAACCGCAGCATTGAGCAAAGCCTGGATCTCGGCTGGACGCTGCTTGCCACGCTTCCACGCGAGGAGTTGGACCGTGTGGACGATGAACTGCTCGACAAATACTATGAAAAGGCCAAAAAGCAGCTTGAAACAGAGGGAGAACGGGCGTCCCAGCCAGCGGCTGCGGGGCAAACCCCGTGATGCGGGGCTGATAAGGAAAAGAGGGCACCATTATGGCAAATCAAGTTGTACCAACCAAGGGAAACCTTCTGGCGACCAAAAAATCCTTAGAGCTCTCCCGCACCGGGTTTGAACTGTTGGACCGCAAGCGCAACATCCTCATCCGCGAAATGATGGCACTGATCGACCGTGCCAATGCCATTCAAGGGAAAATCGACCAGACCTATGAGGATGCTTATGCGGCCCTACAGAGGGCCAACATCACCCTGGGTATCTGCGGCGAACTTTCCCAGACGGTCCCGCTGGACGACGGGTTGAACGTCGCCTACCGTAGCGTCATGGGCGTGGAAATCCCCATGGTCTCCCTGACGCCACGCGAAATCCCGATCCCGTTTGGCCTGAACACCACCAACATCATGCTGGACGACGCTTACAGCAAATTTAACGAGGTCAAGCGGCTGACGGCAGAGCTGGCTGAGGTGGAAAACAGCGTCTACCGGTTGGCAGACGCCATTAAAAAGACACAGAAGCGCGCCAACGCCCTCAAGAACATCATGATCCCCCGCTTTGAGGAGACCGTGAAATTCATCACAGATGCGTTGGAGGAAAAGGAACGCGAGGAGTTTTCCCGCCTGAAAGTCATCAAAAAGCAGAAGGCCGGAAAAACCGAATCCGCATAAAAGAATGGCTGTCCCGGCGGTTTTTACCGGGGCAGCCGTTTTTGCATATTTCTGCGGCGAAGCAGCCATAGGGCCAAAGGAATTCGATAAAAAGCGGCGGTGTGATTCTCTCACGCCGCCGCTTTGCTGTATTTCTCATAAAAACGAATGGAACATTGCGCTTCAAACCGCTTTAGATGTCCTCTAGGTCAACAATGGTCTTGTCTTCTGTGGACGCATAGTTCAGCTTTTCCACGATCACCTTGGTATCGCGCGCAATGACCAGCTCCTCGTTGGTCGGGATGACGTAGACGGCAACCTGGGAATCAAACGTAGAGATCTTGCCTTCCTTGCCGCCGACCATCTCTTCGTTGCGCTCCGCATCGATCTTCAGGCCGAGATAACGCAGACCGCGGCAGATCGCATAACGGTGGTGCGGCTGGTTCTCGCCCAGGCCGGCGGTGAACACGATGGCATCCAAGCCGTTCATGGCCGCCGCATACGCGCCGATCTGCTTGATGATCTGATAGGCCAGCATATCATGCGCCAGAATCGCGCGCGGGTTGCCCTCAATTGCCGCCTTCGTCACGTCGCGGTCATCGCTGGAGATCCCGGAAATACCCAATAGGCCGGACTTCTTATTCAAGACTTCGTCCATCTGCTGAGGGGTCAAATTCTCTTTCTCCATGAGGAATGTGACGATGGACGGGTCCAAAGAACCGCAGCGCGTGCCCATCATAAAGCCGTCCAACGGCGTCAAGCCCATGCTGGTGTCGATAACACGGCCATCCTGGATTGCGGCAATCGAAGAGCCGTTTCCGATATGGCAGGTCACCATTTTGATGTCCTCCAGCGGCTGGTGCATCAAATGCGCGCAATGACGGCTGACATACCGGTGGGAGGTTCCGTGGAAACCGTACCGGCGGATACCGTATTTCTCATAGTACTCATAGGGGATGGCATACATATATGCCTTGGGCGGCATGGTGGAATGGAAGGAAGTATCAAATACCACGACTTCCGGAACATCTTCCCCAAATACCTTTTCGCAGGCAAGGATACCATCCAATTCCGGGCCGTTGTGCAGCGGCGCCAACGGAATCAGGCTGCGGATTCCCTGGATCACCTCGTCGTTGACCAAAACGGATTTGCGGAATTTGGAACCGCCCTGTGCAACGCGATGTCCAATGGCGCTGACTTCGTCCAAATTCTTGATGACGCCCACCTTGGGGTCGGTCAATGCCTGCGTAACATGCATAAATGCATCCGTGTGATCCTTCATGGGCACCTGCATCCGCTTGCCGCGGCCGTCGGACGTTTTATGAATAAAGATGCTGCCGTCCATACCGATTCTTTCGCAATTGCCCTTGGCCAGCATCCGCTCGCTGTCCATGTCGATCAGCTGGTACTTCAAAGAAGAACTACCGGCGTTAATAACCAAAACTTTCATTGGAAACCTCTCCTCCTGTTTTACAGCACACCGTCCCCAATGACAAGGGAGCTCCCTCCCGGACCGGCAGCGCTGCTCTTTTCATCCGATATTGTCGTTTGGATAAAACAGAAAAAAACGCTCTTCAACCAATTTTATGTTCAAATAACCTGACAATATGGTATTATTATAATAGTACAAGAATCGAACAAATTCAAGGAGTTTTCCAAGGAAATGCAGATTGCTGGAATGATTTGTGAATACAACCCCTTTCATTTGGGGCATCTTGCCCTCGTCGAGGAAACGCGCCGGCAGGGGGCCACGCATATTGTCGCCGTTATGAGCGGAAACTACGTGCAGCGCGGGGAACCGGCCCTGCTGGAAAAGCGTATGCGGGCCAAGCAAGCGCTGCGCTGCGGCGTGGACCTTGTGGTGGAACTCCCGCTTCCCTGGGCCATGAGCACTGCGGAAACATTTGCACGGGGCGGCGTCTTTTTATTGGATTGCCTGGGAGCAGACGTCATCAGCTTTGGAAGTGAATGCGGAAACGCAGCCCTTCTGATAAAAGCGGCAAAAGATTTGCTTTCTTCAGAATTTCCGCCGCTTTTGCGGGAAGAACTACAGAACGGATGTACCTTTGCACGCGCGCGGGAACGCGCCTTAGCGCGCTTGTCCGGCCCAGAAACCGCCGCAGTCCTGCAAACCCCCAACAACACTCTGGGGGTGGAGTATTGCAAGGCGCTCCTGTCCCAGTCCTCCCCCATGCGTGTGTTTACCATGCAGCGGGTTGGCGCTTCGCACGATTCCTTCACTAGCGACGCCGAAACCGCCAGCGCCAGTTATATCCGTTCCCTCGCAGCGGGAGGCATGGATTTTGCCCCCTATATGCCCGTCCCCGCAGCGGAAATCCTTCAAGCAGAATTGGATGCCGGCCATGCGCCCGCCTCCTTGGAGCGGATGGAACGCGCCATTCTGGCCAAACTAAGAACCATGGAACCGGAAGCTTTTGTCTGCCTTCCCGATATCAGCGAAGGGCTGGAAAACCGGTTGTATGCCGCGGCTCGAAAGGCCGCTTCCCTGGAAGAGCTCTATGCTTTGGTGAAGACCAAGCGCTATCCCCTGGCGCGGATCCGCCGGTTGGTTCTTTCCGCCTTTTTGGGGGTCACTAACGCGCTCACCCAGAGCTTTCCCCCTTATGTGCGGATTCTTGGCATGAATCCCCGTGGGGCGGAAATTTTACATGTATCAAAAATGACGACAAAACGCCCGATCATCGCCAATTCATCGGACATTTTATCTCTTGACAATATTGCGCAAAATGTGATTGAATTAGAGAGCCAATCCACGGATGTGTATTCCCTCTTTTTTCCAAACCCTTCCCCATGCGGGTTGGAATGGACTGCGGGAATATGCAAAGTGTGGGACAACATGTAGCTTCCTTTCCAGCATGATTCCGTCTCTTTTGTGGAGCTACCGCAAGAAGAAATTCCAATTTGAAGGACGTGTCATTCTTTGGATCTTAAGGAAATTGATTTCGAAAACTATGGAAAGTGCGTGCAGCTGTCCAATGGGGTCATTGATCTTGTGGTAACCATCGATTGTGGACCGCGCGTTGTACGCTTTGGATTTATTGGGAACGAAAATATTCTGTACAACGACTTGGATCGCAAATTTAAAGTGCAGAACGAATTTATGGACGATTACTATTCAGAAGGCGCTGCCTGTTATTTTTATGGCGGCCACCGGCTGTGGCTCGCCCCAGAACGGATGCCGGAATCCTACTTTCCAGACAACGACCCCGTCATCTACGCCCTGCTTCCCGACGGTGTGACATTTTCCTCTGCCAAACAGAAAAATAACGACGTGCAAACCCGTCTGGAAATTGTGATGGGGGATAATACCTCGGACGTCATGCTGGTCCACAGTGTAAAGAATTTTTCGAAAGAACGGCAGATGCTGTCTCTCTGGCCGATCACCATGGTGCGCGGCGGCGGCCTGGAAATCATCCCGCAGAACCGTGCCGATGAGGACGACGAACTCCTGCCAAACCGGGTGCTGACATTTTGGCCCTATACGGACCCGCGCGACGAGCGCCTCTATGTTGGCAACCGCTTCCTCACCCTACGGCACGACCCCTCGAACGGCCGGCCGCTCAAACTGGGCACAAACAATACGCTGGGCTGGGCCGCCTATGTTGACCGGACGTACACGCTTATCAAGCACTTCGTATACTCGGATGCCGCCTATCCCGATTACGGCAGCTCCTTCGAGACCTATTGCAATGGGGACTATCTTTCGATGGAAACCATGAGCCCGCTCTATCAGATCGAAGCGGGCGGCGCGCTCCGGCACGTGGAAAACCTTTCCCTGTTCCGCACCTACAGCGATGTGCATCCCACCGATGAAGACAGCATCCAGCACTATATTGAAAATTTGAAATAAAATACATTTCCATATAAAAACACCGGCAAGCTTATTGCTTGCCGGTGTTTCTTCATTTCTTCCTAAATATCAAAGCGTTCCAAAAATACGGTCGCCCGCGTCGCCCAAGCCAGGAACGATATAGCCGATCTCATTGAGATGATCGTCCACCGCTGCGCAATAAATCTGTACATCCGGATGCGCCTCAGACAGCGCCTTGACGCCCTCGGGCGCCGCAATAATGCACATGAATTTGATGCTCTTGGGATTGCTGCGCTTGACAATGCTGATCGCATCAATCGCAGATCCACCGGTCGCAAGCATGGGATCGAGGACGATCACATCGCGTTCCGTGATGTCCTGCGGCAGTTTGTTGTAGTATTCCACCGGCTGGAGCGTCTTGTGGTCGCGGTAGAGGCCGATATGGCCCACCTTAGCGGCTGGCACCATTTCCAACACGCCCTCCACCATGCCGAGGCCTGCGCGCAGGATCGGCACAAACGCCAATTTCCGGCCAGCGATCACTTTGGTGGTCGCCTCGCCCATCGGCGTCTCAATGTGTACTTCCTGGAGCGGAAGATCGCGCGTCGCCTCGTAGCACATCAGCATAGCGATCTCGCCCACCAGCTCGCGGAACTCTTTGGAACCCGTATTCTTATCGCGCAGGAAGGTAAGCTTGTGTTGAATCAACGGATGGTCCATGACAAAAACCTGATTTTCCATTTGTTTTCCCCCATTTATATTCTGTAATGAATAACGTCCTATAATTTTGCAAAGGGAAATTTTGCCGCAGGACGGCCCCTTTCCCTGCTATCCGTTTACAGCTCTCCGCGTTCCACCGCAGCGATCTGATCGACCCTTCTCTGGTGGCGGCCCCCTTCAAATCCGGTCGACAGGAAAATCTTTACAAACTCTACCGCCTTTTGCTCGTCGATCACCCGTCCCCCCATACAGAGGACATTTGCGTTGTTATGGCGGCGGGTCATCTCCACACAATAAGGATCTGCGCACACCGCCGCACGAACGCCCTGCACCTTGTTGGCCGCCATACTCATGCCAATGCCCGTACCGCAGCACAAGATCCCGAACTCGCCCTCGCCGTTTGCAACCCCATGCGCCACCTTGGAGGCGATGGGTACATAGTCGACCGACTCCGTATCAAACGTGCCAAAGTCCTTGCAGGCGATGTGATTCTGCTCCAAATAGTTTTTGATTGCGTCTTTCAATCCGACGCCGCCGTGATCGGCTCCTAATAAAATCATCAAATTCCTTCTTTCTATCGTTTCTCAGGCAACCCGGACCGAAAATTGCGGCACAGGCGTTCCCCCGTTTGGGGTCGCGTAAATGTAAGTCTGCGTCCCGGAAGCGTTTGCCGTAGCCGCAGCCGTAACCGCATAGATCGCATAGTTGCCGGAGGTTTTGGCCAATTTCACACCCACAATGCCATTCCCCGAACTGACATAGGGCAACACCAGGGGGCCAGAGCCATTATAGGTCAGTTTAAAATAGTAGGTCTGGCCGGGGTTCAAGGTAAGCTGTCCGGTGGTATCGCTCTGATAAAGGTCTCCCTGGACTGTCAATGGGAACCGCGTGCTTCTTCCGCTTTCAGCAATGATTTCAATCTCCGTGTTTCCCTGCTGGAGCCCCTCCAACAGGAAATAATACGAGCCGTCCGTCTCTGCGCGCAATAACTTCACGCGCGCAACATTGCTGTCCACCGGGCGGGCGACCACAATCTGGTTGGGCGAAGCGTTCACCTTGAACACATAGGTTGAACCCTTTTTACAAGTATACGAAGAGGTATCCACCGTCAACGCCGTATTCGAACGGTATTTTGTCTCCATCTGGGAGATGAACTGCCTCCAATCCATGTTATCCAAGATGGTGCTATAGGCCGGCGATGGCATGTGCTCCCAATTCCTGTGCTGGTTTTGGTTGTTTCCTGCCTTCATGTCGCTCGTCAACAGCATATCGACCGAATACCTGCCCGGCCGGTCCGGCGCGCTATCGTCCCAAGTGACGTCCACATGGTACCAGGTCCCGTCGAGCTGCACCGCGTTCCAGGCGTGGTTCATGGGGTCGCTCTCCACAATCGCACACGGGATCCCCAGCTGCTGCATCAGCAGCTCAAACGCCAGAGAGTATCCCTGGCAAACCGCCCGGCGGCTCACCAGCGCGCCGTAAGCGGTATAAGAACTTCTCGGAATAGTATCTGTCTGATAGTTTTCATAATCATAGGCACAAGTCAAAGCAAGATAATTATGTACCTGCACCACCTTTTCGGTCGCCGTCATATTCGGGTCGATACAGGAGAGCGCAGCCTGCATGGATTGGGTCAGCTCTTCCCGCATCGTCTGGACGGTCGCCGGGTCGTATGTATTGCGTGGGATCATATCGACAACAATCCCGCTCCGGTTGACATGGAACGTACATCCCTCAACATAGAAAAGCCAGGGGTCTTCCCGCAAGATCGCGTCGTACAGATCGGAAAACTCCTGCTCCGTCAGCCCGTATTGTCCTAACTGAACGGACTCGCTCATATTGGACAGGGCCTGATGGATCGCATCCTTTGCCTGATCCAGATTGCTTATAGAAACCTGTTGCACAACAGATTGTGGGGCAGCGGCCGGTATAGTTGCTGCGAACGCTGCTGGACTCCAGCTGGAGGTCAAAAGGACGGCGGCCAAAAGGGCGCTAACAATTGGCCTTTTCTTCATCTTTATCCCCTTTCCGGCTACATTTGGGCAGCCTGCCGTTTTTTCAGTTCCCGTTCGGCCTGCGGCATCCGCAGGTAAACAGGGGCCAAAGCCGCAGCAGTTAGGGTTTCTCCTCGCTCGAACAAGTCCTTTGCAACCTCTGCAACCCCCCAAGCGCGTTGGTACAAAAGGGGTTCCGGCGGCAATTTTGCGCCTAAAGCCTGCAATCGTTCTTTATTATAGCACAATTTTGCGCCGTCACCAACCAGAAACAGCGATTTTCCTCTTTGCATCTCCTCTAACTCTGCAGCAAGATCCTCAATCGAAATCGCGCGGTCCTCTGTCAGACGCGTGAGCGTTCCTCTTTCTGCCAGGAACAGCGCGTTATATACCTGCCCACACCGGGCATCCATCACCGCACAAACCAACCCCTCCAGGTGCGCTAGGTTGCGCGCCATGGCCTCCAACGTGGAAACCCCTGCACAGGGCTTCCCTTGGGCCATGGCAAGTCCCTTGATGCTGGCCACGCCGATCCGGACCCCGGTAAATGACCCGGGGCCCGCCGAAACAGCAAACAGGTCGATGCTTTCCAAGGGCACACGCGCACAGTCCAATACGCCGCCGATCATCGGCATTAACGTCTGGCTATGGGTCAAGCGTGTATTGGTGAAAAACTCCCCCAGTAGGCTGCCATCCTCCCAAATTGCTGCGGAGGCAGCCCCTGCCGAGGAATCAATTGCAAGAATCCTCAAAGAATCATCCCTTCCATGTTCAGTCCGTCGATCTGGAACACCCGCTCGTCTTCCGCCGCACCGCGCGAAATCGCAATGCGCACCGCGTTTTCCGGCAGGGCGTTTTCAATGTTTTCACTCCACTCAATCACCAACACGCCGCCGCATTCCAGATAGTCAAAAAAGCCGGTGGAATAGAGATCGTCCCAGCCGTCCACACGGAACATGTCAAAGTGATAGATGGGCAAGCGCCCGTGGTATTCATGTACCAGCGCGAAGGTGGGGCTGGAAACGCCCGCCTCCACGCCGAGTCCCCGCGCCAGGCCGCGCGTCAGGGCGGTTTTTCCCATGCCCATGCCGCCAAACAGCGCCAGCACCTCTCCCCCGGAAAGCCGTTGGGCGATGGCCTCGCCCAGCTTCTCCGTTTCCTCTGGGGAATGGGTCGTATAGGTCAAATTTCTCACCTCAGAATAAACCAGATATTTTTCCGGATGCATCCACATCGATCCGCTCCGCCGCAGGACGCTTCGGCAGGCCGGGCATCGTCATGATGTCCCCCGCATAAGCGACCACGAAGCCCGCGCCGTTGGAGAGGCGCAGGTCCCGGATGGTAATTTGGAACCCAGCCGGGCGGCCCAACAGCGCTGCGTTGTCCGAAAGCGAATACTGTGTCTTGGCGATGCAGACCGGCAGCGCATCGCCGCCGAGCGCTGCAATCTCCTTGAGCGCTTTCTCCGCCTGGGCTGTATAGGTAACCCCATCGGCGCCGTAGATTTCCTTTGCGATGGTTGCAATCTTTTCGCGCACGGGCAGATCGCCCGCATAAATGGGGTGGAAATTGGAGGGCTGCTCTGCGGCGGCGCACACCTTGCGCGCCAGTTCCATGCCGCCCTCGCCGCCCTTGGCAAACACCTCGCTGAGGGCAAAATCCGCGCCATTTTCCTTGCAATACTGCTCAATATATGCAAGTTCCGCATCCGTGTCCGAGTCAAAGCGGTTGATCGCCACGACCACGGGCACGCCATACTTGCGCATATTCTGGATATGCGCGCCCAGATTGACAATCCCCTTCTTCAGGGCTTCCAGGTTTTCGTTCCCGGTCTCCGCCTTGGGGACCCCGCCGTTGTATTTGAGTGCGCGGGCGGTGGCAACCACCACAACCGCGTTCGGGCGCAGCCCCGCCAAACGGCATTTGATGTCAAAGAACTTTTCCGCGCCGAGATCAGAACCAAACCCCGCCTCAGTGATGCAATAATCCGCCAGTTTCAACGCCAGGCGTGTCGCGCGCACGGAATTGCATCCATGGGCAATGTTCGCAAACGGACCGCCGTGCATAATCACCGGCGTTCCTTCCAGCGTCTGCACCAAATTGGGGTTGATCGCGTCGCGCAGCAACGCCGCCATGGCGCCCTCCGCTTTCAAGTCCTTCGCATATACCGGTTCGCCGTCCAGATTATACGCCACCAAAATGTTCCCTAGGCGTTCCTTCAAATCCGAGCTGTCGGCAGCCAGGCAGAGGATCGCCATCACCTCGCTGGCCACCGTGATGATAAAGCCATCCTCGCGCGGAATCCCATTCATCTTTCCGCCGAGCCCCACCACCACGTTGCGCAGGGCGCGGTCGTTCATATCGAGGCAGCGTTTGATCAGCACACGGCGCTGGTCGATGCGCAGCTCGTTCCCCTGCTGCATGTGATTGTCGAGCATGGCGCACAGCAGGTTGTTTGCCGAAGTCAATGCGTGCATATCACCGGTAAAGTGGAGGTTGATATCCTCCATCGGCACCACCTGTGCATAACCGCCGCCGGCCGCGCCGCCCTTGACGCCGAACACCGGCCCGAGGGACGGCTCGCGCAGGGCGATGACCGCATTCTTCCCGATCTTTGCCATTGCTTCGCCCAGCCCCGCCGTTGTGGTGGTCTTTCCCTCTCCCGCAGGGGTCGGGTTGATCGCGGTCACCAGGATCAGCTTTCCATCCTTTCGATCCTTGAGGCGGTTGTAAAGCGAGTCGTTCAGCTTCGCCTTAAACCGGCCGTACGGTTCCAGCTCTTCTTCCCGGATCCCAAGGGAAGCGGCGATCTCTGTGATGGGTGTCATCTTGGTCTGTTGAGCAATTTCAATATCCGTCAGCATTCCCATTCTCCCTTCAAATGACGCGGTATCTTCCGTTCAACCGCGCCTCCAAATCATAGAATTATCAAAATTATACCACAACCATGCAAGGGAGAAAAGGGATTCGCGAATTGTTTCGTGCGTCGACTTCTTTTTGGGATTATGTTATAATAAAACCTCGTACCGTCCGCGTAAGTTGCTGTTTCTTTTATTTTGGGTGGTACCTTCCCGTTCCAAACAACCAAAAGGAGGAGTTTTACGATGTGGATCGTCAGACAATACCAGGAAACCGGGCGGTTTTTCCGGAAAAAGCTGTTAAAGCTCTTTTTGATCCTGTGCATCTGCTTCGCCGGCCTTTGTGTGCTTTCCGGCATTTGGCTGGCCAGCGAAGAAGCGTTGTTAAACGAATTCGTCCAGCAAATCGCCGCTGGTTTTGAAGAAAAAGGACTTTTTGATGAAGGCGGTATCTCGTTCTTTACCCTCTTGCTCAACAATCTTTATGCAGCTGGGATCTCTATTTTAATCGGCTGCATTCCGTTTTTCTTTCTCACCATCCTCCCGCTTTTTTCCAACGCGGTGGTGTTGGGTGCGATGGGAGCACTTTACCAGACCACCGGCATCGGGATGGGGGCGTTTTTGATTGGGATCTTGCCTCACGGCATTTTGGAACTTCCGGCCCTTCTGGTTTCCTTTGCCCTTGGCCTGTATCTATGTTGGACGCTCTCCTACAAAATCTGCCTACAACGGGAGCGCTCGTTCCGGCTAGCGCTCAAAGAGGTGGGGCGTGCCTATCTGCTGATCGTCGTGCCGCTTCTCCTGGCGGCGGCGGTGACCGAAACCTATGTGACCCCTGTACTGATGGGGCTATGTTTAGGCGCATAGGAAAGTATTTTCGAAATGGTTATCCGTAAGATTTCTTTAAGAAATCCATTCCGTTTTTTGTAAGGATTCTCCCTTATCATGATAGACACGGAACATACTTTGGGTGAAAAGGATCTGAGATTATGAATGAAGGCAGTATTTTGGTTGTGGACGACGATCGGGAAATTGTCCGCTCCATCGCCATCCACCTGGAAAAAGAAGGATATTCGGTGCTATGTGCATACAACGGCTTGGAAGCGCTGGACATGGTGATGAGCCAGCCGGTCTGTCTGATTATCATCGACGTGATGATGCCCAAAATGGACGGCCTGTCCGCCATCATGAAGATTCGTGAAAAGCGCAACCTGCCCATCATCGTGCTCTCTGCCAAAAGTGAAGATACCGATAAAATTTTGGGGTTGTCCATGGGCGCGGACGATTATGTGACGAAGCCGTTCAACCCTATGGAATTGGTCGCACGCGTGCGTTCCCAGCTCCGGCGCTATACCAGCTTAGGGGACATCCATGCACAGCAGGGCAATCACGTGATTGTAAACGGGCGCCTGCGCTACAACACCGAGGAGCATATCCTCACCGCGGACGGCGAGCCGGTCAAGCTGACCGCCACCGAAACTAAGATCATCGACTTGTTTATGCGCAATCTCGGCCGAATCTTCCCCGCGGAGGAAATCTACCGCCGCGTTTGGAACGAACCTGCTTTTTCTGCCGAAAACACGGTGATGGTTCATATCCGGCGCATCCGCGAAAAGATCGAACTCAACCCGAAGGAACCCGAATATCTAAAGGTGGTATGGGGAATTGGATACAAAATTGAAAAAAAGTAAAGCAATCGTCAGCCTCATCAGTTTTTTCCTCAGTATGGGGATCTTGATCGCCACCGCCATATTCGGCATCTCTTTTCTGATGAACTATGATTATGCCATGCAGCAAATGAGCGATCTCAAACAAGAGGATTATCAGAATACCAATGCATTCCGGGCCGAACTTTCCCAGATGCTCAACCATATCCTGCACGTTATGGATACGCTGTCCTCTTCCGACACCGCCGCAGAGACGGAGCTGCAGGATTCCGTCTATTCCGATTCCGATGGAAATCGCTACTACTATTTTTCCGATGCCGACGATCCGTTCGGCCTGAACGCGGATACAGCGCGGAACCTGCTATATCAAATCGGAACAGCTTCCAATCGAACCGCCTATTCTAACGACACGGAGCACGAGAACCTCTATGAAGGCGATCTGCCGGAGGGATACAATTTCCGATTGATTTTCGACGGTAAAACCGTCTCCATCGAAAAGGACGGGGGCGCCGTCGATGTCTACGGGGACGGTTTTTACCGCAGCGACTCCGGCATGTGGAATGTGCCCGGATACGAAAACATGGCGGCCAACCCGGATTACGAGAATTTCCGCGTCTGCCTGGTCGCGCGCCAAATCCCTGTGGAGCCGGTGGACGGTTCCAGCGCGCTTTACGACATTCCCCAGCAGGGAAGGGAAACGCTTTTGTTCCTGCGCATCTGGTCTTGCATCATTGCTTTCTCTGCTATCCTGTTGGTTTTGGCGTTCCTTTGGCGAAAAGAGCGTCGGGAGCTGAGCCGCCGGATTGCCGCGCACACGGCCAACCTCTATTTCGAATGGAAGCTGGCGTTCGCCATCCTTGTGTTGTTCCTCACTACGGGGTTTGTCAGCGGTAGCATCCCGGGCAACGTGGTCTGTTTCCTGCTCTCCCTGCCCGGCTATTATCTGATTGCCATCGATCTACGCTATAACCGCGGGAGTTGGAGGCGCAATGTCATCAGCACCATGTTGCGTCGCCGGGCCGAGTACCGAAAAACGTTCGAGCAAAAGCTGCCCCTGGAACGCCGCCTGCTCGAACGCTGGGACGATTTTATCAAGTGTGAGGCGATCACGTTCAGCGTAGGATTGGTCCTCAGCATTTTTACGGTAGGGCTGCTGGCTCCGGTCACCATTGCACTCATGGTATATTTTGCATATCGTTATGGGAAGCTGCACCGCCAACTGGCGCAGGACCTTGGCCGCCTGACCACACAGATCACCTCTGTTCAGCAAGGCAAAAATACCGCATCCTTGCTGCTCCCGCAGGATTCCGATCTGCGGGAGGCCGCCCATGCCCTAAACGATATTGAGCACGGCGTAAACACCGCTGTGGAGGAACGTGTAAAGAGCGAGCGCATGAAGGTGGAGCTCATCACCAACGTTTCCCATGACATTAAGACGCCGCTTACCTCTATTATCAGCTACGTAGATCTGTTGAAACAGGAGGAGACGCTTCCCGACCATGTAAAGGATTACATCAAAGTTTTGGACGAAAAATCCCTCCGCCTGAAAAATATGATCCAGGATATTTTCGACGTCAGCAAGGCGGCCAGCGGCAACATGGAACTCCAAATGGAGCCGTTGGACCTTGGCAAGCTGGTGCGCCAAACGCTGGCCGATATGGACGAAGCGGTCCAGGCTTCCCAGCTCCTGTTCCGGGTGGATATTCCCGACCAACCGGTGACGATCACCGCGGACGGCGGGCGCCTCTACCGCGTATTCCAAAACCTGATTTCCAACGCACTGTGCTATTCGTTGGAAGGGACGCGGGTCTTTGTCTCCCTCACCGAGGCGGACGGCTTCGCCTGCGTCGCATTGAAAAACATCTCCCGGTATGAGCTCGATCCCAATGTGGATATTACAGAGCGCTTCGTGCGGGGGGACGCCGCCCGTACGACCGCAGGCAGCGGGCTGGGCCTCTCGATTGCCAAGAGCTTTACCGAAGCCTGCGGAGGGGAGTTTTCCATCCAAATCGACGCGGACCTTTTCACCGCACGAGTGACGTTTCCCCTCACGCCTCCCTCTATCGCATTACAAAAGCCATCCGAAGCCTAACCCAATCGGTTTCGGACGATCGTTTGCTGTATACGATGGATTTTCTGTAACGATTTGTTTATTGTGGATTCAAAAATGCTATGCTATAATAAACGCATAGCATTTTTATTTGCCGACTGCCAGAAGGATTCGCGGCTATGCCGCGATTTCTTTATATACGGGCCTCGCAGCTATGTACACGGGGCTATAGAGACATAATATAAGGGGTACACAAATGGAACGATTGGGAAAATCCTTTTTGGATTATTTTAAGCGGGCGGACAAGTTCCTTTGGCTGGTGATGCTCGCAATTTCTGCATATAGCTTATTGCTTTTGAAAACCGTCCCTTCCCCTGCGGGAAGGCGTTCGTACTTCGCCACCCAGCTGATTGCCATTCTGATCGGCTATATCGGCGCCTGGTTGATTACCCTCATCGATTACCGGGATTTATCAAACCTATGGTATATCATCGCGGGCTTCTGTATTTTCCTGCTGATCTATACGCACTTTTTCGGGATCGCGGTGCAAAATTCTGGCGGCATCAATGCACGCGCCTGGATCAGCATCCCCGGATTGGGGACCTTCCAGCCGTCCGAGCTGGTGAAAATCGGGTTTATCCTCACCTTTTCCAAGCATTTATCCGTATTAAAGGACCGCGGTTTATTGGAGCGCCCATTGCATGTAGTTCTCCTGGGCTTCCACGCTTTGATTCCGGTCGCGGTGATGTTCCAGCTGCAGGGAGACGCCGGTTCCGCCGCCATCTTTTTCTGCATGTTCCTGGCGATGAGCTTTGGGGCTGGCGTGCAGCTCCGCTATTTCATCGGGCTGTTTGCCGCCATCGGCGTGGCCTTTCCATTCGTCTGGAGATACCTGTTGGACGACTACCAGCGGGACCGCTTCACGATCTTCCTGCATCCGGAGAGCGACCCCACGGGCAAGGGCTTACAGCAGTTGCAGGGAAAAATTTCGATCGGCAGCGGGCAGTTGTGGGGTCGTGGCCTCTTCTCGCCGGATTCGCGCGTACAAAAGGGCAGCGTCCCTGTCCAACAGAGCGACTATATCTTCTCCGTGGCAGGCGAACAGCTTGGTTTTATCGGCTGCATGCTGATTATCGTACTGCTCTTTCTGTTGCTGGTGCGCACGATCCACATCGCGCGCCATGCCACGGAACCGCTCGGCAGCAGCATCTGCTATGGATTCTTTGGGATGATCGCTTCCCAGATGGCGTTTAATTTGGGCATGTGCCTCAACCTTTTCCCCGTGATGGGCGTCACCCTCCCCTTTTTCAGCGCAGGCGGTTCTTCCGCCGCATGCCTCTACTTTGGATTTGGCTTGGTGCAATGTGTCGCCATGCATAAGATCAATATGGACATTGTAAAGATCCACACATAACAATCGATCCAACGATACAAATCGAATTTACACCCGCACGATCCCCTATAACAAACAGAATCCCTGGTCCGGATATTGGACCAGGGATTTTGTTTTTATGCCCGGCTATCTGAAAGGATCGCCGTTAGAGCATGGAAATGAAACCATCAAAAGCACTTGTGGGAGTACCTGTATGCTGCGCTTTATCCAACGTGTACCACACAATGCATCTGCGGGTTCTGCCCCGGCAGCGTAGTATACACGCCGGTGCTACTTCCCGGGGCACCGGTCGCCCACACGCGGAAGTAGTAATCGTTGCCAATCTTTGCAACAAACTGCGTTTTCAACACATCTCCGTTGCCTACGGTAAAGCTGGGAACGGCTGTTGCACTTCCCATCACGGTCATCTTGAAGCAGTACGCGCTGCCTCTCTTTACCGTAAACGGAAGCGTTGTGTCAGAAACCACATACACTTGCGTCTGTGCCACTGGGATATTCGGGATAACAGGAGACGTTGTGGCTGTAGCCGTACCAGTTCCAGAGGTGCTGCCGGACGAAGAACCGCCGCTGGAGCCTCCCGAATGGGAACCATCGTGCTTTTTCGTCTCCAACTGCCCAACTTTCTCCTCGACGTCGTCATAAGCGCCGGCCACCTGTTGGGGCGTTGCTTCCGGATCGTCCAAAACTTGCTTTGCTGCATGCACGGACGCGTTCAACGCCTGGACGGAAGCCGCTGTATAGTCGCTCAAGTCCATCCCTTCCACCTGTGCGATCAGGTCCTTCAGCGCGTCCCGATCCGGGATTTTGCGCAGATCCTTGATTGCCTGGGTGAGCGCCAAAGCCGCCTCGTCGACCGCCTCCTGTGTGACATCGCCCGCTCCCTGTTCCAGGATCGCCTCCGCTGCGGCAAGCGCTTCTTGGAAAGCCTCCTGCCCTTCCGGACGATACTCGTCCATATGGAGGGAATTCGCATAATCGACCAGGGACTGCAAGCTGCTCAGGTCTGCCCGGAAGACCAGCCGATTCAGGGCGTCTTCCAAAGCCTGGTACGCTTCCTCGACGTCCGCTTTCAGAGCGTCTCCACCCTGTGCATAGACGTCCTGTGCGCTCTGGTACGCTTCTTCAAAGCCTTCGTAGCTGCTTTCGGTAAAGAGCTCGGGGTCAATCTCGGATGCAATCTCCAAGAGCTTTCCGAGGGAATCCACATCGCCCTTTTCAAATTCGAGATACTGAATCGCTTCGATCAGGCGTTTCCATGCCTCATTGACCTGCGCCTGCGTCGCCGCATCATCCTCATATACCTCTTGCGCCGCAGCCCGTGCCTCCAGGAAATTCTCCCTTGCCGTATCCGCAAGGCCAGCCAACTCTTCTTCCGTAACTGCATTTGCTACATCCAAAGCGGCCTTCAAAATGGTCTTATTGACCACCACAAATTGGAAATACAGCTTGGTATTTTCATTAGGCATGGTGACGGAGTACGTGAAACCGTCCGCCTCGAAGGGGACCGCTTCTCCATTGCAGGTAACCGCGCTGAATACACGGTCCACCGGCGTGAAGTGCAGCTGCAACGCTTCGTTCGCCATCACCTTTGCGCTGTAAACGCTGTCGCTATCTAGGATAACGCTTTCGACATTGCCCTCCACTTCCAATTCCGCGTTCTCATTCCACTGGACAAAGAAGAGGTGAGCGGATGGCTCCTGCTCAGGCTCCACAACCACGGTTGCCTCTGCCTGCAAATTTTCCGGGTTTTGCACGCCTTCCGGAAGCGTCAGGACGCCCGGAATCGTATAGGTGCCCGCCTCCGGCTGATAGCCGTCCTCTTCCCAGGCGACCGCCGCATCCGCCGTTGATCCATCGCTCAATGCAACTTCTACGGTTTCCGGCAGGTTCAGCTCTGCAAAGGGAGTCCCATAGGCGACGGTCTGCGGTTCCGGATTCGTCACAGAAATGACGGACAATTCCGGTTGTACAGCCGTAATCGTAAACTTGTCCAAATTGGCGGTGGACGTTTCATCGTTGTAGAATTTCAGACGGTCCACGCCCTTCTTGAGCTCGACCTGGATGGTCTGTTCGGCAAAGTTCGGATAGGTGTTTTCGCACGAAATACTGCCGGCGATGGTCTTGTCGAGGTTCTCATAATAGAGGACGTTCGGCGCTCCCGCCATGCAAGACAGCGTGATGTCATAAACGCCATCCGCGGGTACCTCCACCCAGAGGTTCAGCCATGCGTTGCCATGGTCGCCGCAATTGCCCAGCCAGCCGACGGCCTTCCCGCCGCTTGCATAGGAATTTTCCTCTACAAGGGCGCCCTCGCCGCCAAATTCCAGAAGCTCTGCTTCTACATGGACCGGTGTCACGTCCTGATTCAGGACAACGGGATTGTTCTCCCCGTAATGGTCCATCGCGCGGAAGGAAACTACAATCGTATGGTCTCCTGCAACGTCCTCAAACGTATAGGAGGAAACGGCACCGGCCGATTGGCCATCCACCAGGACGTCCGCCACCTCATAGCCGCGGTCCGCTGTCATCGCAAAGGTCTGCGAATCGCCTTCCTCCACAGAAACAGCCCCGGACGGAGTGATGGTCCCGTGCTCTTCCGCGGAAGCGGTGATGGTATAGGTGTTCGCCACCAGATCCTTGGCCGTGAATTCGAATTTATCCAGGTTCGGGCCCGCATGGGAGTCCGCTGTAATCACCAGTTCGCCGGCCCCGGGCTCCGTGATGACCAAATCAAATTGGATCTCCTTATAGGGTGCGCTGCTGTCGCCATAGACGCTCACCGAACCGCTTTGGATGTGTTCGCCGCTCCAATTGATGGTGTTCGCCGTCGCTTCGCTGAGGCGGCCGCTTTGGTAACGGCAGTTCACCGTATACGTGCCGGCATTGGGCGCCACATAGGGCAGCTTGATAACGTTGCCCGGCTCCATCCAGCCGACTTTCTTGCCGTTGCTCGCCCCGTCATCCTCTTCGATCCGCACATACTTATCCCCGGAGATGGGAACCAGCGTAAAGAACTCCGCCTCGGCCAATTTGGTGCCTTCGCTTGTTCTCGGCAGCACAAACGGGTCTTCCGCGGTATAGGCCGTGCGCGGCTCCAGCGCTTCCTGGGCATTCTGGAGGTTCGTCAAAGCCGTGCCGACCTGCTCGCCCGTCGCGTCCGGATTGTCATATACAGCCTGCGCTTCCTCGCGGGCCTGTGCAAAGGCCTCCCAAGTGGCGGGCGTATACCAGCCTTCGTTTTCTGCATTTGCGGCGTCAAGCGCCGTCTTGAGCGCATTCTTGTCGACAAGGTCGTTGTCCTTGATGATGACGTCTGCGCGGGTATTAAAGCCCAGAATGGCGCCGCCGCCCGGGTTGACGATCTCCGCATAGAAGCGAAGGTCCCCAGTCACTTCGGTGTTTTCGATGGCTTCCACCGTTACGGTCGCTGTATCCTGGCCGTCTTCAAAAGTGACAGTTTTGCTCACATCGTTGTAATGCCGTCCGTGGACAGCGGTGTCCGGTGCGGTTTGGAAATCGACGGTCACTTCCCCGTCCGTTCCGCCCACGCGCTTGATGGTGACGTCCTGTGTCCCAGCCTCGTTTACCGTATAGCTGGCCGGGTCAATCTCAAACATCCCTGCGCCCTGGTTGTCCAATACAAATGCAGCGTCCAAACCGGTCGCCTTATTCTTGCAGACCATGCGCACCGTATGCTCGCCATAGGGCAGGTCGTCCGTCGTATAAAGGATCTGTTTCAACGCCCGGTTGGGCTGGTATGCGTCGGGCGTAGCCACCAAATCCCCATCCACGTACACATCCATGGTCCCGTGGTTCGGGTCCTTCGTGCCGACGATCCATGCCTTGGTGCCGGTAAAGGTGAAGCTGGCTTCCGCACCGGGATTTGCCCACATACCGGTTTCGTTGACGCCGTCAATGGTCTCCAGATTCCAGTTGCCGCTCCGCGCAAATTCGCGGTCGTCGATCATCGACAACCCCTCGGGCATAACGGATTCCTGTTCAAACGCGCCCTCCGCTTTGAACACACCCACGTTTTCAATCAGCGGGACCGCCTGGGAACCGGTGATATTGATGCGCACCTGGTCGGCACGGACCGGTGTGCTGCGCACCAGGCGTTTTGCGCCGATGGTATAGCCGGAGCCAAACTCTTTCCAACCGGAATCGGTGTGTACGTCTACAGTAAATTCGGAGATTCGCTGTCCCAGCTTGATGTACTCCTCAATGGAGACGATGTCGAACAGCTTGGTCCCGCCCAGATCGATGGTAATGCTGCCGGTCGTCTGACCGTCATCCATGGTCCAATAGGTGTCTGCATCGTCGTCCAGGACATTGGACGCGGCGTAGTCCGGGCTATTCCCGCGCACAGCGGTGGCCTCTGCGGTTACGCCGTCCTGTTTGGTCAGATCGGTGCGGAACGTATCCCGGATGGTCTCCCCCAGTTCCGCCACGCGGTCGACGAAGTCCTGCGGCAGGACGCCCGTTGTATCCGGGGGCACATTGAGCAGCAGCGGCTGGCCGCGTCCCACCGATTTAAAGTAGATGTCGGTCAGCTCCTCCATGCTCTTTGGCTGTTTGCCGGATTTCCAGAACCAGCCGGAGGTCAGGGAGACGTCGCATTCGCCGATGCTCCAAATATCGCCGTTGGGGTCGCCGCTGTTCAAATAGGCCGCTTCATCGCCGCCGTACGTATCGTAGTAGTTCCTCTGGCGCTGCTGATCCAGCTTTGACCAGCAGGGGTCCCCCGCCTTGCCGGATTCATTGCCGATCCAGCGGATGGTGGAGCCGTACGGGCTGAACACCACTGCGCCGGGCTGGAGTTCCTCGATGAGGTCAAACCACTCCTGGAATTTGTAATGCTGGGCGGCGGCGCCGCTTCCCTTGGCGCCATCCATCCAAACCTCTACAAATTTGCCGTTGTTTCCATACTTCGGGTTTCCAAGCACTTCCCGGAGCTGATTCATGTAGTATTCGTTGTAATCGCCATTTGAATCCGTTTCCTCGTCCGTGCCGCTCCCGTATCCATAGGTGGGATTGTTGGCATCCCACGGGGAGAGATAGAAGCCCATGTCCATATCATACTTGGTGCATGACTTGGAGAGCTCTTCCAAAACATCCCCGGACTGTCCTCTGGCAGCCTGCGTTGCCTGGAAGTCGGTGCTGCTGGCAACGTCCTGCGTGGTGTAGTCGCTGTTCCAAAGGCAGAACCCATCGTGATGGCGGCCGATCATGATGATCCGCTCAAACCCCGCATCCTTCAGGGCCTTCACCCACTGGTCCGTGTCCAAGCCTGTTGGATGGAATACGTTTGGATTCTCCCGGCCGTTTCCCCATTCCACACCGGTAAACGTATTCACGCCGAAGTGGATGAACGCGGAAAGCTCTTCCTCATGGTACTGCAACTGCGTTTCCGTGGGGACGGGCCCCCAGGCCTCCGGGGGAGCCACATCATCCGCCGGCGCTGCCGATACAGGAAACGCCAACGGCTGCAAAGCCAGCATTGTGGCTACCAAGAGCGCCAGCCATTTCTTTACGTTTCTCACTCTTTCTCATTCCTTCCTTTTAAACGTTTAGCCTTTCGAATTTGCCATGCTGCCAAAAAGCTAACAAGTTGATTATAACATTTTCTATAATTTTCATCAAATAGTTCTCAAACAATTGTGTATATTATTGTATTTGTTTCTTGTACTTTTGCGGATTTTTCTCAATGATATAGTATGTTCGATATATGTGATTTTTTGAATAATGGAAGGATGAGAAATGTATTAGACTTTTTACCATTCATCGCCGCCCATAAAGTCCTCAAGAAGATCCATAAAGTTGTCATAGGAGACGAAATTCCGGTTCAATTGCGCCACGAAGCGTTCAACGGCCTTTCGGTCCGTTGAGAGGTCGGGGATCACTTTGACCCGTTCGGCACGCCCCATCGCGTAAAATGTAGCCTTTATCCCGTAAACCCGAAGCCCGCGATACATCGTATCTTGACACCTGGAAGAAATCACCTCATAAAAGCTGTGGCGGATCAAACGAAGAACCTGCGCCACCAGGGATTGGACATAACTGCTGTCCAATTCGATATTTACAACATCGTTCAGAACCTGTAGCAGCGCCCGGGCGGCAGAACGGTTCGGCTCCGGAAGCGCTGGCAAATAGACATTGTGCAGATACCCGTTCATCCTCTCTGAGGATGGAGCTGCCAACAATTCCGGCAAATCCATTTCCAACGCATCCGCAACGCGCAGGAGGGTATTTAGATTTGGATTGGCCTGGGCCCGCTCGATTTTTCCTACGGAGGAAGGCTGCATCCCCGTCAGATCCGCCAAGTCCTCCTGCGTCATGTGGCGGCGTTTGCGCTGCCGTCGAATATTCTCCCCAATAATGGCTCGGTAATCTTCCATACAATCTCCTCTTTCCTGAACGTATCGTAATCATACTATAAATCTGGAAGTTTCACAAAGTCATAAAAAACCTATTTGTGTCGAAAAGATTGTTTTTATGGAATGATTTCGGGTGCAGAAGGAGCATATGGGCGGGGCATTCGCATCGTTCGGTTCAATCTGGTGGATTTGCCCTTCGCTGGAGAATGGCATTCAGTAAAGGGACTGGTATTAAGAAAAATACATCGATCTGCTGTTTGAACAAATTGGCAATGAAAAAGCCGCCGGTAAACCCGGCGGCCTTTGGAGTTCCTATGACAAAATGGAAAGCCCATTTCTCTCTGTTGATCAAGTTTGCAAAATTGTTGATCAAAATGTTGATCGAACATAAAAAAAGAAACCTTAAAACCCAGCATTCATGCGGGTTTCAAGGTTTCAAACTTGGTGCGCGAGACGAGACTTGAACTCGTACGTCATAGACACACGCCCCTCAAACGTGCCTGTCTGCCAGTTCCAGCACTCGCGCATTCAGCGAAAATGATTATAGCATAGGTAACAAGAAAATGTCAAGACAAAATATCAATTTTTTTGCATTTTTTGGTCAATAGAATTCAGACACTCTACAATTCCTGCACCAGCTTATAGAATTCTTCATACCCCATCAAGCTGTTCAACACTTTGACCAGGGCATTGGGGGCCAAATGCTCCGGCAGCTTCAAGCGTTTCAACAGCGCCCGGCGCTTTTGTGCGCTGTTCTCCCCGCCGGAGAGCCCTGCCTCAAATAGGTCGGTCTTGGTAATCATCCGTTTGGGGCACGCCACTGGTTCCTGGCCGCAGGTGGCTCCCGCACGCTGCAACGCCTCCAAAATCACTTGGGCCGGCACGCCCTCCACGCCGAGCTTCCCCTCTTTGGAGGGTTTCTCTTTGCGTTTCTCCTTGCCGAACATATCCGGCACATAGGCATGTTTGATCTGTTCCGCCGGGATGGAACTGGAAAGATAATTGCGGATGACAAAGCCGGCCCCGTCGCTGTCTGTCAGGACCAAAATCCCGCGTGTCTCCGCCAACCGGCGGATCATGGCCATCTGCTCCGGATCTTTAAAAATCTGAAATCCATTGGTCTCGATAATGACACCGTCAATTAGGGAAGACAGTTTGATCTTGTCATACTTTCCCTCCACAATCACGGCCTCTTTGACTTTCAGACGCACTGCGTTCCCCTCACTCTGCAAATTTTTCCCGTTCCGCGATCAAAAGCAACCGCGCAATCAACGTTTCCATCACGGTGCGGCGATTTCCCCGCGCACTTTTTAACGCGACATCGGCATTTAAAAGCGCATCCAAACTTTCGCGCAACATCTCTATGGAAAATCTTCCGCCGTCGCGTTCCGCATTGCGCAGGCGGAACTCCTTTCCCTTATAGTCGAAATACTTTGCCGGTTCCAAGGCGCTTTCCCCACTCTGTACGGCCGCGCGCACGCGATACAGATCCAGGTAAGCCGTGGAAAGCACTGCCAGGACGGAAACCGGCTCCTCATTCTGATAAAAGAGCAGGTCCAAAATGGAATAGGCTTTGTCATATTGCCTTGCTAAAATGGCGCGGGAAAGCATAAAGACGGTGGTTTCAAAATTTTTGGTGACCAACTGATCGATCTCCCGGCGGGTGATCTCCTTTCCCGGCCCGACATAGGCGCAGAGCTTTTCCAATTCGTGAAAAAGCGCCTGCAGATCGTTCCCCGTATATTCGATGATCTTCCCCGCATCCGCGCGCGACAGTTCGCAATGGCGCTTTGCAGCGGCTGCACAGAGCATTTTTTCTGCGTCGGCTTGGGTTTTCCGCTTAAAGCAAACCGTATTTCCCGCTTTTTGCACCGCAGTCAAAAGTTTCTTCCACTTCGCGGATTTTTTATAATCGATCTCGACGGACGGCAGATAAAACACCAAAACGGTACTATCCGGAACCATCCCGATCAATTCATAGAGCTTCGAAAGGTCCGACGCGCTGCGCGCCTCTACGTCGAGGTCGGAGACCGCCACGCATTTTCGCTCGGACAACAACGGCACCGCCTCTACCGCAGCCGCCATGTCGTCGATGGACACGCTTCCGCCGTCTATCCGTTGCAGGTTAAAGTCCTGAAATGCACCCCCGCAGGCTTTTTCGATCAGGCGGTTTGCATAGAGCTTGAGCAGGTATTTTTCCTCTCCGTGCAACAGATAAAGCGAGCCGAAGGTTCCCCGCTCGATCTGCTTCTTGAATTCGGTTTCTGTGATTTCCGGCATCATGCATCCCTCCTGATCCGGCAAGTTTGTCCGTCCGTGATTTCGATGGCCACCGTGCCAAGTCCCGCTGTGGCCGTTACCTGTTGTCTTCCGGCAACCGCATCGCCCACATCCGATTCGTCCATGGATAGCACCGTATATTCCGCTTCGATTCCCGCAACATCCTGCGCCAGCACCGCAAAATGGGGCGAGCGCCACGCCTCCGGCAAATTCTCCGCCTGCACACCGGCTGGGCAGAATAAAACGGTCACGCCGTTCGCGTTCAACAAGGCCGCCCCGTTGACCATCTCCACAGAGATCGCGCTTCCAAGGGTCAGCTTTGCAGCCTCGCGGTACGGGTGTGTTTCTCCGATTGCCTCCGCTTTCGCTTGCAAAAAGTCGTCCATGTAGCCGGACGGCAATACCAGCCGGTCGGCCGGATAGTCCTCCAACACCTCGGCAGCGTTATGCGCTTCCTCTCCAAAATGGGTAAACAGGAGCAACCCATCCAGGGATTGCACCCCTCGCCCCTGTAATTCGTTCTCGAGGGACTGTGTGGAATATCCTTCGCAGCCGACCACCAGGGCATGCCCGTTGCGTGTCACCGCTACCGACAGCCCGCTCCCCACATCCGCCACTGCAATGCGTGTGATGTCCCGCCGGGAGACTTGATACGAAAAGATTCCCGCCAACAAAAGAATGCAGGATAGCCAAGCGGCGGTACGCAAAAGCGGTTTGGAAGGCCCCATCCACACACATACCGCCAGCAGGATCAGCACAGCTGCAATCCATAGAAGCACAAAGCCCATCGAGACCGGCAAACTGGCATAGGGAACCTGCGCAAGCAGATGGACAATTGCTTTCACAAGCTTTGCCAACCATCCCGCTGGAATGGCCAACGGCATCGCCGCCAACGTTCCCGGCAACAAAAGCTGGAGGAATGCCGCCCCCAATCCCAATTGGAGCAGCAATGTTGTCGGCCACAAAGCCAACAGGTTTGCCAGCAGCCCTACCGCGGATACGCTGCGGAACGTCAGCGCAATCACGGGCAGGGTAAAGAGGGTTGCGCTGACGCTCGTCGCCAAAACCAGGTGGACGGCATGGAACAGGCGCTTCCCATATTGGAAACTGGATACACGCGCGTCAAGCCAAGCTGTGAGTGGGTTGGAACACAGGATCAACCCCAGGGTGGCGGAGTAGGAGAGCAGCAACCCGACGTCCGCACCGGCGTAAGGGCTGGCCAGGCACAGCACCCAAACCGCCAATCCCAGCGAGTTTAGGGAATCCGCCCGGCGGGAGAGCAGTGTCCCCGCTAAGTACAGCAGGCACATGATGCCGCTCCGGGCCGCGGAGGGGACAAAGTCCGCCACCACCATAAAGAGCAGGACCCCAACGGAAGCGATGGCCGCGCTTCCCTTCCGAGGGACCCGCAGGGCCAGCAGGCTGGCCAGAAGCAAATTCGCCACGGTGGTCATGTGCAGCCCGGAGACCGACATCACATGGGAAAGGCCGACGGTCCGAAAGTCCGCCGTAAGCTCCGGTGAAATACCGGAGGAATCGCCCATGAGGATTCCCTTTAAAAGGCCGGCTTCCTCCTCCGGCAAGATCGCCTCGACTGCTTTTCCAAGGGAAGCGCGCAACTCCTGCATCCAA
Organism: Anaeromassilibacillus sp. 1001302B_160321_C8; assembly: GCF_015554745.1. Lineage (NCBI taxonomy): Bacteria > Bacillati > Bacillota > Clostridia > Eubacteriales > Acutalibacteraceae > Anaeromassilibacillus > Anaeromassilibacillus sp. 1001302B_160321_C8. Next base: position 294,148 of record NZ_JADNJD010000001.1, on the reverse strand, counting down.
TGGGAAAAAGAGGCTGGCTCCTGTGGGACAACCGTATAGGGTTCATAGCTATACAGATAGGCACATGCGGCGATCCCCTGCGACGCATAGTAGTTCCGGCTGGAAAAGCCGTCCCCACCGCGCGGAAGATACACATGCACCTTTCCCTCCAAGCGGTCCCCGGCCTTTCCGACCACACTTTCCGGAAGGGAGAGGCGGATTCGGAAGTCCACGGGCTTCCCGTCCACGTTGTCCACCTGCACCGTACAATAGCGGTTGTCATAGGAGCGGTATGGCGCCTCGACAAAGGTGCCGGAAATCGCAGCGTCCGTATTGTCCAACGCCTCCCCGGGCGCAGTGACCACCGGGGCCAAAGCTGCAAACCCGCCAAAGGCCAGGGAAGCCGCGCAGAGCGCCACCGGAAAGATGCTCAAGCGCAAGCGCGGAAGAAGCAATGTGACCCCCATGAGAAGCAACAGCACACAAGCCACCGGCAAAGCCCAAGCGGTCCCCAGAAAAACGGCGGCCACCTGCGCCAGCAGATACGTGAATCCAACCAGCGCAAATGGCCGCCGCATGTCCATTCCTCCTCAAAGAGGTTCCTTTTGTCCGCAGGGGACGTATTCTTTTGCCGTCCTTATTTCGTAAAGAGCGGCAGAGGCTCCAAATAGATGATATCCTTGCGGTCCGCCGCATCGCCTTCAGCGAGCACACAAGCGCGTCCCACAATATTGCCGCCGAACTGTTTGACCAGGTCTTCCATTGCGGCCAGGGATTCTCCCGTGCTGATGACGTCGTCCACAATCAGGACGCGCTTCCCATTCAGGCCCTTGTAGTCGTCCTCAGCCAAATAGAGCTTCTGCACATGATCCGTTGTGATGGACTTGACCTCCACATGGATGGGATTGCGCATATACGCCTTTACGCTCTTGCGTGCGACGATATAACGGCGGCAGCCCTGGCGCGCCATCTCATAGCACAGCGGGATTCCCTTGGTCTCTGCGGTCACCACCACATCGTGCTCCGGGCATTTCTCCAAAAGCGCCTTTGCAGTCTTTTCCGTGATTTCCACATCGCCCAGCATCACAAAACCCGCGATGTCCAAATGCTCGTCGATGGGGCAAATGGGCAGGTCGCGTTCACAGCCCGCGATCGTCATATGGTAATACTTGTTTTCACTCAAAATAATCCGCCTCTCTCCTACACGCCGCAGCGCGTAATCCATTCCATTTCCGCTTCAAACCGGCCATCAGCCCGGAGGCCATGCCATGGAGCGTCCGCCCAACAGGTGGAAATGCATATGCATCACGGTTTGGCCGCCGTCCTTGCCCACGTTGGTCACAACGCGCCATCCCTGCGCAAGGTCCAATTCCTTGGCGAGTTTTGCCGCCACCGCAAAGATATGCGCCACAATCGCGCTGTTTTCTTCTGTAATGTCCGCTGCCGACTCGATGTGCTCCTTCGGGATCAGCAAAATATGTACAGGCGCCTGGGGGTCCAGGTCGTAGAACGCCAGGATGCGGTCGTCCTCATAGGCTTTTTTGCTCGGGATCTCGCCCGCCGCAATTTTACAAAAAACGCAATCCAACGATTTTTCCTCCTTTCGCCGTCTTTTGGTCCAAAAAGACGTTTTTATGCGATTTTTAACGGAACCATTATACCATACGGGGAAAGCCCCCGCAAGAAATTACTGCATCATCCCACTGACAACGCCCTCTGCGGCTGCAAGCGCCTCGTCCAGCTTGGTGAGGTCCTTGGCGCCCGCCATGGCGAACTCCGCCTTGCCGCCGCCGTTGCCCCCGGCAACCTTGGCGACCTCGCGCACGATCTTGCCCGCATTGAGGCCCTTTTGCTGCGCTTCCTTGCCCACCGCTACGGCAATATTCGCCTTGCCGTCCTGCGTGGCAGCCAACACTGCCACCACGTTTGGCGCGTTGTCGCGGATCTTATCGCACATGGTGCGCAGGGCATTGGACGGAGTCGCGGAGAAGAGCGCTGTAATCACGCGGACACCGTTGATGTCCTTCGCACCCTCAAACAGGCCGTTGATGCGCATATCGGCCATCTTTGCGTTGAGCGATTCAATCTCGCGGTCCTTCTCCTTCAGCTCCGCGGTCATCTGCTCCGCACGCTGTGCCAAACCGGAAACGGACGTCACCTTCAGGGCGGAAGCAACCGCGCCGAGCTGGGCGAGCGTATCGTTCAAATACTGCAACGCATTCAACCCGGTGACCGCCTCGATACGGCGCACGCCGGCCGCTACAGAGCTCTCCGAGAGGATTTTAAACAGGCCGATTTTGCCCGTATTGTCCACATGGGTGCCGCCGCAGAACTCTTTGGAGAAATCCCCTACGGAGACAACCCGGACAATGGAACCGTACTTTTCGCCAAACAGCGCCATTGCGCCCAGCTTCTTGGCCTCTTCAATCGGCATCTCACGGCATTCGACCGGCGTACCGCTGAGGATCACCCCGTTGACGATCGTCTCCACGCGATGGAGTTCCTCCGGTGTGAGAGCGGCAAAATGGGTAAAGTCGAAGCGCACATATTTTTCATCCACCAGCTGGCCAGCCTGCTCCACATGGTCGCCCAGCACGGTGCGCAGCGCCGCCTGCAACAGGTGTGCCGCTGTGTGGTTGCGCATGATGGCGCGGTGGTTCTCCGGATCGCCCTCGGTCTGGACCCGGTCGCCGACCGAAATCGTCCCGGCGTTGATGACGCCGTGGTGGATAAAGTTCTTCGCATGGTTCTTGGTGGTATTGTCAATGGCAATCAGCGCGTCCGCAGAGGAAATCGGGCCGACGTCTCCCACCTGGCCGCCGCTCTCCGCATAGAAGGTCGTGCGGTCCAATACCAGGGCGATTTCGTCGCCCGCCGTTGCATGATCGACGCGCTCCCCGTCCTTCAGGATTGCCAGCACCGTCGCCTCGGTCTGGGATTTCTCATACCCCAGGAACTCCGTCGGCGGCACATCCGCCAGGACGTCGTTTTCGCCCGCCCAAGCGTCCGCACCGGCGTTTTTCCGGGCATTGCGGGCGCGCTCGCGCTGCTCCTGCATGAGCTGGTGGAAGCGCTCTTCGTCGACCGTCATCCCGCGCTCCGCAACGATCTCTTTGGTGAGGTCGAGCGGGAAGCCATAGGTATCGTTCAAACGGAATGCATCCTCACCGGACAGGCAGGCATTGAAGTCCTTGTCGATCAGGCTGTTCAACATCTGCATTCCCTGGTCAATCGTCTTGGCAAAGCTCTCCTCTTCCACATGGATCAGCTTTGTAATCATCGCTCGCTTCTCGTCGAGCTCCGGATAGGCATTCTTGTTCTCGTCGATCACCGTGTTCGCGACGTCCGCCAGGAAGGTGTGGTTGATTCCCAACAGACGGCCATGGCGTGCCGCACGGCGGAGCAAGCGGCGCAATACGTAGCCGCGCCCTTCGTTGGAAGGCATGACGCCGTCGCCGATCATAAAGGTGGTGCTGCGGATATGGTCGGTAATCACGCGCAGCGAGATGTCCTTTTTCTCGTCCTCGCCGTACTGAATGCCGGCAATCCGGCAGATATGCTTCATGATATTCTGCACGGTGTCCACCAGGAAGAGGTTGTCTACGCCCTGCATGATGCAGGCCAGGCGCTCCAGACCCATGCCCGTATCGATGTTCGGATGCTCCATCGGCGGGTAGTTGCCCTTGCCGTCGCTGTCAAACTGGGAGAACACCACGTTCCAAAATTCGACATAGCGGTCGCACTCGCAGCCCACGCCGCAATCCGGCTTGCCGCAGCCGTACTTTTCCCCGCGGTCAAAATAGATTTCCGAGCAGGGACCGCAGGGGCCGGAACCGTGCTCCCAGAAGTTGTCCTCCTTGCCCATGCGCACAATGCGCTCCGGCGCAACGCCGACTTCTTTCGTCCAGATGTCAAACGCCTCGTCGTCATCCTGGTAGATCGTCACCCAAAGCTTGTCCACCGGCAACTCCAACACCTTGGTGCAGAATTCCCACGCCCAGGCCGTCGCCTCATGCTTAAAATAATCGCCAAACGAGAAATTGCCCAGCATCTCAAAGAAGGTGCCGTGGCGCGCCGTGATGCCCACGCGCTCGATGTCCGGCGTGCGGATGCACTTCTGGCATGTGGTGACGCGCTTGCTCGGCGGCGTAACCTCGCCGGTAAAATACTTCTTCATCGGCGCCATGCCGGAGTTGATGAGGAGCAAGCTGTTGTCGTCCTTCGGAATCAGCGAAAAGCTGGGAAGGCGCATATGCCCTTTGCTCTCAAAGAAGGATAAAAATTTTTCGCGCAACTCATTAAGTCCTGTCCACTGCATGTTTGAAACTCCCATCCTCTACAAAAAAATAGAGCTTCCCCGTCCACATGGGACGGGAAAACCCGTGGTACCACCCAAATTGCGCCAAACGGCGCCGCTCTTATCCCTATAACGCGGGAAACGCCGCGGTTCCTCGCCGCGGGGCTGGGGGCTGGCTTGCCGCACGCCGCTTCCGGCAGGTCCCTTTCAGCCAGGAAGATTCCTCCCCTGGAGACCCTCTCTTTTGCCGTGCAGACAGGGGCATCGGCCCGTCATCGCCTGTTTTTTATTACAGATTGATTATAAACGTCCACAGCCGGAATGTCAAGAATCCATCCCGGCAAAAGGTAGCCTTCCTGCCCGATTTCTGCTATTCCAGCGGCAGCGCGTCCGCGATCTCCTTAAACACCGGGCCACAGGTGGCCCCGCCGCCCGTTCCATCCTCGCCCATTACGGTGATGACATAGCGCGGCTCCTCCTGAGGATAATACCCCGCCACCCAGGAGATGACCTTTTCCACGCCGTCCTCGTATTTTCCCGTCTGCGCAGTGGCCGTCTTTGCACCCGCACCGCCGGAGGCAGGTGCAAATTTTTCGCTGGTCCCTTCTTTGACCGATTCTTCCATAAACGACCGCAGCAGGGACGCCGTGTGTTCCGTCATCACGCGCCGGGTCGCCGGTGTCTTGGCCCGGTCCAGATATTGCAGGTTTTCGTTGACAAACCCTTCGTAGATCGTCGGGGCGGTGTATTCCCCGCCGCTGGCGATCGCATTGACCATGCCCGCAATCTGCACCGGGGTAGCGGTCAAATCGCCCTGCCCAAAGGAGAAATTGGCCAGGGCCTTCGGGATGTTCAGGCTGTCCAGTGTGGGGAGGTCGCCCGCCGCAGACGAAAAGCCCGGCGCGATCTCCACGCTGCTGCCAAAGCCGAGATTTTGCGCCATCAACAGGAATTGCGCCTGCGGCACCTGCTGCATCACATGCACAAAGTAGGTGTTGCAAGACTGCGCAATCGCGCGGCTCATGTCCTCCTCGCCGTGGCTTTCCCCGTTATAGCAATGGAAGATCCCATCGGAAACCTGGATGCCGCCTGTGCAGGTGTAGCGCGTCTCCGGAGGGATGCCATATTCTAGGGCGGACGCCGCGGAAACCAGCTTAAAGACCGATCCCACGCTGTAGGCGGACAGCGCGCGGTTCAGCAAGGGGGCGTCCTCGTCCTCCAACACGGAGGCCACATCGTTCGGGTTGAAATCCGGGAGGCTCACAATGGCGCGGATTTTGCATGTGGGGATCTCCGTCACCACCACAGCGCCCTTTTTGAGGTGCTTTTTGGCCGCCTGTTCCGCAATGGTTTGAATCTCCTGGTCGAGCGTCAAAACCACCCCACGGCGGCTGAGGAAGGAGGTGTCGTTGATGGCCTTTTCCTCGCCGGCAAGCACCCGGTTGGTCGCGTCCACCTGATACGTGACGCTGATCTCCCCCTGCCCCTGGGAGAGCTGTTGGTCAAAGAGCTTTTCGATCCCGGAGACGCCCACCCCCGCGCCGTCCAGGTAGCCGATCACATGCACGGCGGACTGCTCGTCCGTATACCGCTTTTCCACAGGAAAGACATCCGCCCCCTCCGCGGTAAAGGAATCCTTTACCCGCAGGGCGAACGGTTTTCCCGCAGTCAGGGAGGGGTATATGTCTGCCATCTCCTGCTGGGTTAGGATACGGCTCAGGGCCGCTGCATCCTCAATGGTGGGCACAATCGCCGCCGCGTATTCGGTCTGCTGCCCTGTGAAGCTGCGCATCTTGCAGTCGTAAATCGTCCCGCGCGTCTGCGCCACCTCCAGCCGGTAGCTCCGCTGCTGGTCGGCGGTCTGGGCAAGGGTGGTCCCGCTGGCCACTGTGAAAACGCTCAAAACCGCGACCAGCATCCCCAGCATCAGAAGCAGGAAAAAGGCGATGGTCCGTTTACAGATCCGCTCCATACCGCTCCTCCTCTCCATAAAATAGAAAATGTCCTCTTGTCAGTATGGCCTGGCAAGAGGACATTTAAACCATCAGGATTCCCCGAACCGGAATGTCCCGGAAAGGATTTTGGAATGGTCCCGGATCAGCGGGATTACCGTCCGGCTGGAAAGATATAGAATGAAAAATGCATAGACGAAAGCGGCAAAATGGGAGGAGATTTCCAGCTTCAACCCGGTCAGGGAGACCAAAGCCGCGAGAATCTCTTTCATAATATTTTCTGTGCCGCACAGAATCAGCGTATTGCGGCCGATTTCCGTAAATGCGTGTACATGCGCGAGCAGTTTTGCCCCGATAAAATTCAGGAAGACAAGCGATAGCGCCAAGCCAGCGGAATAAAACACGCTGATAGCCCTTGGCAGTTCGAACGGCAGCGCGTCAATCGGGAACGACGGCCCCTTAAAATAAACCACACATGCGACAAATGCACACGCCAGCGTCACAGCCCAAAAGAGCGCCTTTGCCCATGGCTTCAACGAACGAAAATGGAAGTCCTTCAAATAGGGAAAAAGCGCCGCGCCCAAAGCATAGTAGAGGATATAGCACATCGCGCTGTCGATGCCGAAGAACATGCGCGGCTCTCCCACCGGCCGGTAGGGAATGCCGATCTCTGTCGCCACATAAAAGCCGAGGCCCACCAAAACAACCAGCCATTCCCACCGCAGAAGTTTCTTCAGCAGGTAGTGCCCAATCGAAATCACGAACAGGCACGGAAGGAACCACAGGGCCGCCGCCGCTGTCTTTGTCCGCACGCCCATGAAGACCGCAACCACCAGGTCTACAAATTCGGTAAACGAGCAGCCCCAGGTGAGCACATTCACCACCACGTTGATGGCGCTGAACGCAAAGTACGGCAATACGATGGCGCAAAACTTCTTCTTGAGAAACGGCCAAAAGGCCTGCTGTTCGGTGTGTGGGGCGAAAAAGCCCGACGCCAAGAAGAACAAGGCCACACAGTACTGAAACGTAAACGGATACAGCGCGCCGGCCGCTTCCCCCATATGGCCGACATAGATGGACGAAATACCAAGAAATTTCAGCGCGTCCACCCAATCGTAGCGCACCTTCTGCGTTGGAGTGGTCTGTACAGCTTCCAAATGGATTGCCTCCTCTTACTCTTAGGAATCCTCTGTGCGGCGGTGCCGCAGGATCGCCCCGCGTTTGAGCGGCCGTTCTGTTTTTAACAGAACCGTCATGGTCGCATGCGGCGCGGACTCGATCGGCTGCCCATCCTGATCGAACAGTTCGTCGAGCGGCAGGTCGAAGGGCTGTTCCCCGACCTCCAACACGTCCGCCGTCTCCCCGCGGAAAAAGCGGTTCCTCTGTGATAAAATCGCAATGCCGTCGTGGTAGTCCTCGCAAACGGCGATCACCTCGTAATTGCGCACATACCCGCCCTGGACGGTCTCCTGGCCCGGCTCGCCGCCGAGATAAAAGCCCGTGCTATAGGGCCTATGGCTGATCTTATCCAACTCTTCCACAATCCAAGGCGAAACAGGGGTGTCCGGATGCTGCTCCAGCTCGTCCAGCGCCCAGCGATAGGCGTTCGTCGTCACCGCCACGTAATACGACGACTTTGCACGTCCCTCGATCTTTAGGCTGGTAACTCCTGCCCGGAGCAGCTCCGGCAGATGGCGCACCATGCACATGTCTTTGGAGTTCAGGATATAGGAACCCTCCCCTTCCTGATAGATGGGCATATATTGGCCGGGGCGCTTTTCCTCGACCAACGCATACTTCCACCGGCACGGCTGCGCGCAGGCGCCCCGATTGGCATCACGGCCCGCCATATAGTTGGACAGTAAGCACCGCCCCGAGAACGACATGCACATCGCGCCGTGCACAAACGCCTCGATTTCCAAATCCTTCGGCGTTTTCGCCCGGATCTCTGCGATCTCCTCCATGGTCGTTTCGCGCGCCAACACCACGCGCTTGGCGCCGAGCTGGTAAAAGGCGTTCGCCGCCGCGTAATTGGTGATACCGGCCTGGGTGGAGACATGCAATTCCACCTTCGGCGCATAGCGCTTGGCAAGGTCGATCACCCCTAAGTCGGTGACGATCAGCGCATCTACCCCTGCCGCCTGTAAAAAGGCAAGATAGTCCGGGAGCAGGTCGATCTCCTTGTTGCGCGGCACCGTGTTGCAGGTTATATACACCCGTACCCCGCGCACATGCGCCAGGGCGACCGCTGTTTGCAGCTCTTCACGGGTAAAATTGGAGGGCGCCGTACGCATGCCAAACATCTGGCCCGCCAGATAAACCGCATCCGCCCCGAAGTCCAGCGCCGCACACAGGCATTCCATATCCCCGGCCGGCGCCAACAACTCCGGCCGGTTGTCTCTGATATCGCTCATCGCAACCCCGCCTTCTGTAGATTCTGCTGATGCTGCTCCAGGGTTTCCGCATAGTACGCATTGCGGTCCGCATCGTGGCAGAAGTAATAGTAGTTGGTATCCGCCGGATGTAAGGCCGCGTCAATCGCCTTGGAGCCGGGATTGCAAATCGGCCCCGCCGGGAGGCCCTCGATTTCATACGTGTTGTATTTACTCGAATACGTCTCCCGGATGTCCTCTGGAATGGCATCCTTTGTACGGTACGGATAGTACATGGTCGGGTCGGATTGCAGGCGGCGGAGCCCATTCGACCCGTCGCTGTTCAAACGGTTGTGGAAGACGGAGGAAATCATATACATATCGTCTTCATCCGCGGCCTCAGCTTGGATCATGGAGGCCAGCGTCATCACCTGGTCGATGGTCATGCCGCTCGCCGTGATCTCCTGACGGATCTCGTCGGTCAATTTCCGGTCGCAGTTGTTCACCAGCTTCAAAATCGCATCCTCCGGGGATTCGTCCTTGAAAAACTCGTACGTGTCCGGGAAGAGGTAGCCCTCCATATGATAGTAACGGTCGCCGGTGAGCTGCTGGAGAAAATCGTACTTCGAATCCAATGCGTTGGAGTTGATGTAGTTCAATGCGTCCTCCTGGGAGCAAACGCCGTTCTCTTCCAGAAGTTGGGCAACCTCCAATGCGTTCATACCCTCTGTGAACGTGATCTTGACGATGTCCACACGGTTGGCATTGGACTGCAAATTGTTGATAATCGCCTCATAATCCATGCTGGTGTTCAGCTTATAAGTACCGTTGTTGTAGTGGCCGTCGGCCTTCGTCATCGCTGAATAGAGCTTAAAAAAGTCTGAGCGCTGGATGACGCCGGCCTCCTGCAGCACCTGGGCGATCTGGTCAGTGCTGGCCCCTTTAGGGATATCAACCGTGACATTGACTGCATCGCGTCCAATCGCCAACATATCGTTGATACCGGTGACTGCATACTGCGCCAGCGCAACCCCGATGAACAGCACCATCATCAGCCACACCAGGCGGAAAAAGAGCTTGTTCTTGCCACGCTTTTGTTTATTGCGCTTCTTATGGGCCTTTGCCGCCCGCCGTGCCGCCTTACGCTCCGCCATACGGACATCCGCCGCTCGGTGGTTTTTCTCCGGACGGCTATAACTATTGATCGCCGGCGGCTCCTCCCGCGGGGATCTGCCTGATTCCTGCGGGAATGAATCCTCGGGAATCTGCACCCGGAAATTTTCAATTTTCCTCCGGCGCAATTCCTCGTTGCGCTTATCGTCATTCATGGCGTATCCTCCTGCCTCGCAATTCTGCGGACATACTTCTCTGTGATCAGAATATCGACGGGCCGGTCGTAATACCCATGGGGCAAATTCCATTGGATGCACCCCAGATAGCATATGCCCACCGTGATCCCGCGGAACTGCGCAAGGTAACGGTCGTAATATCCTTTCCCATATCCCAGGCGGTACCCCTGTGCATCAAAACTCAAGCCCGGAACGACGCACAGTGCCCGCCCATAAGAATCCCCCACGCGCTCGCATTTGTCCACAATGGGTTCGAGCACGCCGAACGTTCCCTTTTCCAGGTCGCTCAGGGAGGTGATGTAATAAAACTCCATTTCAAAGGTATCCGGCACACAGCGCGGCACGGCCACCCGTTTGTGATTGGCGAGCGCAGCATTAATCACCGCCAGAGTGTCCACCTCGATGGGCTTGCTGACATAAATAAAGAGGGTTTCTGCATGCAGGTATTCCTCCAACGTCAGGAGGCGGCATTGGATCGAGGCGTCCAGGCGGATCTTTTGCTCCGCGTTCATCTTCTCCCGATAGCGGCGGTATCGCGCGCGCAAATTCTTTTTCAGTTCCTTGATGTTCTTGATATACATGCGATCTTCCTTTATAGGAGGGTCAGTTCTGACACTGGATGGATTTCTTTATCGCGGCCGACTTCTGCGAACCGCAGAGCTCCGCCACAATGCGTAGGGCAAAGTCCACCGCTACCCCTGCGCCCTTGCCGGTGATGATGCGCCCGCTGACGCAGACCGGCTGGGAGGAAAGGCTTGCCCCCTCCAATTCTTTTTCAAACCCCGGGAAACACGTCGCGGTACAGCCTTTCAGCGCGCCGATATGCCCCAGGATGGAGGGTGCCGCGCAGATGGCCGCCACATAGATGCTGTTGTCCAGGCAATAGCGCACGGACGCCATCACAATCGGGGACTTCTCCAGGTTCAGCGTGCCCGGCATGCCGCCCGGCAAAACGACCAATTCCATGTCGTCCGTCGTGACATCCTTTTCCTCGATATCCGCAGTCACCGGGATTCCATGCGAACCCGTGACGGTCTTGCCGCCCACGCCCACGGTTTTGACATCCAGTTCCGCGCGGCGGAGGATATCCACGGTCGCCAGCGCTTCAATTTCTTCAAATCCATTTGCCAAAAATACATAGATCATTGTGTAACGCTCCTTTCCTTGCGGATGATCTTTAATCTTTTCCTAAGCCAAGATACGGCTTTTGATCCCCAACATGAATTTGCTCCAAGGAGGCGCCGTCCAACGGCCGGAGCATCCCGCAAAAGGCGGGTTCCGGGGCCGAAAGGGAGGGCACGCCCGCCGCAGCAAAAAGGCCGCTTCCCTTCGGAAGCCGGATGTGGTAATCCTGCGCAGGCATTTCCTGAAGCAGCGCCGCAAAGAGGGCAGGCAGGTGCTCCGGCGCGCTCATGAATTCGGTAATCTCACAGACATCCGGTTGTTCCCACCGGCATACCGCATAAGAGGGTCCTTCCGCGCACACCAGCTTGCCGCCATAAATGCGGTTGTCCTCCACCGCAAACCAGAACGCGCTGTCTCCCCAAAGGACGGACCCTTCCCGGTCCCGCAGCAGCGCGCTGCGCATCCGGTTCAACGTGGCAGGCGTAAACGCCCTGCGTCCTCCCCGAACGGCCGCCTTTTCCCGCAGCTGTTCTGCCGAAAGCCGGTATTCGTCCCGTTCAAAAAAAGTGACGTAATCGGACTTTGCATAATAGTCATATAGTCCCGGGCTGGCGGGCAGGATCGCGGAAAACTGCTCCTCCCTCTGGGAACCCACCAGCGCGGCATAGGCCAGCAGCGCATTCATGTATCCGTGGGAACGGTGCTCCGGCGCGGTCGCACAGGCAAACACATAGTGGATGCGCACCGGCTTCCCGCCGCAGACGATCTTCGCCGGCAACAGATGCAGCATCGCCGCCGGCCGGCCCGCAACGCGGTAGACCAGGCAGTTCTCCGGGCGGAACGCGTTGTTGAAAAAGAAATTGGCGTACCGCCGCTCCTCTTCAAAACAGACCTGCCAGAGTTCCGCCAAAGCCGGACGGTCCTCCCATTTTGCAAAACCGATCACCGCCGCACCGCCTCCACTCAGTCGCCTTGTTCCAATTCCGTGATTTCCTCCGTCTCCGAAAGCAGAGTCGCGGAGTATTTTTCCAAAAGGATGGCCGGGTTGTAAGAGAGCTTTGCTTTCCGCAAGCCCTCAATCCCCAAATCCTCTTCCCGATTGATATAACGGTAGTTCTCCAGATGGTTCGCCGCATATTCGTGATTAATGGCGGCATAGAGCCCCTCATAACCGCTGAGGGCCTTTTCAAAGTGAAGGAGGTAGACCTCCGGGTTGATCTCCTCGCCAACGGTAAATGCCACCGGTTTGCCGTCCACGCGCAGCAGGCCGCCGGAGAGCTTCAGCTCCTCAAAGGAGCGGAAGGCCATATTGATGGCGCAGGTCTCGTCGTCCGTGCCATCCTCCTTGCCGCATCCGCCGTTTTGGACACACCATTCGTGGGCAATCTTCTTGCAATCCGCGTAGTTTTCCGGCGTGATATCCTCATAGGACCAATTGTAAGAACGCTGGAACCGCGCCAGATGGTTCCGCTTCCCGTGGAACTTGCGGCCCGCCAGATGGATCAGGTCCTGCGACGCATAGATATAGTCCGACGCATCCCGGTCCAATTGGAACCGGAACATCCCCGGCATCGCTTCTTCCAGATGTTCCGTCTCCTGTTTGGTCAACCCCCACAGGCGGAATTTGCATCCGGCTTCCTTTGCGTCGGCGAGCAACAGCTCCACCTTGCTGCGCAGATCCCCCGGTCCCAACGGCAACTGATAGAACCGGTTCCCCTCGGTCCCGGAACACCGCAGCACCAACCCGTCGTGCTGGCACACACGCGTGCCATACGCACAGGACCAAAGGTATAGGGTGCCAAAGGCAAATTCGCTGCCCATTCCGCCGGACGCGGAAAGCGCCGGCTGCATCCATTCTCGGTCTGAAACTTCTGGAATTTTCCAATTAAACATATAAGTTGATCTCTCCTGCCAATTCTTTCATCAATTCCCTGTGAATCTGTTCCATAGGTTTAGCATTGTCGCCCTCTGCGCAATTTATAACCAGCCAGCCGAGCATTTTTGCAGCGTAAGCCGCACTTTCCCGGCAAGCGCGCAGATAAGCCGTATTGCGCTCGTGGATATCCTTCTTTCGCTCGTCGCCGTGATAGCGCCCGCTCAGAAGCTTTTGACTCACAGAGGGGGGCATGTCCAGATAAACCGTGCAATCCGGTTGTGGAAGCCCCAGTTTGTTGTATTCGTAATCCTGCACCCACTGGATGAATGCATCCCATTCGTCCCTGGGCAGCTTCGACATCTGAAACACGATGTTAGAGGTGGAATAACGGTCCGCAACAATCACTGCGCCGCTCTGGTAGTCTTCCTTCCAAAACTGCGCGTAGCTGGCAAAACGGTCCACCGCATAAAAAGAAGAGGCCGCATAAGCGGACACATCCTCCGGATTTTCTCCAAATTTCCCGTCCAAATACATCTTTGCCAAAGCGGAAGAAGGCTGCCCATAGTCCGGGAACGAAATCTTCCGCACACGTATGCCCTTTCCGGCCAGTTCCTTACACAGGAGCTCCGTCTGCGTCGCTTTCCCGCTTCCATCCAGCCCTTCCAGGGTAATCAGTTTCCCGCTCATGCGTCTTCCCCCGAATGGAAGAATGCGCGCACTTCATTTGCCTTTCCGCAGGACATCTTCCCTTCCGGACAGATGCCGCGCAGACAGCCAGGGCCGGCGTTTGCAAAGAGATGCGGCGCAACCTTTCGCACCAAAAACAGCATCTGTGTTGCAACGTCCCGGATCTCCCACTGCGCACGGTTGCAGCAGCGCAATGCAAAGAAGTTTTGGAGCGACCGTGCGTTGAACGTGCAGACCATTTTTGTCTCGCAGGCGTTCGGCAGCACGAAGCGCGCATCTTCAATCGCACGTTTCTCCGCAGCACGCGCGGCCTCCTTTTCGCTCTTTCCCTCGTCCAGCAGAGCCTTTCGATGTTTTTCCATTAAAAGCGCCGTCAAGCGCTCATAGTGCCGGCGATCCTCTTCCATGGCCGCCAGAAATTCTGCTTTCGCCTCCGGGATCGCTTCGATCTCCGGCGGGACCACATAGGCAAAATCGCTCTCCGCGACATAACGCTGGCTCTGCACGCTGAACGATGCAATGCGGTGTCGCGTGATCTGCGCCAACAGCGAGCGGGAAACGCCCTCGATCCCAAAGGTAAACGAGGCGTGCTCGATCGGGCTTTCGTGTCCGATTTCCGCCAACATCTGTACAAAAGAAGCCGTCTTTTCCTCCGTCAATCCCTCGCCGATCTGGTCGATGGAGGACGGCGAATAGCAGAGCTTCGCCGCCATCGCGACCGTCTTTTCCGGCTGCGGGGTATACGTTAGAAGGGTAACCTTCGCCATAAGTACTCCATTCCCCGCCGGTTTCCATGCACGGGCAGCGGCCGGCGGCGCCCGCATCCCCATCTTTTGGGCACATTTTTCGCCCTGTTTTTCGGCAATAATTGATTGTATTATAACAAATTCTTCCTATTGATTCAAGGTATACCGGCCGCGCGCCATCCGAATCGGCAGATTCCCTATCTTCCATTCGTAGAATTCTTGAAAATACGTGAACCATATAGTAAGATAAAGATAGAAAGGGGAATTTTTTCCTGGAAAGATGAGAACCCCACACAGCGTTGAAAACACGGAGAAATCCTTCGGACCGATTTTTCACTGTCCGGCTTTCCATCAATATTTCTGAAGCGGTACCACGAACCTTTTCCAAGGGATGGCCAAAACGCCGCAACTGCTAAAACTACCATTTTGCTGCTCTTCTAACATAAAAGAAACGACACCGTTTTACGGAGGGATCGCGATGAAATTCGCTCTGCCAAGCCAAGAAACTATTCTAAAAGCCGCCAAAGAGTATACGCTCATCACTCTCAGCACCCTATTGATGGCTGTGGGCATCTATTTCTTCAAGTTTCCAAACAATTTCACGTTTGGTGGGGTGACCGGTCTGGCAGTGGTTGTCAGCCAGGTGATGCCCATCTCCCCCAGTACGGTCAACTTTATTGTAAACCTCGTCTTATTGCTCTTAGGATTCCTCTTTTTGGGCAAGGGATTCGGCGTACGCACTGTCTATTCCAGTATGCTGCTGTCGGTGGCGCTTTCGGGGATGGAATATCTCTGGCCGCTGGACAAGCCTCTGACGGACGATCCCCTTCTGGAACTGATCTTCGCCATTGTGCTGCCGGGCCTTGGTTCCGCCATTCTGTTCAACATCGGCGCTTCGAGCGGCGGCACGGACGTCGTGGCGATGATCCTAAAGAAATTCACCAGCGTCAACATCGGCAACGCACTCCTGCTGAGCGACCTGCTGATTACGCTATCCGCGTTCTTCATTTTCGATATTAAAACATTCCTGTTCTCGATGCTGGGATTGTTCTCCAAATCCCTGGTGATTGACAACGTGATTGAGAGCATCAACCTGTGCAAATATTTCAATGTGGTTTGTAGCAGCCCGGAGCCCATCTGCGACTACATTGTGCATAAGCTTGGCCGCAGCGCCACCGTCTGTGAAGCGGAAGGCGCCTTCTCCCATGATAAGAAATACATCATCTTTACGGTTCTCAAGCGGTATCAGGCTGTGCAGTTGCGGCAGTATATCAAGCAGGTGGAGCCCGGTGCGTTCATCCTCATTTCCAATACCAGCGAGATCATCGGCAAAGGGTTTCACAGCGTCTAATCTGCTTAGATACCCGTGAAAAAAAGGAACATCTGGTACAGCAACACCAGGTGTTCCTTTTTGATTTCTAAAAAAGTTCTTCACAAATATTTATCAAACATTGGAAAGTATCCTTCCCAACAAAGCAGGCGAACGGTTTTTCAACGCCGTTTATGCGATTTCGTAATCGACGCAGGCGCGTCCACAGGTGGAGGCGCGCACTGTTTCCGCCACGGCCAGATGCGCCGGATTGGTCTGATAGGCGTCCTGGTCCTCCTTAGTTGCAAACGCGCAATACAGGGCGATGTCATATTCCCCGCCGTTGTAATTCGCGCCGAATTCAATCTCTTTCAGGCCCGGCACCACGCCCAACAGCGCCTTGAAGCGCTCCTGCAGGGAAGCAACCAGTGCTTCCGGGTGATCCTGCTTTACCTCGTCCTTCCATTTCCACATGACAATATGCTTGACCATTGGTAGATCCTCCTTAAAAATCAAAGATATTCAGCCCCGTCTCCGGGTCCAACCTGCGCCCTACATGGCCCTCGACCTTCCGGACAAACAGCTCACAGGTGGCGCTGACCACCGCCTCGTTGAGGTGCCCGCCGATCACCTTTCCGGTGAGGTCCCCGAAGGTGGCGTGCAGGTGCAGATAGGGTTCTCCGTCTTTTTCCGTGATGTTCCCCATCAGGGAGGTCAATTCCATCACGCCGTCAAAGGTGTTGGCAACATATTTCTGTTCATCCACCCGGTACACGCCCACCACCACATGGTTGACCGCACCGATGGCTGAAACCGTCCCCAGCGAGATGGATTCCTTCTCACATAACTCCCGCAGGCAGGCGAGCACCTCCTCGCCCCTTTGCAGGCGCACAACATACGTATCTCCAAACACACGGTATTGCATGGTATCGCGATCCTTTCCATCCGTCCGGCGAACACACCGGCCGAACGCTGATTTGTCCTCATTTTAGCAAGACCTTGGCCGGAATGCAAGTCAATCCGCGCCGATGTCGTTTTGCAGCACCCCGCAGATGGACACCGCATCCTTGCCAAACTTTTCCCGGATGGCGTCCAAGGTGGTCTCCAGTTTCTCCTGCTTTTTGCGCTCCTCCTGCCGGGAGTGTTCAAATAAACTGAGCTGCTCCCCCGGCGCTTCATCCGCGGGCACCAGGTTGGTCCCGGTAAGCGTCAACATGCGGATCGGCGCATTGGGATTCCACGAATCCGCCAATATCTCCATAGCTGCACGGGCCAGCTCCTTTGACAAAAAGGTCGGCACCGCGAGCGGCTTTTGCCTCGAGATGGTTTTAAAGCTTGGATTGCGGATATTGAGCTGTACCGTATAACATTTCACCCCACTGCGGCGCATACGCGCTGCAACGGTATCGGCCAGGACTGTAACGCCGAGCCGGATGTCGTCCCACCCGACCAGGTTCCTTTTAAAAGTCAGCCCATTTCCCACTGACTTGACCTCTTTCGGCTCATAAATGCTCTTCACGGGGCTCTTGTCAAGCCCGTTTGCGTAGTCGTAGAGCTCGCCGCCGGCCTTTCCAAGGCTTGCCACCAGCGCCTTACGGTCTGCATGGGCCAGGTCGCCGATGGTGCGGATGCGCATGTTTTGCAGGGTTTCCCGCGCGCTTTTCCCCACATAGAGCAGGGCGCTCACCGAAAGAGGATACACAATGTCCCTGTAATTTTCCCGCGAGATCACCGTGGTCGCATCGGGCTTTTTATAGTCGCTGCCCAGCTTGGCAAAAATCTTATTGAAGGAAACCCCAACCGAAATTGTCAGGCCGGTCTCCCGCTGGACCTCGGCGCGCAGGCGGTCCGCGATCTCCGGCCCGGAACCGAACAGCCTCTGGCTCCCGGTGACGTCCAGCCAGCTTTCATCGATGCCGAAGGGCTCCACCAAATCCGTATAGCGCTGATAGATCGCGTTGACCCGCTTGGAATATATGGCATACTGGTCACGATGCGGCGGGGCGAGCACCAGGTCGGGGCATTTGCGCCGCGCTTGCCAGATGGTCTCCGCGGTTTGGACGCCGAACCGCTTGGCCCGCTCATTTTTTGCCAATATGATCCCGTGCCGGTTCTCGGGGTCCCCACAGACCGCCATCGGCACATCCCGGTAAGCCGGATGCAGCAGGCATTCCACTGATGCGTAAAATGCATTGCAGTCACAGTGCAGAATCACACGGTCCGGGCCCTCCATACGCTCATCTCCAATCAAATGTTCTACCTTATTATAGAACGCTGCCGCACAAAAATCCAGTGACTCTCAAATGGTTTGTATTGGAAAAACAGAAAGCCGCCCGGTGTCCATGCACCGGAGCGGCCGATCTGCTATCTTTCGCATTATCCGCGGATTTCCAGCAGCTTCTGTTTGAGTTCGTTTTCCAAGCGGCCCAGCTCCACCTCCGCCTCGCGGCGCTTCTGCCGGCCTTCCTCCTGTATATGCATCACTTCGTCCAGGGTGGAGATCAAATTTTGGTTGGTTTCGCGCAGGGTTTCCATATCCACGATGCCGCGCTCGGTCTCCCTGGCTGTCTCCACAGTCGCCATTTTCAGCGTCGCGGCATTCTTTCGCAGCAGCTCGTTCGTCATGTCCGTAACCTCGCGCTGTGCCTGCGCCGCCTGCTGCGAATGGGCGATCCCCAAGGCCAGGGCCATCTGGCTCTTCCAAAGCGGGATGGTATTCACCAGCGTGGACTGAATCTTTTCCGACATCTGCGTGTCGTTGCTCTGCACCAGCCGGATCTCCGGCGCCATCTGGATGGACACCATGCGGGTCAACTCCAGGTCATGCAGCTTTTTGTCGAAGCGGTTGCACAGGGCGTTCAGATCGTTGGCGGCCTGCGCATCCTCCGGCAGGCCAGACTGCTTAGCCTTTTCCACGAGCTTGGGGAGTTCTTCCTGCTGCACCTGCGCCAGTTTCTTTTTTCCTGCCAAAATGTACATGGACAGCTCTTTAAAATAGACCTTGTTCATCTCGTACATCTTGTCCATCATGGCGACATCCTTGAGCAACTGCACCTGATGGCGCTCCAAAACCGCGCAAATCTTTTCGACATTGGCTTCCACCTTGTCGTATTTCGCTTTTAACGCGGTCATCTTATTGGCTCCCCGTTTAAAGAATCCGAAGAATCCTTTCTCCTCTTCCTCCACGTCAAAGCTTTTCAGCTCCGTTACCACACTGGACAGCATATCCCCGACCGCGCCGAGATCCTTTGTGCGCACATTGTTCAGCGCATCCGCCGAGAAGTCCGCCATCTTTTTCTGGGCGCCCGCGCCGTATTGCAAGATCATATTGGAATTGCTCAATTCGATCTTTGCGGCAAAATCGTCCACCATTTTGCGCTCTTCCGGCGACAGGCTGCTCTCGTCGAACACCGGCGCTTCGGTGGGCGCCTGCGCAGGTTCTGCCTTTTGCAGTGAGGCGGACGGCTCATCCGCAAAGGGCTCAAAGGTCAATACGGGTTGCTCCTGAAAAGTCTCGTCCATAGCAATTTCCTCCGATTCATTTACGGTTTCTTCTTGCGGAACGCATCCTCGGTCAGGCCCTCCTGCGCGAGCATGGTTTCCAACACGGAGATATCCGTCGAAATATCCATCACATCATCCTGGAACAGGCTGTCCAGGAGATTCTCAAAGGCGGTGTTGATCGTATCCAACGTATCGCTGATCTCAGCCTTCACTTTGGTGACATTTTCTCCCTGCACCGGCTGTCCGTCAAACTCGCGATAGGCCTTGAGCAATTTTAAAGTGGTCGGCAAATAGTATTGCATAAATTTGCGGATGTCCGGCAATTTCTGCGGATGGGCCTCTACATGATCGAAAATCTTCGCGCAGATCTCTTCCAATCGGGACAGCTTCCGCGAAAATTCTTCTCCCGGAATCGCACGGTTTTCCTCGCGAATCTGCCAGAGATAATCGCGCCCCTCGGCAATCGCCCGCTCACATTCGCCGGCCTCATCCGCCTCCGGCTGTTGCTTTTTCCGTTCTTCTTCCAACTGCCGGCGGCGTGCGCTCTCTTGGGCTTGCAGATACTGCCGATAGGTCTCGTTCGTGACAATAAAGCAGGTCTCCTGCTCATCGATATGCCCCTCTGGGAACAAGCCGTCCCGGATCATCTTCTGCAAATCGCGAATGACAAAGGATTTTGATTCACCCACAGAGGCCGCCAAAAGGTCGAGCGAGCAAAAGGTATCGCCATTCAACTGCGCCTGATACCGTTGGAACCGGCGTTTCCGGCGGACTTTGCGCACGCCGCAAATAGCCAATACGGTAAACCCCACACAAAGCGGAACCAGCACCACACTGGAGATCGCAAACGCGGCCCAGGGCATTCCCGCCAGCAGAGAAGCGAGCGCAAGGATCACAAACGCCAGACCGGTTGGGATTGCCCCAGCCAACCCGACGATCTCCATGACGGTACCCGCAATCGAGGTTCCCGGGTTCCTACGGACACGCAATTGGGTATTTGAGCGGGGAACAGGCCGCCCCGGATATACATAAGGCTTCGGAGGGGCGGGCCTGCGAGGTGGAACCGGTCTTTGGGGCGGGACCGGACCTCGATGGGCATCCACATTTTCCCGCACTGTGCGGACCACAGTCTCTTTCAGATCCAGGGCGTCCTGGACTGTCTGGTGGATTTGCTCCTCCAAATGATCTATAAAATCTTTATCAATCATACGGTGTTCCTCCACACCAGGGAATCTTCCCAGAATATAACCGGTTTCATTATATCGCATTCCTTATAAAATAACAATATTTCGTGCGATGAACCGAAGGCAATTTTGACATCGACTGATCGTCCGTTTATCCGATAATAAATATCCTCCCCGAAAAGGCTCGGAGAGGATATTTGTTTATTCTTTATGCTTTTTTGAGAGCTAGGACTGAGCATCCGTAGAATTGAAATACAGCCAGTCCAAATTTCCCTCTGCGGTAAGATCGACCGGATATGCCCCCACTTGGCTGACGGTCAACGCTTCCTCTGATGCTTCTAAGATTGCGCCCTGGTTTGCCGCCGTTGCGCCGGCTGTTTGCCCTTGTCCATCCGACGCAAACGCTAGATTGCCAATTGGATCTGTCAAAGCCATGCAGAATGCCAGCAGGAAGGCAACCCATCTCTTTTTCAATGCAATCACCCTTTCTTTTTCATCAAACCCCGAATATTTATCTAAAATATGTGCTTTTATACACGCTCTTTTCGTTTAATCCTTTCATTTATATATTTCATTTCATATTTTATATTATTGATTTTATAAAATCAACGCATGTTTTATACAATAATGCTCCATTTATTTTATTACATTTTACAGTCCTAAAACAGACTATTTTGTTGTTATTCCAATAAAAAATGCAGTGCACTGTGATACACACATTGCACTGCATCCATTCTTTAATAAGGTTCCATTATGCCTCGTCTTTTATAACAAGCTGATTGCCGTCATAATCCACGAGGAGCGTCTCACGCGGCTTGATGTTCCCTTGGATGATCTTCTTCGCAATCAGGGTTTCGACCTTGCTTTGGAGGAAACGCTTCAACGGGCGCGCACCGTAGACCGGGTCATAACCGCTGTCTACAATGAACGTCTTGGCTTCAGGCGTCAGCTTCACGCCGAGCTGCTTATCCGCCAGACGGCGCTGTAAGTCCACCATCTGTAAGTCCACAATATGGCCTATTTCGTCGCGCGTCAACGGCTTGTAGAAGACAATCTCGTCAAGACGGTTCAGGAATTCCGGCCGGAACTGCTGCTTCAACAGCGCGTTCACCTGCTCCTTCGCCTGTTCGCTGATCTGGCCGTCTGCACCGATCCCTTCCAGGATGGCGCTGGAGCCGAGGTTGGAGGTCAGGATGATAATCGTATTCTTGAAGTCCACGGTACGGCCCTGCGAATCTGTGATACGGCCGTCGTCCAACACCTGCAACAGGATATTGAATACATCCGGGTGCGCTTTCTCCACCTCGTCAAAGAGGATGACGGAGTACGGCTTCCGGCGGACCGCCTCGGTCAACTGGCCGCCCTCCTCGTACCCGACATATCCCGGAGGCGCGCCGATCAGACGCGACACGGAGAATTTCTCCATATATTCGGTCATGTCGATGCGGATCATGTTGCGCTCGTCGTCGAACAGCGCCTGCGCCAGGGCCTTTGCAAGCTCTGTTTTGCCCACACCTGTGGGGCCCAGGAAGAGGAACGAACCGATCGGGCGGTTCGGGTCCTGAATGCCTGCACGGGAACGCAGAATCGCTTCGCTGACCTTCTCCACCGCTTCGTCCTGTCCGACCACCCGCTCATGCAGGATGTCGTCCAGGTGCAGCAGCTTCTCGCGCTCGCTCTCCATCAGCTTGGAGACCGGGATGCCCGTCCAGCGGGCCACGATCTTCGCGATCTCCTCCTCCGTGACCTTGTCGCGCAGAAGGTTTGTCTCCGAGGACTGGCTCTTTTCCGCGATCTGCTCTTCCTCTGCCAGCTGCTTTTGCAGCTCTGGCAGCTTGCCATACTTATATTCGGCGGCCTTGTTCAAATCATAGGCGCGTTCGGCCTTTTCGATCTCTGCATTGACCTGCTCAATTTCCTCGCGCAGCTTCTGCACTTTGCCGATGGCCTGCTTTTCGTTTTCCCACTTTGCCTTCATTTCCTTGAACTGGGCGCGCAGGTCCGCCAGTTCCTTCTGGATGTCCTTCAAATGCTCCTGCGTCAGCGGGTCGGTGTCCTTTTTCAGGGCAGCTTCCTCGATTTCATGCTGCATGATCTTGCGGGAAATCTCATCCAGCTCGGTCGGCATGGAGTCGATCTCTGTGCGGACCATGGCGCACGCTTCGTCCACCAGGTCGATGGCCTTATCCGGCAGGAAACGGTCGGAAATATAGCGGTTGGAGAGCGTCGCCGCGGCAATCAACGCCTGATCCTGGATCTTGACGCCGTGGAACACCTCATAACGTTCCTTTAAGCCGCGCAGGATGGAGATGGTGTCCTCCACGCTCGGCTCATCCACCATGACCGGCTGGAAGCGGCGCTCCAAAGCCGGGTCCTTTTCGATGTATTGATGGTACTCGTTGAGCGTCGTCGCGCCGATGCAGTGCAGCTCGCCGCGCGCCAACATCGGCTTGAGCAGGTTGCCTGCGTCCATGGAGCCCTCGGTTTTGCCCGCGCCCACAATGGTGTGCAGCTCATCGATAAACAGGATAATCCTGCCCTCGCTCTTCTTGACCTCGTTCAGCACCGCCTTGAGGCGTTCCTCAAATTCGCCGCGGAATTTCGCGCCGGCAATCAGCGCGCCCATATCCAGGGAGAAAATTTTGCGGTCTTTGAGGTTGTTCGGCACGTCCCCGCGCACAATGCGCAGCGCCAGGCCTTCCGCAATAGCGGTTTTGCCGACGCCGGGTTCGCCGATCAGCACCGGATTGTTCTTCGTCTTGCGGGACAGAATACGGATGACGTTTCGAATCTCGTCGTCGCGGCCGATCACCGGGTCGAGCTTATGGTTCTTTGCAAGTTCAACCAGATCCTGGCCGTATTTGGAGAGCGCGTCATAGGTTTCCTCCGGCGTGTCGCTGGTCACGCGGGTGTTGCCGCGCACGCTGGACAGCGCGGTCAGGAAGGCGTTCTTCTCAATGCCAAAGCGCTGGAAGACGTCCTTCATGGCGTTGTTGGGCCGGTTCAAAATCGCAAGCATGATATGCTCGACGGAAACATACTCGTCCTTCATCCGGTCGGCTTCTTTTTCCGCCGCAGTCAGGACTGCATCCACGTCTGCGGAAACATAGATTTTCCCCGCCTCACGGCCCGGGCCGGTCACGCCCGGGATGCGGGAAATCTTTTCCGCCACTGCGCGCTGGACGGCGTCGCAGTCTACATGCATCTTTTTCAGCAGCTGCGGGATCAGCCCGTCGCGCTGTTGCAGCAGAGCCGCCACGAGGTGTTCTTCCTCGATCTGCATATTGTTGTTTTCAATGGCGAGGTTTTGGGCTTCCTGGATGGCTTCCAGGGATTTTTGGGTGAATTTCTGTGCATTCATGTTCAACCCCTCCTATCGTTTACACATTCAGTGTTCATGCGGGTTTGAGATGTATTTTTAGCACTCTTTTATCGAGTGTGCTAAAAGTATAACGCATATATATGAACAAATCATGAACAGATGAAATATTTTATGTAAACCGGAAAATTTGTTCCCCACGAGGGGAAGAATGCCCATTTTTTGCCTGGGATATGCGCAAATTAGAACGCCCTTTGGAGGAAAGAGCCACAATGGAACGCTGGTTTTGAACACAGCAATCCTCCATAAATCATACGACACAAGCGGCTGGGAAAAACATCTGCAAAAGAGTTTGGAAAATGCATCCGCCTCGAAATGCTGACCAGAAAAGCGGTTTCCCGGGCACAAAACCGCCTTTGTGCGAACCCCAAGCACACAGCCGTTTTCCGGGAAGTTCGCACCGCGCAGTGCGCCTGGGATGGAGCGGTATTTTTGCTAAAAGCTTGGCAAAATAGGGATTATTTTTATGAAGTTCGCACTTTGAGCCTTTACAACCCGCATGGTTTCTGGGTATAATAGGGGTGGAGTTACAATCCACGCCCCGTTAGGGGACGGAAACAACCTTTGAGCTGATAGGCATTTCTGAGGCGGATGTTACAATCCACGCCCCGTTAGGGGACGGAAACGCTCAATAACGCGGTCGGAATCCCGGAAGGGAGTAGTTACAATCCACGCCCCGTTAGGGGACGGAAACTACCATAAGGTATTCCGACAATGGTAATGCACCAAGTTACAACCCACGCCCCGTTAGGGGACGACAATCAGGAGTTTGCCGGCCGCAGGATGGGCCGGGAGGAGTTACAATCCACGCCCCGTCAGGGGACGACAATCCCGTATGATCCATATGATTATGAGTTACAATTTTTACCTCGCTAGGGGACGGAAAACTATGTTTACATAAGTTCATTTTGTTAAATCTTATGTTTAAATCCAACCCCCGCCAGGGGACGGCAATTCTGCCACATCCAACCAAACGCCATCTATTCCAAGGCAGAAATCTTCCCCCGTAAGGGGACGAAAGTCAGTCATAAATATAGCAGGCTACATCAATAGGACGAGGTATCACTTCCATCCCGCTAGGGGACGGAAACTTTCTAACAACTTGTGACACCAAGTTCCAAATTGTGTTACAATCCACGCCCCGTTAGGGGACGATAATCCCGTATGGTCCATATGGTTATGAGTTACAATCCTTACCCCGCCAGGGGACGGCTATGTGGTGTAGTCTAGCGAAATCCAGCCGGCACCGCAGTTACAACGCATTCCCCGTAAGGGGACGGAGAAACTTAGTCGTAAATATTACAGGCTACTTCTTACTTCGATAGGACAAGGTATCACTTCCACCTCGTTAGGGGACGAAAATAAAGTTGGTAGTAACCAAGAACTTTCTTATCTTCGCATTACACCCTATGCCTCGTAAGGGGGGCTATGGGATGTCATGGGATGTTAGGAATATTGGAGAACCATCACAACCACACCCCGCCAGGGGACGGAAATGCAAACCAACGATGTACCGTCATCACCATCTCCCGTTACAGCTCACACCTCGTAAGGGGACGGAAACATCAAACAATGGCTTGCCGCCTCACCCACAACGAAACAATCCCCGCCAGGGGACAAAACAAGGCGCCTACCCCACGCAAATGGGATAGGCGCCTTGTTTGATTTACATGTTATTTATTTTACAGCCGGTTCCTCTTGGCTTTCCTTCTCTTCCGCGGCAGAACCATCTGCCGCGGAAGTTTTTTCGGATAACTCCGTCTGCAAATTTTCTTCGTCCGTTTTTAAGCGGACGTTTGTCAATGTCGCGTTGGCATAATCGCGGATATCGATCGCCGGGACGGTCCCGAGCTTATAAAGCTCATCCAGAATCATATAAAAGAACGCGAGAACCGCTTCCTCCGGCTCGCTGTGCAGCATGGATAAGAAATTTCTCTCCGGATCGCGCTTTACTAAGAAAGAGCCGGATTTTACCGCGCATCCGATGTCAAGGTTCGGATTGTCCTTCACATAAGACTCCACTGTGCTCCAACCAGCGGATGCCGCGGCCAGAATCCCGCCGAGAATGGGCGGCAGGTCTCTGGGGGAAACCCCCCGACCGGCGACAACCATTCTACGCGATGTCCGGTGCAGGTTCACCACGCTTTCGATTTTCCGGTTTGTGTACTCCACCGTCTCCTTGTCGATCTTCTGCTTGGAGTCAAAGACCGCATAGACACTTTCCGCCGTGATGAATTTTTCGCCCGCATCGGTTCCAAAGATCAGCGGGGAATACAGGGCGTCATAGATGATAATATCAATCTGCTCGCTGACCGCCCCTTTGCTGTCGAATACGAACCCCTTATCCACCGCATATTTGCTGGGCAAAAAGCTCCGGAAAAAGTCGATCCAGGCCCCCTCGCAGTGGTCGCCCTTTGTGACCGGATGGTTGATCAACACATCTAGCTTGGATTCCAGCAGCGTCTGCTTGCTGCGAAGCAGGGACTTGATGTTCATCTGTTCCATGAAAAAACCTCCTCTGTTTTTGGGAAAGATTCTTCCACCGTACAGCCGCCCATCCCCAGCGCCGTCTTGATTCCAACGCCGGTATGGGGCAGCGCGCACATCAACAGCCAAAACAGCCGTTTCATGGAGGTTGGTCCATGGATGGCCAGCCGTATCCAACCGGTAAAGCCCGGTATCACGGCGCCTTTCATGCTGTATCTCTGCGTGTGGAGCGAATAGCCAATGATCCGCGCCGATTCGACGAGCTGCCGGAGCGCCTCTTCATCCTGTAGCGTCACACCGCTGTCCAGCAGCGCAAAGCGCGAGGCCGCACTCTTTACCACCAGCCCTGCGGTGGGGAACAGCGCATACTGGTTTTCGGTTTTAAACGTCGTGGGAGAAAGGAAGCGCAGCTGATAGGAAGATGGAAGCGCCGGCGCGGTAAAACAGCGCTCGACCGCCTCTTCAAAGCGGAACGTCTCTTTTTCCGCCCTTCGCACGCAGACCTGCTTCCCACCGCTGCGGAATGGAAAGGACGTGCTGTTCAGCAGGATGGGCGCGACCATCTGCACTGCGTCCTCCGAAAACAGCGTCCATTGATACACAGCCCGATGGCGTTCCTCCCTCGACGGGAGCAGATATTGGCAAAACGGCCGCTCGCCTTCCTCATGCAGATACGCGGCATAAGCGGGTGGAAGCTGCTCCATCAGCCAACCGTACAGGCAATAGGCGTCCTCCGCCACCAGGGGCGCGCGATGGGTTTCCTCCAATTCCAGGCGGATGCTCGTCGTCATGGAAACAGCACCTCACATTTCCCCATGGGGACCAGGCGGTCTTCCCATTTGGTGCATTTCAGCATGTGCGGGGAACCCCCGGCGGCCACGTCGGTTTCATGGTAGCCATCCGGGAACAAAAAGGTGAGCAGCTCTGCGGTGCAAGCAAGCGCTGCATCCCCATACAGGGACTGGAGGATCGTTTTGCTGGGGAACCCGCACCCGCCGCCCAAATAGAGCACGCACCCGCGTTCCTCCGCTTCATGTTCGAACCCATGGAATTTCGCGACGAACTGCCGGTTTTGCAGCGCATAGAATTCCTGGATTGCCTCGACCAAAAATTGCCGGTCCATCCCCGCCTCCCGCAGGAAGCAGTCGTCCAGGGTGAGGGCGGCGTGCAGCTCCGTGCCGGGCTTCAAACACTCGCGCATCATGGGCACGCGGGAGGAAATCCCGCCGCTGGGCCCCACGTCCAGCTTCTGGCACAGCGTCAGGCAGGATGCTTCCACCGGCAGGCTGTCCGAAACCGACAGCCCGCGCATGGCGGAGCAGACCGCATTATAGCTCGGAATTTCTTTCCCCTTTTGGTTGACCAGCCGCAATTTGTGGAACTGCCCTTCTTCGATGTTTCCGGCTTCCCGGCGAAAAAGGCTCTTGCTGGCACGGCCATGCGGTTCCTTCCCGGATTTTACACGCGCGTCCATCTCCTGCACGCCCTTGTGGAATGCATCTTCCGGAAACGGGCACGGCTTCTTGCCGGCGACCATCTTGTTCAGGAGCGCCGTCCGCATAGCGCCCTTAATGCTGCTGCCGGGAAGATAGGGTTTTCCGCCCGGCCCCTTTACCATGGAATGGATATCGTCCAGGCGGATCGGCTTTCCGTTGATGGTTCGATCCCCGCCGTGCGCCGTATACGCGGCCAATCCGCGAATCTCTTCCTTGGACGCCTTCTGGGACAGCAGCCATTGGTACAGGCTGTTGTCGCTGCTGAGAATGAAATCCGTATATGCGTCCACCAGATTCCGTTCCTGTAGCCAGGAGAAAAAGCGGTCCCGGTCCGGCACATAGACGCGGTTTTCGTTCGGGATATAGATGTACTCCTTCTTCAAGAGTTTTTGCCCGCATCCCACAAAGACCGGCGTCAAGACGCGCATCACCATATGGATGGTTTCTTTCATACATCCACCCCCAAAAACATCGGTTTTAACATGCGCAGCGCCGGTTGGCGTCCCTCCGGCGCAACATTCCGCACCTGGCCGGAAAACCGTTTGGAAAAGCAGGAACCGGACGCAAACGCATAGACCGTCCGCTTTTTGTAGCCCATTCCATGGACGAAGCCCCCTCTTCTGCAAAGGGAATATTCCGCGTGTTCCATCGCTTCCTCCAGCTCGTCCTCTGCCGGGAGCGAGGTATTCAGGGTCATCCAGTGGGCGGCGGGTTCTCCGGACAGGTATGTCCCCAGAACCCGGGCCGCTTCGCAGGCGCTTTGAGCCAATTCACCGCAGCGCTCCAATTGAAATTTTCCGAAGCCAACGCTCCGTTTTCCGCCGATCCCGCTAAAGGGCAGGGATTGCAAAAGGCCTTCCACAAGGGAGCGCACACGATCATCGTCAAAAGCCAGAATACAATATAGGCCGCAGTCCTTGTTCCATTGCAGCCCCCGCACGAGGTATGGGTCGGTCTCCTCCTTGCCGCGCACGGCGGCACAGGCGCGTTCATCCAAAAAGGACAGGTTTTCAAGCTGTTGCAGGCAGGCGGCCGCGTCGAATGGACGGCCCTCCCGCCAGAGGTCCAAGTACGCATCCCAAAGGGAGGCTGGCAGGTACGTCAATTTTTTGAACAGCTTCCGCTGTCCCGGGTCCTGCATCTGCCGGAGCCCTTGTTCTGTGCGGATCAGCGGCTTCGGGAGAAAGAGCTCGTCTGCCCGGTAGGGAAACGCGTCCGAAAGCAGGAACCGCCCTGCCTTTGCCTCTTCCAAGAGGCTGTTTCGCGCTGTTTCGTCCCGCAGCGCCTCAATACACAGGGCAGAAAACAGCGTATCGGAATGTAGCAGAATCCCAGACGACTGCAAGACATTCCGCCCATCGTCCGGCCCAATGTGGAGCGCCCCATAAAAATGAAATTTATAAAGGTAATACGTTCGCATCTTTCACACCCTCAAGCGTCTTTTGCAGGGTTTCGATCTTTTCCGTTTTGCCCGTCGCCTGGATGACCTTGAGCTCCTCAAAACGGATGCGTCCGCTGCCCCGGCTGCCATGGCCGCCCAGATAATCCAATTGCAGCAGCTGCATCCCCTTCGCGAGCGTTTGGAAATCTTCCTCTACTTCCGCCGGATTTTCCACATTATAGATCACCGCAAAGGAAAATTTTGCCCCCCGGATCACGCGCTCCAAAGGCCGCGGATTGGCAATCGACGTCAGCCGGTTAATGCTGTTTTCCGTTTTGACCTCTGTAAAGCCGGTGTCCATCAACTCGTCTGCATTGGCTAGGAAGCAATCCATAAATTGAAGCCGGGAAGCCACCGCCTTTGTTTCTGCACTGGAAGCTGGTTTTCCAAACAACCGGGCAATTGGGGGTGGATCGTCCTTCGGTTCCGGCAAGACATAGCCCTCCACGGCATCCCGCACCAGGAGCGTCCGGATTTTCCCTTTCAAGCTGCTGCCGGGAATGATGGGGTACTGCGTCTTTGGGTCCCGCACCACAGGGGAATTTGCCGCGCCGATGGCGGCATAGACGTCGGACGCGCCGATATGTAACCCGGTCAGCACTTCAATCTGCCCTTGAATCATCAATTTCTGATACATCGTTCCACCCCTTTAGTCCTTTTTATCGGTGTAATAATAGTGGTAGGCAACCAACGCTTCCATATAGCGCGCATACCGCAGGAAGCGCCCTTTATCCGTGCCGATAAAGTCGAGGCCCCTTAAAAGCCCCGACTCCTGCAAAAAGCTCTGCACATCCGCCTTCCGTCCCGCATCGTACACCATCCGCACCTTGATGCTCCCGATGTCCGCGGGGGTGATCTCCCCGCCGATGGTCACTCGGTTGTAGAGCCGCGTAACAAGCGCAAAGAGATTCCGCATCTGGCTGCTGGTCAGCTCCCCATAATTTCGTTTGATTTCATTTTCCTTATTCCATTTGTTTTTACTGGGCCTTCCCAGCCGCTGCATACATTGATCGGCCAAATCTACATAATCGTCCCTGCTGAAAAATGCCGGCGGTTCCTTGCCGGAGGACGCCTTCTGGCCGGCGGGCTGCCGCTGCGTCCGAGCGACCTCTTCAGGGGTCTTCCCGATCAAACCTCCCAGCGCGTCTTTCCAATCACTCGCCATATGGTTGCTCTTCCCCTTTCTCCTGTGATGTCCGGATCAAGCTCAAATACAGTTCCATCGCCGTCAGCAGCTGCCTGCGGCTCTCCGCATCCTTGATCCATTGATACAGCTTTGTCGAAAATTCATGATACAAATCGAACAGCTCACGCTTGTCCTTTTTTGGCTCCATCCGGGCCAGCAGATACGCAAAACGCGCCACGTTGATCGTTTGCCCTGGGGTTCGTTCCAACTGCTCCGCATAATTCTTCAGACGGTAAAGAAACGAACTCCCCCGGCCGTTCTGTTCCTTCCGGTCCATTTCAAAATAGCGCTCCAACAAATAGAGCTTTTCCGTGACAACCGCTTCGATAAAGGTATCCCAATGGTACAGGTGCCGCGCCACATGCCGCACCGTCCCACCGGCGTCCGGCAGCAGCTCCAAGCCAAACAGGGCGAGGCCGTTTTTCCCGGCGTCGATCCCCTTGGCTGCGTCCTCCAAGATCGCCGTATCCTCCGCCATCGCATAGAGCGGATAGTGCGGGGAAAACAGGCCAATCCCGGCGGAAAAGGTCAAGCGGCCCCCGGTAAAGCCCCGGAACGCGCGGTACAGGTCCACCGACAGTTCCACAATTTCATTCCAGGCGCCCACAATAAAGAGATCGTCCCCACCCGCATAGACCACGATGGCCTTGCGCGGGGAACGCTTGCCCGCTTCGTTCCACACAAGGTGGAACGGATCGACCGGTCCCTCCGTCCCCTGCAAAATCTTTTGCAAGTGGACCTTGAAAAACTGCGTCAACTGCTGCGAGAGCGACGCCGTCAGAGGGAGGCCGGAACCGGTTTCCCCGGACTGCAAACGCCGGTGGAACCCTCTGACGAATGCCCGTCCCAGGTTGTCCACATCCGCCCGCAGGACGCCCAAACGCCGGATGCCCTGGGAACACGCCGCAAGGCCCTCAAACGTCGCCATTTTTTCATCGATCGTATATGCATAAGCGCCGAGCGGGAGCGGAATATCCGCATTGCCCCCGCTGCCCGGCGCATAAACGCGGACGACGGTCCCCGGCTGTTCTGCACGGAGGCGGTCCGCCTGTGCCCGGTCCATCATATAGACAAACCAATCCTGCCCATCCAGCGAAGGAAGCGTCAGGGGCGTGCCGCCCTCTTCCCAAACCGCTCGGCAGACGGCCGCCACCTTTCCCGTGGCAGCCAGGCCGGAAGAGCTATCCCGGAATTCCCGGCAAACCGGGCAGAGGTCGTCCCCATCCAGCGGCAGGCTGCTGCCCGCGCAGACCCGGCATTCCCGCTCCGGGTCGCTCATCTTCTGGGAATTCAGCCATGTCAAGCCGCTGGCGTCAAACCGGCGGTTGCGCTTTTGGTTCAGCTTGTTTTCCAGCCGGGCAAAGATCTCCTGGTAAGCTGTCCCGCCCTCGTTTTTGAGCTGCGGCCTAGAACAGGGCTCCCAGGCATAGAGGAATTGCAGCGCGCCGGAAAAGCGCTTGAGCAGCCACTGGTTGACGCTGCGCAGGCAGGCTTCCAGGGTTTCCCGCGTGCGGTCCGTATTGGGCAGGACGGCATAGCTGCTCCCCCCGCCCACATACAGCCGGTGCGCCCGGCAGAGGTGCAGCCGGTCCAGCAATTCCGTCATCAGATGTTCTTCCAGCAAATCCAAATAAAACGACCGGCTCCGCAGGGATTTCAAAACCCCTTTGCCGGAAATCGTGTACAAAAACTTCTGAATCCCCGGCAAGCCGCAGGAGACCAGCAAGAACGGGGATTCCAGCCCCGCTTCGCGCATACAGCACGCCAGGCAGACCTCCAGGCGCGCCTTCTGATACAGGGATACCCCTGGGATGCCGGAAGGATAATAGGAAAGCTGCTGCCTGCAAACCTCCAGGGCGGGTTCGATGCGCCCGTCCGCCGCCTTCAGCTCGTCCAGGCAGCGCTGCATCCACTCCCGCTTTTCGGCTGGGCGGACAGCCTGTTCCGCCGGGCATTGGAAGCGCTCCACCGCATCCGGACGGAACATCCGGCACGGCGTCCCTCCGTCCAGCAAGTCGAAGATGGAAAGCAGGCCGCCCTCGGATGCATCCAGCTTGGCCGTGCCAACGACAATCCCGGACGCCCGGCGCAAAAGCGCCTGTTCTTCCTCCGAAAGCGCCGTCTCCATGTCCGGCCCAAACGACGACTGCCACACCTCCGGCGGGCCATACGGCCGCAGGGCATGCAGCAGGCATTTCCACGCAAACCGTTCTCGTTCCATAAGACCTCCTCCCCCGCTGAGCTTTCCACAAAAACGCATCGGCTCAAGCGTCTGTTTTTGTTATTTTAGCACAATTTGTCATCTTTTGCAATTCCTTAATAAAATTTTCCTAGTTGCATCCTTTTTTTGCAGCAATTTTGCACCTTGCACCACGCGGAACAAGGGGGATGCGCCAATGGGAAAGCTTGAACCCGGAGAGCGGAAGCCGCAAGCCGAGAGAGGGCTGCAAAGTGCGAAGCTGTCTGTTGGGAGGGGTAAGCGGCGCCCAGTTTCAGCCGCTTCGCACCGATGCCGTTACAAAAGAGCGATGGATTTCATGGATAATTTTATGCAAATTTGCTTTACTTGAAGCAAAACGCATGTTATAATAAAAATGTATTTGATTTGTTTGGCAAAAAGCATAGAGGAAATTTATGCACATTTGCTGAAACAATCAACGCCCCGTCAGGGGACGGAAATCGATTTTCATCGGGCATCCTCCTTTCTCGCATTCGCGAAACAATCAACGCCCCGTCAGGGGACGGAAATGGCAGCAACGGCATGATGACGCTGTTGACGATCGAAACAATCAACGCCCCGTCAGGGGACGGAAATGGGAGTGGATGTCTGCCTCATCTCTCATGGCATTGAAACAATCAACGCCCCGTCAGGGGACGGAAATATGCGAGGCATCTCGTTTAGACATTGCACCATGAAAAAATTACTGCCCCGCCAGGGGACGGAAACTAGCTCACACTGCCGAATTTTCATAACACGAAACAATCAACGCCCCGCCAGGGGACGAGAAATCATTGTAATACTGTCTTGCTACAGCAATTCTATTTTGAAACAATCCATACCCCGCCAGGGGACGGAAAGGACATCCCTGCGATCGCTTTCGGAATGTTCATGAAACACAACCAACACCCCGACAGGGGACAAAAAGAGCAGTCATTTTTGAATGACTGCTCTTTTTCTGTGTGCGGCTTTTCCTTGATATCCGCCCCACCTGATTTTGCCCGCCGCCTCCATCCCCTGCATCTGCGTGCCCGCTTGCCCATGGCGCTTGGCTCCGCGCGGCGCCTGCCTTCCGGCGCATCCGCCTTCTGTTTCTTTTGAAATATTCCAGTAGCAAAAAGAGCGGCCTGCCATAAACTGTTAGGGAGAAACAAGGTTGTGCGTGCGTCTGAAACGCCGCGCGCCGGGTTCTTTTTCCCGACTTTTCAGATGTAAGGAGGATTTTTACCATGGATGAGAACAATTGCAACTCCACGCCGCAGGAACCAGGCGGGAATTTCAAAGAAGCGGTGTGCATCGACGCTATGCGCATCTACGATAGTTGCAGCGATAAAGACTGCTTAGAGGACCTCCGCGTTTACTTCACGCCCGATAAGCACGACTTGATCGAACAAGCAACCAATGTACGTATCCGCAATGTGGAGGTTATCACGGTCTATCTCGACCTGGAGCCCGTGCCCTTTAACAAAGGCTTCTATTCGATCGACATGACCTTCTTCTTCAACGTCTGCCTGGACGTCTATTCCCTGCCGAGCGGCGGCCCGGTGATCGTCAGCGGCGTATCCGTCTTTAACAAGAAGGTCATCCTGTTCGGCAGCGAGGGCAACGTCAAGATGTTCAGCTCCGACTTGAATTGCGATGAGGTGGACGCCCAGCTCACCAGCGGCCGGGTCCTACCCAAGGCCACGGTGCAGGTCGCGGAGCCGATCGGCCTCTCTGCGCGCATCTGTGACCGTCCGATGGGCTGCTGCGACGCGTGCTGCCGCATCCCGGACAGCATCTGCCAGCGCTTTGGCGGCCAGTTCGAAACCAACACCTGCCGCAATGTCTATGTCACCATCGGCGTATTCACCATTGTGCAGATTGTGCGCAACGTCCAGATGCTGATCCCGGCCTATGACTTCTGCATCCCGGAAAAGGAGTGCGTCACCACCAGCGACAACCCGTGCGATATGTTCCGCCGCATTGAATTTCCGACGGATGAATTCTTCCCGCCCAAGGTGGGCGAAACCGGGTGTGGCTGCGACTGCCGCAACCGCAAACCCAGCTGTTCCGACTAAAACGTTTGCATCGCTCCGTATGTCGGAGCATAAAATACGAGCCTGTGGGGAAAAGACCTCACAGGCTCGTGTTTTTGACGCCCACCCCATCAAACGGCGGGTTTCTTTTATGGAAAGCACATCATCCGGCAGGTAGGGTTCCAACCCCCAAAGCCGCCGGAGCGCTTTGTTAAGAGAGGGAAGCCGCAGCCCCTCCCCGTTCTTTTCGCTGTGCAAAGCATCATAAAAGGGGCTCACTGGTTTCCACTCAATTTGGTCAGCCGGGCAAAATTGGCCATCAATTTCTTTGTTCCAACCTGTTCAAACGCAATCTCCAACAGCGTATCGTTGCCCATCGGCGTTGCGGTGAGGATGCATCCCTCGCCAAAGGTGCGGTGCGACACGCGGTCGCCCACGCGCAGGGGTTCCGACGGCGCATGGCCCTGTTCCAGGCTGGAAGGCCCAAAGTGGCGCGCTGCATTGGCGGACACCACCCGCGCCTCATAGGAAGAGGTGGGAAGCACCATCCCGGGCTTCGGCTTTTTCCATTCGCGCGTCCGCGAACGCTCGATCAGCTCCTCCGGGATCTCCGCAATGAACCGGGAGGGCTTATTGCGGGAGGTGCTGCCAAAGATCATACGGCTTTCCGCGTTGAGAATGTAGAGCTCCTCTTTGGCGCGCGTGATCGCCACATAAGCCAGGCGGCGCTCTTCCTCGATTTCATTCGGATTGTAAATCGCCTGCAACCCAGGGAAAATCCCCTCTTCAAACCCCGGGAGGAACACCACGGGGAATTCCAGGCCCTTCGCGGAATGCATGGTCATCATAACCACCGTATCCGCGGTTTCGTCGAAGTTGTCGATATCCGTCATCAGGGAGACCTCCTCGAGGAACCCGGAGAGGCTTGCCTCGTCCCCGTTGTCCTCCTCATACTTGATGATATTGGAAGACAATTCGTTGATGTTGTCGATGCGGTCCTGCGCGTCGTCGTTTTCGGCGGCCTTCAGCGCTTCGATGTAATTCGTCCGATCCAAGATGAGATGGTATAGATCGTTCAGGCTGACATCCGGGTCGTTGGAGGCCTCGATGAGCGACTGCATCAGCTCTGCAAATTGGAGCAGCTTCGGCGCCGTACGTTTGAGCGGTTCGTAGGAATCCGCGTGGCAAATCACATCAAACAGCGATTCGCCCAGGGTAGCCGCAATCTCGGAAGCCTGTGCAATGGTCTTGTCCCCGATGGAGCGCTTCGGCTGGTTGATAATCCGGCGCAAGCGCATTTCATCTGTGGGGTTGTTGATGACGCTCAAGTAGGCGATCATGTCGCGGATCTCCTTGCGCTCATAGAAGCGCAAGCCGCCGATAATCCGATACGGCACGCCGGACTTCACGAACATCTTTTCCAAAATGTTCGACTGCGAATTCATGCGGTAGAGCACGGCAAAATCGGAATATTTCCGGCCGGCGGCTACCTCCTCCAAAACCTTCTTGGCAATATAATCCGACTCATCCTGTTCGTTGTATCCCGTGTGTACCGCGATCTTTGCGCCCGCAGGGTTCTCCGTCCAGAGGGTCTTCCCCTTGCGCTCCGTATTGTTGGAGATCACCGCGTTTGCCGCGTCCAGGATATTCTGCGTGGAGCGGTAGTTCTGTTCGAGACGGATCACCGCCGCGCGCGGGAAGCTTTTTTCAAAGCTCATGATGTTTTCAATCGTCGCCCCGCGGAATTTATAGATGCTCTGGTCATCGTCGCCCACCACACAGAGGTTCTGCCGCTTTTGCGCCAACAGCTTCACAAACATATACTGTGCGTGATTCGTGTCCTGGTACTCATCCACCATCACATAGCGGAACTTGTCCTGGTAATATTCCAGCACATCCGGGCATTCCTCAAACAGCCGCACGGCATTGCAGATCAGGTCGTCAAAGTCCATGGCATCTGCCTCTTTGAGGCGCTGCTGGTACAGCTTGTACGCCTGCGCCAGCAGGATCAGCCGGTTGTCCCTGCCCGCCTGCTGTTCGTATTCCTTTGGGGAAATTAAATTGTCCTTCGCGCGGGAGATCGCCGCAAGGATGGATTTATAGGACAAAACCTTATCGTCGATGTTGAGCGCCTTTTGGCAATCCTTGATTAAGCGGCGGGAATCATCGGTGTCGTAAATCGTAAAGTGGCTGGTATAGCCGAGCCGCTCCCCATCCCGGCGCAGCATCCGGGCGCAGGTCGAGTGGAAGGTAGAGGCCCAGATGTCGCCCCCGGCCGGTCCCAACATCGTCTCCAAGCGGTTTTTCAATTCCCCGGCCGCTTTATTGGTAAAAGTGATGGCCAAAATCTGCCAAGGGCGGCAGGGTTCCACGGCCAAACGCTCGCGGATCGCATCGGGCAGAGCCCGTCCCTCTTCCGCTGCCGCTTGCAGCAGATCCAAATCCTCCTGCGAAAGTTCCGGAGGCAGCGCTGTACTGTGATATGCCCCGCCCCAGCGGATCAAATTGGCAATGCGGTTGACCAAAACCGTTGTCTTTCCGCTTCCCGCACCAGCCAGGATCAACAGGGGGCCGTCCGTATGGAACACCGCCTCTTTTTGGCGGCTGTTCATCCGGGAAAACTCCCGCTCCATGACCGCTTTCTTCCACTGTAAAATTGCATTTGCTGTCTGTTCCTTCATGATCTTTACTCCTAACGTCCTAGACAGAGCACAACTGTGCCCCTCAATGAAATACCCGCACGCTTTAAGAGTGTGCGGGTACAGTTCGTTCAACACCTATTTCGTTTTCAAATTTCATCAGCCGAGGATACTGATCAACACGCCTGCCGCAACCGCCGAACCGATTACGCCGGAAACGTTCGGCCCCATTGCATGCATCAGCAGGAAATTGCCCGGATTTTCCTCCTGGCCGACCTTTTGGCTGACACGCGCCGCCATCGGCACCGCCGAAACGCCTGCGGAACCAATCAACGGGTTTACCTTACCCTTTGTGGCGATAAACATCAGCTTGCCAAACAACACGCCGCCAGCTGTGCCGAAGCAGAACGCCAACAGGCCCAGGATAATAATGCCAATGGTTTGCGGGCTCAGGAAAACTTCACCGCTCGCCGTTGCACCAACCGTCACGCCCAAGAAAATCGTGATAATATTCATCAATTCATTCTGCGCAGTGTTAGCAATACGGGAAACAACGCCGCTCTCGCGCATCAAATTGCCCAGCATCAGCATGCCAACCAGCGTTGCCGCATCGGGCAGTAAGAGGGAAATCAGGATGGTAACGATGATCGGGAACAAAATCTTTTCCAGCTTCGAAACTGGGCGGAGCTGTTCCATAACCACCGCACGCTCTTTCTTGGTCGTCAACGCCTTCATAATCGGGGGTTGGATAATCGGGACCAAGGCCATGTAGGAATACGCCGCTACAGCGATCGGCCCCAAGAGCTGCGGGGCCAATTTGGATGTCACAAAGATTGCCGTCGGGCCGTCTGCGCCGCCGATAATCGCAATCGAACCAGCTTCTTGTGCCGTAAAGGACAAATTCGGGATACCAAGATTCCCAATAAAGATCGCGCCGATAAAGGTCAGGAAGATACCCAACTGCGCGGCAGCTCCAAGCAAAAAGCTCTTCGGGTTGGCGATCAGGGGGCCGAAATCTGTCATGGCGCCAATCCCCAGGAAAATCAAAGGCGGATAAATACCAAGTTTTACGCCCTGATATAAGTAGTAGAATAAGCCTCCGTTTGCCGTGGCTGTCGGTTCGGCCATAATCGCTGGATACAGGTTTACCATCATCATACCGAACGCAATTGGCAAAAGCAGAAGCGGTTCGAACTCTTTCTTAATCGCCAAGTAGATCAAGATACAGGCAATTCCGATCATGATATAGTTGCGCCAATCGTTGGTCATAAAACCGGAACTTCTCAAAATATCCAAAATGGAATTTACAAATTCATTGATAATTTGCACTGAAAATGTCAGCCCTTTCTTTTTCAAATTGTGTCAGGCTGAATGGCCTGTCCGTTACAAAAACATTCCTTACATAATCAATCATTGTTTTAGAAGGGGCGTGTATTTTCCAGCCTGCCCGCTTCCCCCCAAAGGGAACGCGGATTTGTGGCAGCACGCTTAACGGAACGGATCACGGGAGCGGAATCGCCGCATGTCATATAGACCGCTGCAGAAATGGCCGCAACCACCTCGCCGGGGATTCCCTCCTCTACCTCAATGGGAGCAGGTTCCGGTGCAGAAACAGGCGCACGAACATCTTCTGTTTTGTCTTTTCCTTTGTGCCGCTTTTGCGTTACCTTGTAAATGATATTGCCATAGACATTGATAATCAAGATCAAAAAGATCAATACGGCAAATACCACCACAAGGCCGGTCAACAGTATTGTTAATGAGAGCAATGCTTCATTTTGTGGATCCATTTGAATTTCCCCATTCTTCCTAAAGATAATATACAATAAGGTGGATCGAAAAACAAACCACCCTTTAAGTGCTTTACATCTGGCATATCTCAATTTTAAACAATATATTTACTATGTATTAAAAAATTCATAAATAACAATTCATATTATAACCGATAACAAGACCAATTTCAATGAATTTTTGGTATAATTTAGGTTTTCTTTTTCGATAATTGCCACAGAGTCATTGCACAAAAGCGCCCGAGGAATTATAATAGAAATACCCAACACCCGCGTTTCATTGGAGGGATTGGCATGACGAACGAAGAATTCCGGCGTTCCTTTAAGGTGCCCCACCACAACAATTTGGGGCTTGCGGTGTACAGTTGCGGTGTGCAGCGCTGCGCCGCGGGCCACAGCTGGGGACCCGCAATCCGCGATCATTATTTAATTCATTATATCGTTTCTGGATGCGGCGTTTTTTCTGTTAAAGGAAATGAATACAATCTTTCCGTCGGGGACGGCTTCTTGGTCGTACCGTCCTGTGTGGCCTCCTATGCCGCGGATACGGAAGAACCATGGGAATATTGCTGGGTGGGATTCAATGGCAGCGATGCCAAACAGCTGGTGGATCAAACGGGGTTAAACGAAGAAAATCCTGTCTTTCATTATGAACATGATGGCAAGCTAGAGGGCCTGTTAACCGATATTTGCAATGTATCCGGTTCCACCCCTGCTGCCGAAGCCCGCATGCTGGGAGGGCTCTACCTTTTCATGGCAGAGTTAATCGATCATTTAGGGAA
Source organism: Anaeromassilibacillus sp. 1001302B_160321_C8 (assembly GCF_015554745.1). Lineage (NCBI taxonomy): Bacteria > Bacillati > Bacillota > Clostridia > Eubacteriales > Acutalibacteraceae > Anaeromassilibacillus > Anaeromassilibacillus sp. 1001302B_160321_C8. Next base: position 254,332 of record NZ_JADNJD010000001.1, on the reverse strand, counting down.
CGCCTCTACGCAGCGGACAACAGGGTACGAGTACGTACAAAAGGCCATCAAATTTATCGACTACAACTATTCGAGAGACATCGACATCGAGGACGTTGCAGAGAGCGCTGGTATTAGCCGCAGCCACCTATACCGCATTTTCATGCAGCATGTCTCCATGCCGCCGAACGAGTATTTAATGCGCTACCGAATCAACAAGGCGGCTGCGCTTCTCAAGGCAGGGAATCTCTCCGTGGGAGAGGTCGCCTATTCCACTGGTTTTTCCGATCAGCTGTATTTTTCGCGTGTTTTCAAACGGCACATGGGGGTTCCCCCCAGCCGTTACCTAAATCAAAAAAAGAACGAATCCACATAATTGTTTGTATATGGGATGCTTGCCCATTCGGGAAGGTCCTAAAGGACCCGCATTCCGTTACAAACATTTTTTAGAAAGGAGTTTCTATGAGCGAAGCTGCCGCCCGAGTCCAAGAATGGATCAAACAAATTCAACAATACCGTCCGGTGGATTGGGACCGCCTGCCGGAAATCTATCTGTATATGGATCAGGTCCTGACCTATATGAATAAGCAATTGGAGCCATTGGCACGCACGGAGGATACCAACCTGCTAACCTCCAGCATGATCAATAATTACGTCAAGGACGGCGTGCTTCCACGCCCGGAACAGAAGAAATATTCACGCGAACATTTGGCCATGCTGACGGTCATCTGCATGCTAAAACCGGTGCTTGCCATCCCCGACATTGATATGCTTCTAAAAGGGCTATTGGAGGACAACAGCAGCGCCAATATGTATGAGCGGTTCTGCTCTGCACAGAGTACCGCGTTGCAGGATGTCTGCAAGCGCGTAGAGTCCGCTTTACCAGAAGGGGAAGCGGGTCTTTCCCGCCTGGCAATTGAACTTTCCATTGAGGCGGATGCACGCCGCACCACCGTGGAACGAATTCTAAGTGAACTCGATGCGGCAAAAAAGAAAAAAGAAGATGGCAACGCCGAATAAATCCATCCGGCGTCAGCCGCTGTTCATCGATGAAACAGCCGGGACGGTCCTAAAATAAAGGGCCCCCGGCTATTTTTCTACCGATCTGCCATGAACTTGTTATACAGAGAGCCTTTTCCCACCGGATGCATCTTGCAGAAGGAGTTCCACGGGGCAATGGTCGCTTCCCATCACCTCGGCATGGATCTCGCTGGCCTGTACCCGGTCACGCAGCCGTTCCGAAACCAAGAAATAGTCAATGCGCCAACCGGCGTTCTTTTCCCTCGCGTGAAACATGTAACTCCACCACGTATAAGCTCCCGTGAGATCAGGGTGTAGCCACCGGAAGGTATCTATAAAACCACTGTCCAAAAGTTCGGTCATCTTACCGCGCTCCTGGTCGGAAAATCCTGCGTTCCCCCGGTTGGTCTTTGGATTCTTCAGGTCGATCTCCTGATGCGCTACGTTCATATCCCCGCAGATCACCACCGGCTTCTTCTCATCCAACCCTTTCACATAGGCGCGGAAGGCGTCCTCCCATTCCATGCGGTAATCAATGCGCGCCAATTCGCGCTGTGCATTGGGCGTGTACACGGTCACAAGATAAAAATCGGGGAATTCGAGGGTGATTGCGCGCCCTTCCCCTTCGTGCTCCTCCGCACCGATCCCATATTGTACCGAAAGCGGTTCCAGCCGGGTAAAGACTGCCGTGCCAGAGTACCCTTTCTTTAACGCAGAATTCCAGTACTGTTGGTAGCCTGGCAGGTCGATTTGCGCCTGGTCCGGCTGCATTTTCGTCTCTTGGAGGCAAAAGACGTCTGCGTCTGCCGCGTGGAAGTAATCCAAAAACCCTTTATTTAGACAAGCCCGCAGGCCATTGACATTCCAGGAGATCAATTTCAACATACATCTTCCCTTTCATTGATAGCATTTCGATTCCTATGATCCGTCCGCGTTAGAGGTATCTATTAACGCTATTAACGCGGAAAAACGATTTTTTACCATTCTCCAGCAAATTGAAAACCTCTGGGTTTGATACGGTCTTCCTAAAAAGGAAAGCCTCTTTCTCCTTGGTAGACAATCCCTAATCGGTCCTGTTTCCAAGTCATAGCTTTCCAAAAGCTTTTTCCATTATAGCATAGGGGCTCGAAAAAAGAAAATCCTTTTCTATATCGAAAAATAGTGGCGCCGCCTTGATGATTCCGGAAAAGCACGTTATAATATCTTCACGGTATCTCCTGGCACAAATGAAATCCGGCATCACAGAAAGTTCGCCGCCTTCCAACGCCTAGGAGAACATGAAACCATAACAGAAACCGCAAGGCGTTTTCTGTTCAAACGGGAGGCCATCCGGCCTCTCTATATGGTATAAAGAATCGTGCAAATGGTCAATGGAAGGAGAGAGCACTATGCAGCATCCCATTATCACAATTGAAACCAATGAAGGGGTTATCAAAGCCGAGTTGTATCCGGAAATTGCTCCAAATACGGTGAACAATTTCGTCTCCCTCGCTGGGAAGGGTTTTTACAACGGCACCATCTTCCATCGGGTCATCCCCGGTTTTATGATCCAGGGTGGCGACCCGCAGGGCACCGGAATGGGCGGGCCCGGCTACAGCATCAAAGGAGAGTTCTCCGGAAACGGTTTCCCAAACAACCTTAAGCATACGCGCGGCGTCCTTTCCATGGCGCGCGCCATGAATCCCAACTCCGCCGGTTCCCAGTTTTTTATCATGGTGGAAGACGCCCCACACCTGGACGGGCAGTATGCCGCCTTTGGCAAGGTGATTTCCGGCATGGAGGAAGCCGACCGCATTGTAAACGTCAGCCGGGATTACAGCGACCGGCCTTATGAAGAGCAGACCATCAAATCCATTACAGTGGAAACCTTTGGAGAGTCCTATCCTGAACCGGAAAAAGTTTAAGGGACGAAAAAACTATTTGATCGATTGCAAAGGGAAACATATCCTGAATCTGGAACAGATTTGGGATATGTTTCCCTTTTGAGGGAAGCTGTGCGGGAGTTTTCCCTCTGATCGTTTTCATTTGCATTGAGGAGGTACTATGCACGTTTTCAAAAAATTTGTCAAATACTATAAGCCGTATCAATCCGTCTTCTGGATGGACATGTTTTGCGCACTGCTGGTCAGCGCAGTTGACCTGGCATTCCCCCAAATTCTAAACTGGGCCACCAAGGATCTCTTTGCGCACGGCGCGCAGGCAATCTATCGGATTCTCCCCTGGATGGCGATTGGGCTGTTGGTGATGTATTTTCTCCGCTTCCTGGGCCGGTATTATATCACCTATCAGGGCCACGTCATGGGCGCGCGCATGGAGAGCGATATGCGCCAGGACCTGTTCGATCATTTCCAACGCCTTTCCTTTTCATACTACGACCGCAACAATACCGGCGAAATGATGAGCAAATTGGTCTCGGATCTGTTTGACATCTCGGAGCTGGCACACCATGGCCCGGAGAATATTTTCATCTCGCTGTTAAAGATTCTCGGCTCCTTTGCGCTCCTGCTCTGGATCAACGTGCCGATGACGCTGATTCTGGCCGCGGTTACGCTCATCATGCTGCTCTTTTGCATCGACCAAAACAAAAAGATGCGCGCGGTCTTTATGGACAATCGCCGGAAAATCGCCGGCGTCAACTCACGGGTCCAGGACAGCCTAGCTGGCATCCGCGTGGTAAAGTCCTTTGCCAACGAGGAATTGGAACAGAAAAAATTCGAAAAGAGCAACCTTGAATTCCTCGACTCCAAGGAGCGGAACTACCGGCGCATGGGCAGTTATCACGCGGGGAATAATTTCTTCCAGGGGATTCTATTTACCACCGTGCTTGTGTCCGGCGGCTACTTTGTCGCCCGCGGCGATATCCTCTTGACGGACCTGGCCGTTTATGCGCTCTACATCAACATCTTTATCAACCCCATCGATGTGCTCATTGAGTTCACGGAGATGTTCCAAAAGGGCTATTCCGGTTTCAAGCGCTTTTTAGAGGTGGTGGAAACACAGCCGGAAATTGTGGATGCCCCCGATGCACAGGAGCTTACCGATGTGCAGGGAACGATCGACTATCAGAATGTTTCGTTCAGCTATGACGATTCCAGCAATGTGCTGCAAAACATCCAGATCCATATCGAGGCGGGAAAAACCATCGCGTTGGTCGGGCCGTCCGGCGGCGGGAAGACCACCCTTTGTTCCCTGCTTCCCAGGTTTTATGATGTAACGGAGGGCTCTGTGTCCGTAGACGGAAAAGACGTGCGCAGTTTAACCCTCAAAAGCCTGCGCAGCGCGATTGGGATTGTCCAACAGGACGTCTATATGTTCGGCGGCACCATCCGGGAGAACATCGCCTATGGGAAGCCGGATGCAACCATGGAGGAAATCATCGAAGCTGCCAAAAATGCCAATATCCATGATTTTATTGTCAGCCTTCCGGATGGGTACGACACCGACGTTGGGGAACGCGGGACACGGCTTTCCGGCGGCCAAAAACAGCGCTTATCCATCGCACGGGTATTCTTAAAGAACCCCAAAATTTTGATCCTCGATGAGGCAACTTCCGCCTTGGACAATGAAAGTGAACAGCATATCCAACAAAGCCTGGAACGGCTCGCCAAAAACCGCACCACCATTGTCATTGCCCATCGCCTTTCCACGATCCGAAACGCGGATGAAATCCTCGTCCTGGACGACGATGGGATTCAGGAGCGCGGGGATCACAAAACGCTTCTCGCAAAAAATGGGATCTATGCAAAATATTACAACATGCAGTTTGAAGGTCTGGAAGCATAAACGTAGCTTCTTCCCTGCCTGCGCATTCCTGAATACAAACACAGGCCTTTTACACAGAAGGACGCCGCCCGGAGTCTATCCGGGCGGCGTCCCTTTTTCTTTCAATCAGATGGTTATAATCCCCAGCGAATTCAGCACGGAACTGACCAGAATTGCAACAATAAAAATTGGCGCGACATACTTAATCATCACTCGGAACAGTTTTTCCCTCTTAAATTTGGAAGATAGCCTTACTTCCTCCACTACAAGATCGGGCTTCACAACAAACCCAATAAAGATGCAGGTCAGGAAAGCCACGATGGGCATTAGAACGCTATTGCTGATAAAGTCAAAGAAATCCAAAATGGACATTCCCAAAGGCTGAATAAAGTCCCAAATGCCAAAGCCGAGCGACGTCGGAATTCCAATAAGCAGCATTCCAATGATCACGATCATACATGCCATACGGCGGCTCCATTGGAATTTATCCTGCAAAATGGAGACAACCGTCTCCATCAGGGAAATTGAAGAGGTCAGTGCTGCAAATAGGACCAGCAGGAAAAAAGCGCTGCCGATCAATCCGCCCAACGGCATGCTGGCGAATACTTTCGGAAGTGTGATAAACATCAAGCTTGGGCCGGCGCTTAACTGCGCTTGGTCCCCACCGGAGAAGACAAAGACCGCAGGGACAATCATTAGGCCCGCCAAAAAAGCAATTCCCGTGTCAAAGATCTCAATCTGTCCCACAGATTTTTCCATGTCCGCATCCTTTTTCATATAGGAGCCATAAGTAATCATAATTCCCATTGCTAAGGACATCGAATAAAACAGTTGTCCCAAAGCTGCCAGCACCGTTGTAGTAGAAAATTTGCTAAAATCCGGGAATAGATAATATTTTACGCCCTCTATAGCGCCGGGCATGCAAACTGTATACGCGGCAACGGCAATGGATAAAACGACCAGGAAGGGCATCAGAATCTTACTGACCTTTTCCACGCCTTTCTCCACTCCAAGCAACACGACGACTGCTGTTGCGATGGCATAAACACAGAACCAAACGATCGGCTGTGCCGTTTGAGCCGTAAAATTGGCAAAATAGGTTTCGCCTGCCGCCGCATTTCCCTGGCCACTCAGAAAAGCGGCAAAATACTTCACGACCCAACCGCCAATCACGCAATAATAGGGCAAAATAATCATCGGCACAACGGACGTTAACGTCCCTATAAAGGAATATTTTTTATTTAACGCTCGATATGCTCCAACTGCACTCAGCCCCGTTTTCCGCCCAAGTGCTATTTCTGCGATCATCAGGGAAAAACCAAATGTAATCGCCAAAATCACATAAACCAGGAGAAAAATACCTCCGCCATATTTTGCCGCTAAATATGGAAACCGCCAAATATTCCCTAAGCCAACGGCAGAACCCGCAGCTGCGAGCACAAAGCCAATCCTTCCAGAAAAACTACTCCTACTTTTTTCCACAAAAGCTCCTCCTCATTTCCTATTTATTTGTCATTCCGCCATTACAGTTCAACGGGACTCCATTATGACATATTTTGCACAATTTTTCAACTAAATTTACAAATTTCATATTTCTTTTTGCCAATTGGACGAGACCTCTTCCATTTGAAACGCCTCTCCCGGCGTCTCCTGTGGCAGAGGCGTTCCAAATGGCTTACAATTTTTCCCCATAGAAAATCCTGTTTCAAAGACCATGTTTGAAACAGGATTTTCTCATCATAGATTTTTCCTTTTGAAGCACATCTAAAAATATGCATCCGGGGCCGGTTTGCATGGGAGTTATGAATCCACCAATGGCCGCCCGTCACATCAATTCGTCCGCAATTACTCGCAGAATTTCTTCCAGCCGCTTCACATCTTCCGGGGCAAAACGTTTTCGGATGTTTTCCATCACTTCATGGATATAACTATCGTTTATACGGTAATAGTCCAAGAACTTCTGCGTGACCTCCAGATGGTATTCGCGCTTATCCGACGCGGAATTGACCTTGTTGATATAGCCTTTCCTCACAAGGGAATTGATCTTATACGTGGCGTTCGGCTGCGAAATATTGACAAAATCGGCAAACTCCCGGATCGTTGGCCCTTTCATTGCATAGATCACCTCTACAGAAAAGGCCTCCGTAGCACTCAGCCGATTGTTGGATTGATCCATCGTGTGGAAAATATTTTTATAAAAATTCAGCTTAAACTTCGTATAGATTTCACGAAAGGTTTGCTCCAACATGGCGATTCTCCTTATGGATTTCCGGCACAAAAGTCCAATTCCATTCTTCCTCCACAGCCTTTTGTAGCCAAGCATCCATCCCATATAATTAAAAAATTTTAAGTATTATTCTACCATACAATGCCGATTTGTCAATAGACGCGCGGCAAGCTTGTTGACAGCCACAAAAACAGGCCGAATCTTCCCCACGTTTTGCGCCTTTTGATTCCATTCTGGTTTTCACAATCGTTTTGGGGTATCCCCCTAACACTCTGCCCAAATGGAGATTGCTGGGTAGTTCACAAATTTTCAAGAAAAAGCGCCCCTGGCCAGTTCCTTCTGGCCAGGGGCGCCGCTGCCCGATTGGATGTTACAAACCCATTGGGAGCAAAAAACCGATTCTTATTTGACAGTCACAACACAGTGCAGCTGCGGGTTCTGTCCTGGCAGGGTCGTATAGACGCCTGTGCTGCTGCCCGGCGTGCCAATAGCCCATACGCGGAAGTAATAGTCGTTGCCAACCTTTGCAACGTACTGCGTCTTGAGCACATCGCCATTGCCAACGGTAAAGCTGGGAACAGCTGTCGTGCTGCCAACTACAGTCATCTTGAAGCAATAGGCGCTGCCTCTCTTGATCGCAAACGGCAATGTCGTATCCGAGACAACATAGATCTGCGTCTGGACATTCTGTGCCGCCGTGATGACCGGCGAGGTGACGGCAACCGTTGTACCGCTTCCGGAAGGCTTATTGGAGCTGCCCGAATGGCTTCCACCGGAGCTGCTGCCGGAATTCTTCTGTACAAGCTTGGTAAACAGAGCTCTTGCTTCGTTCACCGTGCTCTGAATCTCTGGCTCGTCGTCCACACTCAGCATCGGATCGTTGTACATGATTTCCGCTCTCTTGATCACTGCAGCGAACGGCGTATAGCTCTCTGCAGTATAATCGGCCGGGTCAATGCCCTGCATTTCCTTTAAGAGTTCTTCCAGCAGGGACTTATCTGCCTTCAGCCGGAGCGCCGCCATCTTATTGGAAAGATCCACAGCCGCTTCATCGACCGCTCTCTGTCCGCTCTCTTCCGTGAGGGACTTCGCAGTGGCAAGGGAACGCTTAAATGCCTCGTTCGCCTCTTCATCGGGGATGTAATCCTCGTCCAAGACCAACAGGATTTCTTCGGCCTTCGCAATGACGGTATTCAATACCGACAAGTCCGCCTTGCGGTCGAGGGCAAGCATCGCTTCGAGGAGCGTTTCCGCCGCCTCGTCGACCTCCGGCTGCAAAGCGCTTTCGTCCGCATAGACGCCCTTCGCGTTTGCAAGAGCTGCCTCCAATTCGGCCTTTCCTGCCTCTACAAACAGGTCCAGATCGAGCGCTTCCGCTGTGTCGATCAAGTCTTTCAAATAGGTCTTATCGCCAGACTTGAAGTCCAGGAAGTGCAGAACCATCATGAGGTCCATATGGGCCGCATCGATCTGCGCCTGGGTTGCCTCTTGATCTGCATAAACCTCTTTTGCACGCTGGAAGCGCGTATCAAACGCCTCCTGAACCGCCGGGATCAGGCCCTGCGTATTGCCCGCGTCCACTTCCTGCTGGGCCGCATCGATGGTTTGCTTCAGAAGCTCCTTATAGACGATATCAAACGTGAAGCTCAACGCCTGATCCATACCGTCCATGGTGCCGGTATACAGATACTCGGTTGTGTTGGTCACTTCCTGTGCTACATCATTGCAGAGGATCGCGCGGAACTCTCTGCCTTCGTTGCGCGGCTTAAAAGTCAGGGCAATGATTTCGCCCTTCTTCAGGTTGACACGGTACTGGTTGATCTTGTCTGCAAAGCTCTGCTGGACGCCGTCCACCCACAGGGAGACATCCTTACCGGAGTAAGAAACGGTCAAGAGATGTTCCTGATTCGGGTCGTTATCCTCCAAAACCACCTTGACGGTGACAGCGGAAGCCGGCATGGTGAAGGTATACTGTTCGCCAGCCACCACTTCGGTTGTATCAACAGGGTTATTGTCTGCATCCACAACCGTAATGGAGTGGAACTGCTTATCCGCAGCGATGTCCGCAATGTTTACCGTAACGGTCTGGCCTTCCTGCGCCTGCTGGAGGTCGGTCGTAACGGTTGCGCCTTCCACCGGCTCTGTCACTACAGGATAGGTGTCCGCCGTAGATTCGCTGTGGAACTGGATGGTATAGGTCTTTGTATTTGCAACACTGCCATCCTCCGGCGCGATAATCACTTTCGCTGTGCCGTTTGCACTGACGGCCGGGACAATCGTAACGGATGCATTGTTGGTCGCCTCTGCTGTTACGGCCGGGACCGCCGCGGAGGTGAGCTCTACGGTGTATTCCATCTTGGACGCATCAAAGTCTGCCAACGGTTCGCCGTCGATCTTGATGGCATTGACAGCAAAGTCCGACTTCGCGACGGCATCCTTGCCGAAGTACTGCAATTCCGTCACACCCAGGCAGGCAGTCCCTGTCGGGGTCATGTACACACGCAGCATGCAGGTCTCCACCGGGTCGAAGGTGATTTCCATCATCTCACCGGTCTTTACCGCGGGCTTGCCGCCCACATAGGATACTTCCTGCCAATTGCTGTCGTCGTTCAGCGGGCTGTCCGCCATGTCGCGGACATGGCCGCGCGGGTTGTTCGGGCCCAGTGCGGTTGTGGGGCCATCCGGCAGGGTAAAGTCGATCGGGCCGGTATAGTATTCCACTCGGTAATCGGAAGGCTTCTGCGTGCCGCCGGAAGAACCTTCGTCATAGAAGCCAACCTTCAGGGTATCCACAAAGCGGTTCACAACGGCGCCGCTGTTGCCGATGATAACAGCAACCCAGTTTTCCGTACCGCCAGCATTGCGCTGCCAGTCGCACCAGATATTCTTGCCCTCTGCATCCGAAGTTGCAAAGGAGATCTTTCCATCGTTCAGCTTATCCACACGGTCCGTCGATTCGGGGACGTCGTTGGTATAAGAAGCGATGGCAAACGGAAGCTCGTAGCCGTTCTGAAGCTCTGCATAGTTCTTGCTGACGACCACATCCTGGCTCGTCACACGGACGCTCGCAATAACCGGCAATTCCGTTCCGTCCAATTCCGCCACGCCGTTGACCAGCACGACGGTTCCTTCCTCGACCTTAAAGTCGTCTGCGGACATCGGCTCCCAGGTGACCGGGACTTCCGTGTTCGTCGTTCCATCGCTGTTGTAAACCGTAACAATTTCCGGCAGCGACGGGGTATTGCCATACGGCGTAGCTGCGGAAACCTGCTGTGCCGCAATCGCGTCTTTTACAAGGACGGTGGCCGTCGGTTTGAGCTCCTGTCCTTCGACGGTGCCCTCCACCGTAAATTGGCCATACGCTGCGTACTGGCTGGGATCAATCGCATCCCATTGCACGGAAAGCTCCCGTGCAAAGCTGTTCGCCACGTAAGCGGTAACCTTCTCCGGCAAAACCGGGGCGGTGTTCAACTTGGTCGTAACCGAAACAGCATCATAGAACTGTACGACAATCGGCTCGGTTGCCGCTGCAATCGTCAGGGCCAACGGCTCGGAAGCGACCGTCTTCCCGCGGTAAGTGACCTCTGCCACAGCTTCCACGGCGCCTGCCGTATGCGCTTCGATCTGTCCGTTGTTATTGAATTTCACCCAACCCTTTTGTTCCGCGTCGGTCGCCGTGACGGTGTATTCCACCGTATAGCTGCCGCTGGACAGGGTCGTGCCATCTTCCATGGTGGCGGTCAAGGTGAACGGAACCAGCTCGTTTTCCACCAGATCCGTCTTATCCGCAGAGAGTACCACGCTCTCCAACGTCGCGTCGCTGCGCTGGAACTGGATGGTGTAGCGGTTGGTTGTTCCATCTTCCGCGGAAACAATGATGCTCGCGGAACCGTCGTTGGTCAGCGGCGGGACAACAAACGCAGATGCATTTGCTGCGGGAACTGCCGTGATCTCCGGGATCGAATCGTTGTAGCCGAGCACATATGTATACGAATAGGTGGTCGGTGCAAACCCTTCCAGATCCTCGCCGTTCAGCTGCAATGCCGTCAAGGTGGCATCACTGCTCGGCACTGGCGCGGCTGTAATATCCGAGTACACTTTCAGTTCCGAAATACCCACCGGCTTGAAGGTGCTTGCATCGCGCACTTGCCCCTTCATGGACAGGCGGATAAACTTCGCATTCACTGCGTCAAATGTGATCGAATATTCGGTGTTCACATCTCCCTGTGCAACATTAAACCCAGAGGTTTTGCTCTGATTTTCTACATTGGTCCAATCGGCGCCGTCGTTGCTGTATTGGACGATCAGCTCTCTCGGCTCCTTGGTCTGTCCGTCTGTGAAGAAATGCACGCCAACCTTGCTGATCGTGTACGCTTCCTCAAATTCGACGCTTACCCAGGAATCCTCCAGGCCGACGCCGCCATTCTGCCAGTTGTTCCAAGAGGGACTAAAGGCGATGGTTCCATCGTTGATGCTGTCGGACATATTATGCCCGGTTCCAACGTTATAGGAAGCATTTGCCTTCGGATACGTCTCTCCTGCTGCACGGACGGCCACATTCGCGCCTGGGACCGACTGTTCCCCTACGCGGATATACGCAGTCGCCTTCATATCCTCCGGGATGCCCTCCACGGTGCCGAGCTTGGTGATGGTCCCCTCCTGGGCAACTTCCTCTTCGGTAATGGTCTCCCAGGCAACCGCCATGCTCTGTTCGGTGCCGTCGCTGTACACGACCTTGACCGTCTCCGGAAGCGTGGGAACCGTGCCGGTGCGGGTGACCATGCGGGTATCGCGCACGCCGAGGACGCTCTTCACAATGACCGTGATCTCGACCGTTGCGCCGTCCACATCGCCGCGGACCGTGATGGTGCCGGGCTGTGCCAGCTGCTCTTCCGGAATCTCATCCCATACAACCGGGACCTCTTCCTTGCTGCCGTCGCTGTAGATCGCCATAACGGTCTCCGGCAGATCCGGCCGCTCGTTGACATTGGTCACAACGGTTCCAGGATTGTCATAACCCAGGATATCCTTGCCCTCGCCTGCATTTTCCGTGGTATAGCAGGTGATCGAGTCGCTGGCAAGGCCATCGCCTGTCGCCGTCAAAGTGAAGGAACCGTTTTCCTTGGTGGACTGGACAATCACCAACGCCTTGCCGCTGAAAGCCTTGCGCTTCCACACGCCGTCGTAGTCCTTATAGCGCTCCCAGCTCGGGGAGTTGCCGTTGTCCACGCCGACGATCTTGCCGTCGCCGGTGATGTTGAAATACATCTGGTTGTCCGCCGTGGGCACAAAGTTTCCGTCTGCGTCCAGGACGTCCACCGTGATGTAAGAGAGGTCGCGTCCGTCGGACTCGATGACCTGGCGGTCTGCGGAGAGCGAAATCGCCGCTGGGTCGCCTGCGGTCGTCACAACGTCTTCCGCCACGATTTCATCGTTTTCATCGTATGCCACAGCCTTCAGGGTGCCGGGCTCGTACGGAATGCGCCATTCCAGATAGAGCTTGCTCTCATTGTCCGGGTTCACCTGATAGACGACATCCTCGCCCTTTTCATCCTGATACGGGGTGATGGTGGCAAAGGTCTGCTTGCCAAGGGATTCGCCGTCCTTGAACAATTCGACCGAGCGCGCATTGGAATAGATGCGGACCGGGATTTCCCCGTTCACCGTCACCTGGGCGCGCAGAGAAGCGTCGTCCCAATTCCAGTGCGGCATGATATGAACCATCGGATTCTCCTCAACGGAGGTCCATTGGCTCTCATAGAGATAGTAGTCGTCCTTTACAAAGCCTGCGGTATCTACAACGCCAAAGTAGGAATTCTTCGGCGGTGCATACGCATTCTGATTCCACGGGGTCGGCTCGCCGATGTAGTCGAAGCCGGTCCAGACAAATTCTCCCAAGACAAATTTCCGGTCGCGGTTTGCGGTCCAGCTCTGCGTCGCGGTGCTGCCCCAGCCCACGTGGTCGTTGTCATAGGAGGACTGCTGGTAATCCGGGTGGCTGCCGGAGTCTCCGGTACCCTCGCTATCTGGGTGCGCATAAACGCCGCGGCTCTTGGTTGCAGATGAGTTCTCCGAACCATAGATAATCCAATCCGGATGCGTCGCGCGGAGGGTATCGTATTTATACGGATAGCGGTCGATATAGTTCATACCGACGACGTCCATCTTGTCCGCTACTTGGATGTATGTAGAAGTGGTATCCGTTGCGTCTCTTTCGCGGAACTTGTCCTCGCCCATCGTGCAAGGACGGGTATCGTCGATTTCCTTCGTCCAATCATACAGCTTCTGCGCGGTCTCGGGACCTCTTGCATTGTCCGTGGCATAAATTTCATTGCCCAGGGACCACATGATGATGGAGGGGAAGTTCTTTCCACGGTTGACCATGGTCTTCAGGTCAAACTCCGCCCAGGTCTGGCCGGGCGTTGCCGTCGGGTCCGTCGCTTCCATTTCAAAGAAGCGGACGCCATAGTCGTAACTCTTCTTTCCAAGGAACCAGGAGTCAAATGCTTCCTCAATGACCATCAGGCCCAGCTCGTCGCAAACCTGCAACAACTCGTTGGACGCCGGGTTGTGGGTGACGCGGATAGCATTGACGCCCATCCCCTTGAGGATTTCCATCTGTCTCTGGACGGCACGGTAATTCGACACCGAGCCCAAAGCGCCCTGGTCGTGGTGCATACACATGCCGTTGAGCTTCATCCACTCGCCGTTGAGGAGGAAGCCGTCGTTGACGGTAAACTCCGTCCAACGGAATCCAAAGCGGCTCTCATAACGGTCGGTAACAACGCCGTCCACCAGAATCTCTGTCACCAAGTTGTAGAGGTTCGGGTCGTCCACAGACCACAGGGCCGGTTCTGCCGCGGAAAGCACCTGCTCCACCGTCTCGGTTTCACCGGCTGCTACAGCAACGGGTTCCGATTCCACCGGGTCAATGAGGACGCTCTCGTCTTCATAGCCCACCATGGAGGTCCGGACGGTGACCGTCGCTTCATCCTCCGAATCGTTCTGCACCTGGGTCGCCACATTCACGGTGACATCCTGGCCGGAGGTGTATTCCTCCTGCAGGTCCGGCGTGGTGATCTTCGTGCCATAGCGCGCTACATGCACCGGTTCCGTGACCGTCAGGTGGACGTCGCGGTAAATGCCGCTGCCGGAATACCAACGGCTGGTCGTGCCTTGCATGCTATCGATCCGGTTTTCCGCCCGTACCGCGATTACGTTCTCCGTCTCGCCGTCGCAGACTACCAGGTCCGTGATGTCATAGGAGAACGGCGTATAGCCGTACGGATGGCGGGAAACCAATTCCCCATTCACATAGGTATAACTGTCCATATAGACACCGCCGAAGTCGACGGTAATCCGCTTGTCCGCCATCTCCGGCGGGAGGGTAAACGTCTTGCGGTACCATCCGATACCACCTGCCAGGTGGCCGATCTCGGAAGTGGTTGCACCATTGGTAAAGTCAAGCTCGATGCTCCAGTCGTGCGGTAGGGTGACATCGCGCCAACTGGAATCGTTGAAATTCTTCTCCTGTGCGCCCGAAGCATCCCCGAGATAGAATTTCCAGTCATCGTTGAATAAAATCTGCCGGTCCATTTCTGTGGCGTCCTCCGCCACATTGGTCTGCGCGGCCGTGCTGTCCTTCACGTCCTCATCGGTGAGGGCCAGCGCGCCGGTGAAACTCCCCATGGCAATCGTGCTTGCCAGAAGCAATGCAAGAAGCCTTCTTCTCTGTTTCACTTGTGAACAAACCTCCTTTTCAAACGGTTTCTCTTCTTCATATCTTCGCTTCCAAAATTTTTTTAAAACATCTCCTCCTTCATAAAAATCCAAAAAGAGCGTCCGTGTCATATCCCTTAAAAAAGACCTCTGGGTCAAGATTCTGCGGATATGCATAATGATTTACAATAGACGCCCTAAGATATTGTATATAGTATCATTTTTCAAAAGGAACTACAAGGCTGAAACCACAATCCTGTAAAAAAATTCGCTATTTGTGCAAAAAAATAATTGTTTTTCTTTTTTCCTTTTTTCAAAAAATGTATCTGCCTGACAAATGCAATATTTGACTGCATTCGTCAGGCAGATCTTTACTTACATATAAAACAGGGCAAGAAACTTTATAGACTAGCTAATAAATATACAGATTGATATCTATTCTTATCGTATTTTTATAAAATAAATATGATTGTTTCTGCAAGCCTCTGATTCGGGCTTACAACGCCATGCCATGTCATTGTATTGGTTGGCTATATCGAATTCCCCCAGCCGGTCGTAGCAGACACATAGCTGCAAATACGGGATATAATCATAGCAATCCGGCTGGACAAACGCCCCCGATTGATCGTCCCGCGTCCTGCCCGCCGCGGTCTCGTACCAAAAGATCGCCTGCTGGTATTGCCCCCGGTCCAAAAAATGCTTGCCAATATCACAGCATACCTCCGCCCTGGGTGCATCCAGCTCCAGGCTGCGCAGCAGGGAACGCAAAGCGTCTTTTTCATTGCCGAGCGCATATTGGCAGTATGCCAACTGCCGGCATGCATCAATAGAATTTTCTATCCATCCCCGCCCGCCATCCAAAAAGTTCTGGAATATCTCTGCCGCCTCTTGAAATTTTCCATGGGCATACAGTTCCCTTCCATAATAGAACTGCTCCCGCGGCGAAAGTATTTTTCCCAACGCAAGCTGCTTTTCGTAGATCCGGAGGTTGCGGTCCGGGTCCCCAGGACCGATCTTCTGATGGGTGACGGCGGCCTTCCCATATGCAATCGGTTGGACCGGCGTGATGACCTCATGGACTGCCCCCTCCCATCGCATCCCCTGGCCATTCCGGATCAAACGCTCCCGATAGTAAGAAAACGTCGGTTTTCCTTGTGCATCAAACGCGATGTGATAGGGCAGCATAACCACCTGCACCGATGGGTCCAATGTCTCCTTCAATTCCAGAAGGGCCTTCGTATCCGCTTCCAATAGGACATCATCCGCATCCATCCACATGCAGTAGTCCATCGTCGCTTTGGAAAAGGAAAAATTCCGCGCCGCAGCAAAATCATCCGACCAGGCGAAGTCATAGATCCGGTCCGTATAGGACCGGGCGATTTCCTTGGTACGGTCCTCTGAACCGGTGTCCACCAGGATAATTTCATCCACGGCATTGCAAACAGAATGCAGGCATCTCTCCAAAACGGCCTCCTCATTGCGCACAATCATACACAGACTGATGGTCACCATCGCATTGTCCACCTTCCATTCGGTTGTCTGCTGGTATCCTATGCGTCAATCTCTTTTTATGTGTCTATAAAGAAAAAGGACGGGAATTCCCGTCCTACATTTGAAAATCAATCACTCATTCGAAAGCGTTACCAACGTCGGTGAATGCCCCGTATATGGAAGAAATACCTCAAAGATGTCCTTTGTGCGGATTTTCAAGCTCGACGTATTGCGGCACGGATGGCATCCGAACAAAGGTTCCTCTGCTACATCCCGGTCCACCAAGAGCTGCACTTGATGCCCTGGGTCGTTCATCAACGCAAGGATACTTACCGAGCCCGGCGTCACCCCCAACATCTCCTCCAGCGCCTCTGGCCCCGCAAAGGATAAGCGCGCACTTCCAATCTGGGAAGATAGCTCCTTTGTATGGAAAGCCTTATTCCCTGGCATGACCAACAAATAGAAATGGGTCTTTTGACGGTTGCAGAGAAACAGGTTTTTACAAATTTCCACCCCTAAAAGGTCTTTGACCTCTTCACAATCTGCAATGGTAGCTGCCGGGCTGTGATCCAGGCGTTCATAAGAAATCCCCAGTTGATCCAATAGGTTGTATGTAGCCATCTCCTCCGGGGATCGGTTTTCTCCGCTTGGTCCTCCCTGATAAATGTGCTTATCCTGTATTTCCATATACGCACCTCTATATGCAGGAAGGCTGCCATCCGAGCACTCCGCTGCATGGAAGGCAAACTGTTCACATAGCTGTTTTTCTACTTCCATAAAGCACTTCAAAAGCATCGGGTTGAATGCGCCACATTCCCCATCCTGGATCATTTGTACCGCTTGGCTATGTGAATAAGGGGGCTTATAGATCCGTCTGCTCACCAGGGCATCATATACATCGGCCAGGGAAACTACCTGCGCCGCCAAAGGGATCTGGTTTCCCACAAGGCCATCTGGATAGCCACACCCATCCCAACGTTCGTGATGGGAACGGCAGATTTCATAACAGCAGGTAGCCAGCGCGTCGTCCTGCTCATAGACAAAACTCTGCAAAAGCGCACACCCATAGAGCGTGTGCCTTTTCATAATGGCATATTCATACTCCGTCAATTTCCCAGGTTTGAGCAGCACAGAATCTGGGATCGCAATCTTCCCAATATCGTGCATTGCAGCGGCATAAATGATCGTTTCCACCTGTTCTTCACCCAGCCCCAGTTCCCGGTGGGTCACCGCCAGATGGCGCAAAAGCACCTCTGTAATCCCACGGATCCGGCGGATGTGCTGCCCAGATTCGCCGTTCCGGAATTCCACCGCTGTGCTGAGCGCATCGATGATGAAGGTATAGGTACGGCGTAGTTTACACTCTTGCTGGCGCAATTCCCGTGTCTGATAGGTGGCTATTTTATCCAAATAGAGGCGGTGCGCATAGAGTTCCATCATATTCTGTATGCGCCTCTGGGCAACCTCAGCAGGGCATGGCATACAAATGACGTCTGCCATTCCCAAACCATACCCACGTAAGATAACTTCATCTACTTTTTTCGAATGGCGGGAAACAATTGTGACAACAGGAATCCGATCCGTCCAATGCAATTCGGATAGAAGCTCTAGGACTTCAAATCCGTTCAACTGTGGGTCCTCCATACCCAAAAGTATGGCGGCAATCCGGTTATGGCCGGTTTCCAAGTCTTGCAATATTTGTTCCTGGCTCTGGGCTTCCAACATTTGATAGGAACATTCAAACCATTTGCGCAAATTGTCACGTTCTGCGCCCATGTTTCCTACAAGCAGAATCCCCCTTGTCCTCACTCTTACGCCGCCTCTCCTAATAGACTGAATCGCCAAAAGGCGATGGTTTTTGTAACCTATGCCTGTATATTATAACGTAAGTTTGAGGACTTTACAAGAGCAGTGCAACAAAAGAGACAAAGTTCTACAATCCCCTTTGCCAAACAGGCGGTTCCCCCCCCTGAAATCTCTGGAAAAGGGACCGCCTGATTCTTTTATATTGGCTTCTATTTGGAGGATGCCGTCCCGTAGTGCCGTTTGATCTTACGGGAGGTCGTTTTTTCAAACTCTGTCTCCCGCAGTTTGATCCTGCGTACCTGCTTAAACATCGGCAAAGCCCGGTTCATGGCATCCACACGTGCAGAAAGCTCTGCTTGGACATCTTTGATGCGTTTCTTGGCCACATATTCCTCGTTGGGGTAAATTTCCGCAGTAATCTGCCCGTCTTCTTCGTATACCAACACTTCGGCGACCAAAGGTTCTTCGCTGATCCGGTTTTCCAGCTCTTCCGGGGAAACATTTTCCCCATTGCTCAGAATAATCAGGTTCTTCTTGCGGCCTGTGATATACAGGAAATTGTCCTCATCGACATAGCCGAGATCGCCGGTACGCAGCCAACCGTCCACCAGTGTCTCCTTTGTGGCCTCTTCGTTCTTGTAATATCCTAACATCACCGAGCTGCTTTTGACCCAGATTTCTCCGTCCACGACCTTTGCTTCACAGCCAGGCAGCAATTTCCCCACGGATTCCTCTTTGACACATTGTTCCGAATTGCGGCTGATACAGGGAGCGCACTCCGTCATACCGTACCCTTGCACCAGGTTGATGTTCAACTCCCGGAATTTTTCGATCATCTCCGGATTGAGGTACGCGCCGCCGCAGTAGATCGTGCGTAAATTTCCGCCAAACGCCGCCTTCGCAATCACCTTTTTGGGGATCACCAGGGACTTTTTCGCTGCTTCACAGACTTGGTTGTACATAACCTGTGCGATCATTGGCACCACTAGCATGGTATTTGGCTTAAAGACCTGCAAATTTTTTGCAATACGCATCAGGGAATCGTTAATGCAGATGGTTGACCCCAACTGTAACCCTTTCAGGATATCGCAGGTAAAACAGTAGGCATGGTGAATTGGCAATACTGTCATCAATACGGCGGATCCAGGTTCGATGCCCATTTCCAAATGGACGACATTATCAATCAGGTTCCGATGATTGAGCATAACCCCCTTGCTCTTTCCAGTTGTTCCAGAAGTGTACATAATCACGCTGAGCTTTTCCCGATCCACAGGTTCGTCAAACGTCCCCGCCGTTTCTTCCAGGCACCGGTGAAAGGATAGCGTCCCCTCGCCATGTTCCGCACGCTGCATCTCAAAATAGGTCATAACCTGCGGGCAGCCGCTCCGCACCTGCTCGGCAATATCCTCATAGCTACTGTCATAGACCAACACTTCCACATCCGCACGATTCAGCTCGTCGCAGATGTCGGCAGCCGGCAGTTCCTTATCGATCGGTACAGCGACCCCACCGGAATTCACCGTTCCAAAATAGGCAACAATCCACTCATAGCTTGTAGGCCCCAACAGCGCCACATGCTTTCCGCGGAGATTTCTCTGCAACAGTGTCCGGCTAAACGCCTCGCTGTCCCGTTTGAGGTCCAGATAGGACCGGTCGATGATCTCCTTTTTCTTTTTATAGCGGATTGCAGTCTTCTCCCCATAGGTCTCAGCTGAAAAGTCAACCAAATCCTTCAGGTTTTGCAATTGATCCATCCTCATAAGTAATACCTCCTATCCGTTCTGGCAAATGCCGTAAGACGGTTACCGTTTGTTCTGGGGGAATTCCTTTTTTGCACACAGAAAGTATAAATTTCTTATTTATTACTTTTTGTATAAAGAAATAGCCGGGCACGTTGCTCTTTGGGGGGTCCCCCAGATGAAAAGAAACCTCCCGGAGAGGATACCCAAGCCCGGTCCCTAACGCTTTTCCATAGCTTTCTTTTAATGTCCAAAAGCGAAAGAATGCTTCTTCCCGCTCCCGGCTATCACCCAAAAGCTGTTCCCGCTCAACCGGAGCCAAACACCGGTATGTCAGGCGTTCGGAATATGGGCGGACCACTTCGATATCCACGCCCGTTTCCACGCAATCGACCGCGCAAGCAACCATCCCTGTGCAATGGCTAACGCTGAACCGGACTTTTGGGAAATCATGTAGGAACGGTTTCCCCTCTGGCGTCCGTGACAAAACCAACCTGCCAGAAAAGCCGTGTAGACGATGTAGCGCCCAGGCGAGCAAGGTATAGGCAGCCCGGTGCTCCTGCCCTTCCAAAGGAACTGGACAAGTACAAATCATTCTTCTGTCAAAGTGGCGATGTAATCCAGCGCTTCCTGCACCGTTTTGATCTTTGCCGCCTCGCGTTCCTCCACCTCGATGTCGAATTCATCCTCAACCTCTCCGACGAGACACATAAACTCATAAGAATTGAATCCCAAATCTTCCACAAATCGGGAATCCCTGTGGATATCCTCATCTGCCACCTGAACATAATTCCGTATCATTTCTTTTAATTGCTCAAACATTACGAAACCCTCCTCCTAGTTTTACAAGCCATCCACATTTTCAAAGGCATATTGAAAACTCTAGGCTATAATTGGATTATAGCCTTGCAGAATAAAGTTTTCAATAGACGAGGTAGCAAGCTTTTTTGATTTTGTTGTTTTCCGCTTTGTGAAAGAGGCACAGTTTCGACCTGTTTCGATGTTATTCGGATTTTTTATAAACGGGATCATCCTTTTAAGAAATCGCTAAATATCGTTTTATTTTTATGTCATCCATTGTATAATGGATAACGGCGGCCGGAGGCGCATCCAATCTGACGGCGCCCTCTGCCAGAACGACCAACCGTTTAGGAGGTATATCAATGGATTTACTGGAGCTCCTCAAAGCTGCCATTCTTGGCATCATTGAAGGTATCACGGAATGGCTACCCATCAGCAGCACGGGCCACATGATCCTTGCAGACGAATTCATCAAACTCAACACTTCGCAGGCCTTTAAGGATATGTTCCTGGTCGTTATCCAGCTAGGTGCGATTCTTGCCGTTGTGGTGCTGTATTTTCACAAGCTCAATCCCTTTTCACGAAAGAAGACGCCAACGGAAAGGCGTGATACATTCACCCTTTGGGGCAAGGTTATTGTTTCCTGTTTGCCTGCGGCGGTGATCGGGCTCCTTTTCGATGATATGATCGAAAGCATCTTTTTCAATTATGTAACGGTCTCCATCATGCTCATCCTCTATGGTGTCCTGTTTATCTTAGTGGAGAATTGGAACAAACGCCGTAGGCCAAAAGTACGCACGCTCTCGAATCTCTCCTACCGCACTGCCTTTTGTATCGGTCTGTTCCAAGTGCTGGCGCTGATCCCCGGGACTTCCCGTTCTGGGGCGACCATCCTCGGAGGAATCCTGCTTGGTGCATCCCGCACGGTCTCCGCAGAATTTACCTTTTTCCTAGCGATCCCCGTGATGTTCGGCGCAAGCTTTTTAAAAATGGTCAAGTTTGGCTTTACATATACCGGTATGGAAATCGCCATCCTTTTGACCGGCCTGATTGTAGCGTTTGTGGTTTCCGTCCTTGCTATCAAATTCTTGATGGGGTATATCAAAAAGCACGATTTTAAAGCATTTGGATATTATCGGATCATTCTGGGGGCACTCGTCCTACTCTATTTTTTGGTATTTGCCAACGGATAAAAGTACTATTTGTATATATTGTCCTTATTATTACAAATGGTCATTCACGTGCTATAAAGGGCGCTCTCCATTTCAAAAAATTCCTAGCGAAATTTCCCGGCCCTCTTTGGACTACGCAAAAAACGCCTCCGCAATCGCGATTTTAGCGAATTGCAGAGGCGTTTTTCTCTTATCGGATCTCTCTATTTAAAAATTATTTCCATTCCAACCCCAATAGGCAACTTCTTCATATTTCACATAGATACGGTTTGGGGCGATCTGTAGCTCCTTGCTCAAAATATCCGTAATGGCTGCTGTCATTTGGTTGTACACGCTACCATTGGCTTTCCCATAGATTTTGACCTCTACAAAGGCTGCCGGTTTGTCACAGTCCCCCTGGAAGTAGATCTTGCAACCGTCTTCGAACGTGAGCATCAGCCAGTTTTCACTTTTTCCCGGGATTAGGGAAATTGCCTGCCCCAATTTGGCCTTAATCGCTTTTTCCTGCTGTTCCGTCATTTTAACGCTGACTTTCGTCTGGATGCATGGCATGGTATAACTCCTCCTTCTATCGATCGTTGTTTTCAAAAGTATAGCACAATCCATCTCTCTTAATCAAGCGGCCTTCCGTGGATTAGCGCCAGCTTTTGCAGCCTGGTCAAACGCTTAATTTCCGCCTCCCTACGCAAGGCAGCCGAACGGTCCGGCTGCGCTTCCTGATAAACGAGGTGGACCGGCCTACGAGAACGTGTATATTTTGCCCCACGGCCTGCATTATGGGCGGCCAGCCGCTTTTCTAGATGGTTGGTCCATCCAGTATAGAGGGTCCCATCGATGCACTGAAGCATATAAACAACAATCCCGTTTTCTTTCTCCGGCATCTATCCGCCTCCTATTCGTCGGAATCGTATGAATGGCCTGGCAATCCCTCCAACTCTCTCTCATAAATTTCCGTATATGTAAGTATTCCCTGTGGAGAGTCGGAGCGCATCAGGTAAAACTTTCTAACCTCCATATCCACTGGGGGGATGGTGGCAGAAAACGCTGCTAAAGGAAACCCTTCACACAATTTTACCTTTCTTCCTAGGGTGATGTGCGGCTGAAACCCCCTCTGCTCAAGCGGGAACCCCTTGAGCCGCAAGGCACGCTCTAAAAAACTTTGCAGTTGGCGGAGCCCCTGGGACTCTCTGACTCCAGCCCAAAGGATATCCCCGCCCTTTTCTTGGCAAAAACAGCCTATCCCCTCTAATCGCAGAGGAAAAGCAGGCAATTTCACCTGATCCATCACCTGTAGAATGGCATCCACCTCTGTAACATCTCCCAAGAAGGACAAGGTCAAATGAAAATTCTCTTTCCGTGTAAAATTTCCAGATAACGCCTGCTGGCAAAGCTGGTTTTCTATATACCAGAGTGCTTCTAAGATAGCTTCACTGAAACGGATGGCAATAAAGAGCCGCATTTTGAAACTCCTTTATCATGCAGAAACCCATAAATCTTCAAATGCTGTGTTACCAGCATCGTTCCAAGCTCCTGCAATGAATCCAAAAGATTCTTACATAAAAAATAGCGCCTGCAACAGAGCGAGGCGCTATTAAAATGATTTGAGATGTGGCAATAAGCCGTTTACCGCTATGGATATTCCTGTTTTGTCTTGATCGGTTATTCGGATACCTCCAGGGTGCTGCTCTCTTCTCCTGCCGGTTCCGGTATGGTCGTATTGCCCTCTACCGGCCCATTCTGCCCTTCATCCAGCGCTGTATTCTCTTCCACGGATGTATTTTCACCTGCTGGCGCGCTCTCTTCTACCGATGTGTTTCCGCCTGCTGGCGCGCTTTCCTCCGCAGGCGTATTTTCGCCCACGGACGTGCTCTCTTCCGCTGGTGTATTTTGATCCGCTGGTATGCTTTCTTTCGCTGGTTCAGACACTTCTCCAGCGTCCGTCCCCACAACGTATAAGCTCACAGGTCCCAAATTCCGGACAAGAACGCACTCTTCCGGCAATCCTTGGATGGTCATCACACGCGCTGCGTCTTCTTCCAACTCATCAGGCAGGTCGATCACCAATTTCACTTTATCCTGATCCGCCCCGCTCAAAGAATCGTATCCATCCACATACAAGTTCACCGGCCGGCTGATTGTGATTCGGCCATCCGACAGGGTCTCTGCAGAAACTTGGATGGTATCATCCTCACCGCCTGATTTCACCATCTTCTTTAGACCGGACAGGTTCTCAGGTTCGACTGCACTTGAAAAATCTACAACATCCCCATCATAGACGGAGACGACCATCTCTTGATGGTCACCGAAAGAACCCCCTTCGCCTTCCTCCGAAGCGAGCGTTGTCCCTGTCGCCACTGTGAGCAGAAGCCCCATACTCAAAATGGTGGCCACTGGTAATTTTAAAAAACGCATTTTCATTGCAACCACTCCTTCGATTGATCATAAGCATGGATCTATATACAAGATTTCAGCTTGCTTTCAAATTAATCGTCCTTTATTTGAGAATCTTCTGCATCATGTTCATCCGACGGTTCAACCAGATCCGCACTTTGCGAAGCCACAAGCTCCTGCGCCTCTGGTCTTTGTTGCTCCGACGTTTCCTCTGTTGGCCCTTCAAAATTTAGCATCTCAGCGTCCCCTGGCTCTTTTTGTAGTCCATCGGGAAGCGCCTCCTGCTCGGAAGGGGCCTGCTCATCGGAAGCATTTTCGGATTTTCCTTCTTTAAGCGCCTTCTTTTCATCCTGGTAAGCCCAAAAGTTTTTCAATAAACTAATGGATTCCACAAATAGGATGATCATACATGGCAACAACAAAAGGAAGAAGAAACCATTCCTGGTCTTCATAAAATTCAAAAGATAGCCCAAATATGGGATATGAAAGATAACGCGGCCAATGACATTCGTTGGCACAGCGGCCGCATCGTCACGATCCTCGTTCGCATCACCTTTTGTGATAAACATCCGGCCGTTGTTGTTATCAACCACTTGGATAATCCGGTGACTCACCACTTGTCCACTCAATGAAGTATCATTGGAGATAAAGGTGATGATGTCCCCCTCCTGTAAGGTCATCGGGTCTACTTTCTCCACAATAATTACGCCGCCAACATTTAGAGTCGGTTCCATACTTCCGCTCAACACGGTAAACATTTGGTAATTCTGCAAAAACGGCAACCCGTTCCCTTTTGAACCAATCGCAAGATACAATAGGATCACGATCAGCCCAATCAGCACGACCAGAAAAAAAGCATTTAAGATTTTACAAATAATTGACCATATTTTTTTTATACGTTCCATCATACGCAGCCTCTCTACTCAGACATTTCCTAAAAACGCTGTGTATGACCGGCAACCGATCCTTATTATTCCTGAACGGACTCTGCCTCAGGGATAGAAACATCTGCCGTGACATACAGCTGCGCGTCCTCCGTCCCCAAAATACTGAGATCCGAATCCGGAGCAGCTTTCAACTGCAATGTATAAGCAGTCGTGCTTGCATCTGCTTCCGCAGCATCAACCTTCGCAACAAAAGAGGTCCCATCCTCTGAGCGCTCCAAAGGCTCACCGTTATCGAGTATGGCGATCTCCCAATCCGCAAGCGCATCCTCAATTTCTTCGCCATCTGCATTTTTCACCAACACACGGAAATTGACCTCTGTCTGGATGTTGGAAACATTCTGCATTTTAAATGGGATGTAGGCCGTCTGGCCATCCTGCAAAGCTGCCAAATTTAAAACGCCCGGGTCGGACTCCTCGTTGTTCGCAAGGCTCAGCTTTACATTGACCAACGCGCTGGTAGCCGTCAACGGCATCTGTTTTTGATCTACCTGCCACGCAAACGTAGCTGTACATACAGTCGCCAAAATCACCAGTATCAAGGTGAGACTTAGCCACGACTCTTTAAGCAGTTTGAACAACTTGCCCTTCCCCCTTGTGAAATAAGATAGCCCGGCGCGCCGGGGCGGCTGCCCCGGTGCACCGGTGATTTGACCTCTCAATAACCGCAAAAACCCATTATATTTCGCTATTTCACTTTGCTATAAGACAAAGCTACTATAAATAATATTAGGCTTCGTCTGCGTACGTTGCATCTTTGTCAACCTGCTTTGCATTCACAGTGAAGTTGACATGGTACTCTTTGCCCTGATACTCGTTGTAAGCATCCTTATCCAGATAGGCGCCCAGAGCATATGTATTGTCGCCTGCATCTGCGCCTGCCGGGAGAAGCAGATCATTCCCGTCGCCGTCCTTCAGGACATAGCCGTCTGCGCCCTGCAGCTGGTCAAGAGTGATATCTTTAGCAACAACTTCCCATCTCCATGTCTGTTCAAAAGGAACCTTCTGGAACAGAACAACATGGAAGTGATCGTTCGTGCCACTATAGTTAGCCGCATCATAAGTAAGGTTGATATTGTTTCCGGTGTATCCGTTGTACGCCTTGCCCAACTCATTGTTGCATGCAACTGTTTCTCCCGTCTGGCGGATACCGCCGTTTCCATTGCTAACAATCTTCTTAATCGTATCATCAGCAGCCGGATCTGCTTCTTCGAAGGTGAGTTTAACCTTCACAGGCAGGGTGCCAACATTGCTGATAGCGAACTGCTGTACATACACCGGATTCGGATCATAGCCTTCACCGTCATACGGGCTGGAAGTCGTGCCACTCATCGCCAGTGTCTCCAATGCTTCTTTTTCGAAGGCCTCATACGTCATCGGACGCATGTTCACGAAGTTCAACTCTGTTCCATCAGATGCATCGTCATCGGAAACACTGATGTCCAGGATGCCGGCCTTAAAGTTTGCGTTGACCTTCTCGGTGTCGGTGAACCAAGCCATGGTAGCGCCAGCCACGAGGGTGAGAACAACCAGGATTGCTACACCGGACATTGCCAGTTTTCTCTTTGCGCTCATTTTTGTTTCCTCCTAATTGAATATATTTGGGTTTATGGACCGTCCCGGTCAAGGGACAATCCGCGCGGCCAAAATGTAGATAACGTTTTGTGGGTAAGAGTTTCCGCCTGTAAATGCCCAGGCGCCCCCACCTTTTGGCATGGCCAGTATTTGCATACCGCCGTCGTTTCGTGTGGCAGCCGTCTTCCTCATAAACTGCTGTCACACCGTTTCCACAGAAAGCCCTCTGCAATGCTTATGGCCTGCGAGTTCCCTCCTGAAAATCTCATCTTTCTTCTTGAACATCGTCCTGCTCATCTTTTTTCCCGCGGAAAAAGATACACAAGGCCCCGGAGCCTACCGCTAAAGTAGCTGAAACAGCGAGCAACGCCAAGGTATGATCGCCGGTCTTAGGCTTTCCACTTCTTCCGTCGGAATCTTCATTGATATTTCCTCCAGAGTACCCACCCGTAGAAGCACCGGACTCATCGTTGCCCTCTGGGGGCACGGTTGTCGTTCCGGAAGTATCTGTTCCGCCGCCTGCGGAGCCCCCGCCTTCCGACGGTGTCTCTGGAACGGTGGGCGGATTGCTGGAAGGATCCTCAGACGGCGTCGGGTCGGGACGGTCGTCACCGCCTCCACCTCCACCGCCGCCTCCGCCGCCATGGGAGGAATCCTCGCTGGAACTTCCGGGGTCGCTTGAAACATCCCCGCCGTCTACAACAAATTTCAAAGTGAAATTAAAATCGATACAATGCGGCATCCAGTTGAATGCATTTGGCGCCTGATAAGCAAACGCCAGATGTTCCAATGTCAATACATCGTTTTCATTTAGTACCGTACCGCCGAAAACGTTTTCTGCACTCTGTGTAGCCGCCGAGCCCGAATCCTTTTCCATGAAGTCCGCAATGCTCATTCCATTTGCGGAATCCTTCACACCGTCAATCGGAGACGTCTCTGCGTCAAACGTAAACCGCATGCAGTTGCTATAGAGGTAATGGTATCCCATTGCTAAGAGCTCCGGGTCCGTCTCCAGCATCTGATAATGGTTGTTCGGCTTAATAATGCCATATAGCTTAAATTGGTCAAACATGGGATCCGTCGTATTGGGATCGAAGCGCTCCGAAGGATCCTCCGAAAAGCTCTTAAACTCCATTTCGCCGCCCAAGACTTCCAATTTCTGCCGGTTGGTCAGATCTTCCAACGAATCCACATTGTAATACAGCTTCAAATAATCTGCATAGGTACGGTCCGCATCCGCAGAGACTGTACGCTCATGGCCGTCCGCATCGCGGAAGGAAATCGCTTCTTTGACGCGCGACTCCACCTGCACCGCTTCGGTCAGCGTAACATCATAGGGATCTTCTTTGCCGAACAGCCGCGCCATAGGCTTGTTGCTTGTCCGGACCGCCGCCACGGCAAACCGGATGTACTGGCCGTCAAACCCCAACACATCAAAGGAATTTGGAATGGTCTGGTATGCGGTGCCATACTGGATTTCATACGGATGTTCTTCCGTGCCATAATCCACCGATACAAATCCGGTGTACTGGCTGATATCCAGCGGGATCGGTCCACCCACCTGATAAGTATTGACCGTCGTAAAGTCATAACCGCCGGATTCCCAAACAAGCTTCTGGCCGCTTTCATTGACAAGCTTCACCTTTACGCCCGTATTGCTGCCGGGATGATAATTGTCCTCAATCAAAACATTCGGGGAAGCGATTGGGTCAAAACGGATGGTTGCAACGCCATCTTCAATATCCCCCGGCTTAATGGTATAGACATAATAGCCGTCCTCTTGCACGAGGGCGCCTTCATCATCCACATGCCATGCGCCGCTTCCCAGGAATTGCTCCGCTGCCGCCTGTGTTAAATATGCAGAAATCGCACAAAAAACAATCGTCAGCGAAAGGAAAACGGAAAATGCCCGCTTTTTCATATCTGCCCCTCCTGGTCTATAAAACTTCTAAACCTAACATCCTCTTGAAGAACTCTGCATTTCTCCATAGAGGGAGCTATCCAATCAAACGCCATTGAGACGAACTTTCTAATTCATATGGATTATACCATTTAATGGCAGAAAATTTATTCTTTTTAGAAAATATTAAAGATACAACCCCTGCTACTTCTTCCGAACAAGCGTTAAGCAAGCCATCAACGGCCTTTCGTTACTTTACCCTAAGTATAATGTACATCTGCAAAATTTTCAAGGTATAGATGAAAAAAGCCTATATCTTTTTAAAAATTTTATGTACAAAGATAAAAGATAGACAAATCCTAGTTTAAATAAAAAGGATTTTCAGGTAAAGTATATACCTAAAAATCCTAAATTATTTTTCTATCTATAAAATTAGAGGACGTTATCTTCCAAACTCGGCAAGCTTCAGCCCTTCATTGTGCTCCAACGCCCAGTTAATGCTCCAACTATTGGCAAAAATGAGCAGGCGGTTCCCTTTCAGATCCTGAATCCGCTTTGTGTCGGAGGTCAAGTTCAACGTTTTGGGGTCCAGATCCTCATTCTCAATCCAACGGATATGCTCATAGGGAAGCCGCTCCATGTGGATATCCACATTGTACTCATTCTTTAGCCGGTATTCCAAGACCTCAAATTGGAGGACGCCCACCACGCCGACGATCACTTCCTCCATGCCGCCGCCCAGCTCCTGGAAAATCTGGATTGCGCCTTCCTGGGCGATCTGGGAAGTCCCCTTGATGAACTGTTTGCGCTTCATGGTGTCCACCTGGCGCACCAAAGCGAAGTGCTCCGGCGCAAATGTGGGGATGCCCTCAAACCGGAACTTCTTCCCCGGCACGCTGATGGTGTCGCCGATGGAAAAGATGCCCGGGTCAAAAACGCCAATGATGTCGCCCGCATAGGCCTCGTCTACAATCTCGCGCTCCTGCGCCATGAGCTGCTGGGGCTGGGAAAGCTTCATCCGCTTATCCCCCTGCACATGCAGCACCTCCATGCCCTTTTCAAACTTCCCGGAGCAGATGCGCATGAACGCCACACGGTCGCGGTGCGCCTTGTTCATATTCGCCTGGATTTTAAAGACAAACGCGGAAAAATCGTCGTCGAAGGGATCGATCTCCCCAGCGTCCGACTTGCGCGGCAGCGGGGGCGTCGTCATATGCAGGAAGTCCTCCAAGAACGGCTCCACGCCAAAATTGGTGAGCGCCGAACCAAAGAACACCGGCGAAAGCCGCCCGTGGCGCACCGCCTCCAGGTCGAACTCATAGCCCGCGCCGTCCAGCAGCTCCACATCGTCCACCAGTATCTGCCGGTGATCCTCGCCGATCAGCTCCGCCAGGTTTGGGTCGCTGAGGTCGGCTTCGATGGCCGCCACCTGGCGCTGGCCGTTCGCCATTTCATCGTTGGCACGGAACGCGATGATCTCCTTCTTATTCCGGTCGTAAACGCCCTTGAACTCCTTGCCGCAGCCGATCGGCCAGTTCATCGGATAGGTTTTGATCCCCAGCTCATATTCGATCTCGTCCAAAAGGTCGTATGGGTTGCGCGCTTCGCGATCCATCTTATTGATAAAGGTAAAAATGGGGATGTCGCGCAATAAACAGACCTTAAACAGTTTGCGGGTCTGCGGTTCCACGCCCTTTGCCGCGTCGATCACCATGACGGCGGAGTCCGCCGCCATCAGGGTGCGGTATGTGTCCTCCGAGAAATCCTGGTGGCCCGGCGTATCCAAAATATTGATGCAATATCCCTCGTAATGGAACTGCATCACGGACGACGTGACCGAAATGCCCCTCTGCTTCTCAATCTCCATCCAGTCGGAGACCGCATGACGCGCCGCCTTTTTCCCTTTGACCGCGCCCGCCATGGCGATTGCCCCGCCGTACAGCAGGAACTTTTCCGTCAGGGTCGTTTTACCGGCGTCCGGGTGCGAAATAATCGCAAAGGTTCTTCTTTTCTCAATTTCATTTACATACTTAGACAAGGCTGTTCCTCCAACTGCTTAATTTTGTCCGGGCGCCGCACACTGCTTGAGCTCCAATGGCAAACCATCCGGGTCCATAAAAAAGGTGTACAAATCCCCTGTATAGGCGTCCAAGCGGATTGGCTCCACCTCGACGCCGCGGCGTTCCAATTCTGCGACGGCCTCGTGGATGTCGGCCACCCGGAACGCCAAATGGCGCAGGCCGCAGGCTTCCGGCCGGGTCAGGCGCTGCGGGCTGCCAGGGAAGGAAAAGATTTCGAGCTCGCAATCCCCAAGTTTGACATCCAGCTTATAGGAGCCGCGGTCAGCCCGGTAGTTTTCGCGGACCACTTCCAGCCCAAGGGTGTCCACATAAAATGCCTTTGATTTCTCATAATCGGAAACAATGATCGCCACATGGTGTACCGCCTGGAGCAACGACCCTTCCTTTGCCAACCGGCGGACAATCCCCTCATCCGCGGGACAGAAGGGCTCGCTGAGAAGTTCCGCCGGGCGCACCCATTTCATCGCCCGATGGACGTGGTTCTCCGGCTCCCCTTCGGCGATTTCCGCATTAAAAAACGCAAAGGAGAACGGTTCCGTGCCGTAGGTGTAATGCTCCTGCGCATAAAGGCCCTTGGGACGAATCACGATCCCCAGCTCCTCTTGGCATTCTCGGACCACACACTGCTCCATGGTCTCCCCGGCCTCCCGTTTGCCGCCGGGGAACTCCCAGAGAAGGGAGCAGTTTCCGCCCTCTTTGCGCTGGCAAATCAGGATTTTCCCATCCCTGCGCAAAATCGCTGCGGCTACCTCCGTCATGCGTGTGCCTCCTTCCAGGCCTCCCATTCCGCGGGACGGAACCCGATCAGGACAAAATCATCGCCCACCAGAAGCGGGCGCTTCACCAACATCCCGTTTGTCGCCAACCGTTCAAACTGCTCCTCCGGCGACATCTCCGGCAATTTCTCCTTTAAGTGCATGGACTTATACAGCAAACCGCTGGTGTTAAAGAACCGTTTCAGCTCCCGACCGCTGCGCGTGTGCCATTCCTTCAGTTCCTCCACCGTGGGGTTCTGTTCCACGATGTGGCGGTCCGTATACGGTATGCCGTTTTCCTCCAACCACTTTTTTGCCTTTTGGCAGGTGGTGCATTTTGGATATTCCACAAACAAATATGCCATCTGTTTCACTCCCATGTTTTCCAAATGTCCGGGCAATAGCCCACGGTCGCCTGCTTCCCGTTCCGGACGATCGGCGTACGGAAAAGCGCAGGGGACTCCAAAAGCTTTTCGATTTTTGCGTCTTCGCTGGCCAAATACCGAAGGAGCAGCGCCCCTTCCGCCTTTTCATCCACCAGCGGTTCCAGGCCGCCTACCGCCGCTTTGACGCTGGACAGCTCCCCTTTGCTCATGCCAAAGCGCGCTAGGTCCACCATCTGATACTTGATGCGGCGCTCCTTGAAATAGCGTTCCGCCTTCTTAGTGTCAAAGCACTTCTTCTTTCCAAAAATCTGTATGTTCACAAGTCCCTCCTGCCCTTCACATCAAACCGGAAATTACCAAACGGGTATAGTTTACCCCGATCTGGAGAACAAAGTCAATACAGCGGCGGAAGGAATCGCCAACTTCTAGCAAAAATCCCGAAACGGATGCCGGCAAACAGCAGTTTTTCCGCCATATCCACTTCAAGCAAACCAATGGATGCGCCCACAGCGGCCAGCCTGTTGCAGAGACTTCTAGGTATTTTTTACGAAATGCAAGAGAAACTAAACGGTGCCGGGGAAATGAATGGCCGCCGAAGGCAATCACAGGATCCGGCGGAAAGGAGCCTCGCCATGATGAACGATCCAAAAAACAAGCAGATGGCGCCGATGGACATGGAGGACGATTTTTTCGATTATGACACGGTCGCTTCCGCTACCGAATGCACCGGCTTGATCCAGACTCCGCCGGTGTCCGATGAGGAAGCGGAGGCATATACAGAGATCTATGCCATTCCGCAGCCGGAAAACCGGAATCCAGACGGTCTGCAACAAAAAGAGGGCAACAGCCGCACACGCTGATGCGCCGGTTTCCTCCTAAAACGTTTCTTATTTTCTCATCCGAAACGGGCACGCCGGTACATGGGAACAGACCGCTCCCATGCACGCCGGCGTGCCCGCTTTTTATCTGCGTGCCAATATCTTCCGCAAACTGACCAGCAGTTCCCCTGCGTTCAGCAGGATCATCAAGGCGGTCAGGAAAATCTCCATTGCGATCCAATAGGGCAGCTCCAAAATCATCACAAAGCTTTGCAGCAACAAAAGAATCATATTGATTGCCAAGCGGAGTTCGCTATAACGCATCCGTACAAAGCGCCGTGTGTCCACCGCGCGCAGCAGGAAGACCACGAAATAGCTGATAAAGGTGGCGAATGCCGCGCCGTTTACGCCAAAGCGCGGGATCAGCAAAAAATTTAAAATTACGTTGGTCACAGCGCCCACCGCTGTGGTCGCCAGGGACAGCATACTCTTCTTTTCCACCATATAGATGCTTCCCAGGAAATTGACAATACAAGTAAATACCGTCGCCATAACCAAAAAGGGGATGTACTGCCATGATGGATAGAATGCTTCGGACACCAAAAGCTTCGTGATCACCTTGCTGAATAGGATAATTCCAGAGCCAGTGATAAACAGCAGGGAGGTATAAGAACGGAATACCCTGGTAAAAAAGCTTCCACGTCCCTGCGTCTCTGTGATGGCGGACATCTGCCAGGCATCCATAAAAATGCCGGAGACCAGCACCACAATCGAAGGTACCTTATAGGCCACCGCATAGAGGCCGTTGGCGTCGTTTCCCAGCAGATAGGCAACCATATACCGGTCGGACACATTCGTGATCCACCAGAGGACATTGTTGGGGATCAGCGGTATGGCATATTTCAGCATCGCCTTCGATACGGTGCGGCGGAGCCCCTTGAACCGGATAAAGCGCCACAGCTGCGCATTCAACCCCAAAAAGAGCACCGAGAGCGTATCCGAGCACACAATGGCCAGGACATAACCGAATATGCCCCAATCCAGAGCGACCAGGAACAAAACATTGAATAAAATGGTCGTGAGCGTGCTGACAATGCCGTCCACGGCATAGAGCCGCACCTGGCCCCGCGCCCGCACAAATTGGGAACAGAGCGACCGCAGGCTGGACATCAGCACGAAGGCGTAGATCAGCACCGTATAGTCCGAAAGGAAATCCAACAAGCTCAGGAGCGGATACAGCAGAAGCATGACGCAAAAGCCGACCAGAATCGCGGAGAGCCCCGTTGTAAACACATCGCTCTTGCGGACCTGCCGGTCCAAGCCAAAG
This sequence comes from Anaeromassilibacillus sp. 1001302B_160321_C8, assembly GCF_015554745.1. NCBI lineage: Bacteria > Bacillati > Bacillota > Clostridia > Eubacteriales > Acutalibacteraceae > Anaeromassilibacillus > Anaeromassilibacillus sp. 1001302B_160321_C8. Next base: position 220,439 of record NZ_JADNJD010000001.1, on the reverse strand, counting down.
CGGATCACCGCATTGATAATCCCTAAGGACACCAGCGGGAGCAGGAGATTCCCTGTCTGTACGATCAGATCGGTGACGCCATATTCCGCATCCGTCAATACGCGCGTATACAGCGGCATCAATAGGAAAACCAGCACCTTCGAACTGAACGTGCCAATTGCAAAGATCACGGTATTGGAAATCAATCGTTTATATTTATCCAATGTGTACCCTCCAAAGACCAAATTCGCATCTTATTTGCGTATATCCGGGCACAACACCCTGTTACAGTTTTTCCAATTCGCTGGCAAAGCGCGTGTGGTTGGCCTTGTCGTAAAAAGAAGCATGCCACATCTGGCGTGCATTGCTGCGCAAAGCGGTCTTTTTGGCAGCGGGCGCGTCGGCATAGGCGGCGATCACCGCTGCAATCTCCTGCGGGGTTGGGTTTGCGCTGAGCAAAAAGCCGGTCCCTGCATTGATCATCTCCGGTATCCCGCCGACATCCGTCCCCACAGCGGGCACGCCAAAGGAAAACGCCTCCATAATGGACACCGGTGTTCCGCCTTCCGTCTCCGAAGCAGTGAGGAACAAATCCACATGCGTGGATTTATAATAAGCAATCACTTCCTCATTCGGAACAGCCCCCAGAAATGCATAGGAAACCTCTGGATTTCCACCCAATTTTTCCTCTGCAAGCCGGCGGACGGCTTCCTCCTGGCTGCCCCCGCCCGCATGGACCCAGCGGATCTTCCGCCCCGGGAGCAAGGAGAGCGCTTCCACCAAAAGGCCCACACGTTTGATCGGGATGATGTTGGAACAGGAGAACAGGCTGATCTCCTCCCCCCTGCCGGGCGGATTTAGGCCATTATCCGGTACGCCAAGATAGGCCAATTGGTAATGCCCATTGTCCTGCGTGGCAAAATGCTTTTTATAGTACGCACAGGCCCGGCGCGATACAAAAAACACCGCATCCATATGCCGGTCCATAAAGCGCTTGTACGGCTGGACGCCAGCCGGAGAGCGCTCGTTATAGAGATCATAGCCATGCGTGCGCGTGATGATGCGCATCCGCGGGTGGCGCTGTTTCTCCAATGCAAGCGCCATAGCCCCGTAATTGTACCAATAGGAGTAATAAATGGTATGTTCGATGCGGTCGAAAAAGCCCTCATCCCGCAGGTATTTTCGAAAGAGATGGGCGGACAGCCTGAAATTGCGGACCTCTGCTTCGCGGGCACGCCACGACCCCTTTGCATGTTCCCTTCCAAATACGCTGCGGTAGTAATTGCCGTCCAGGAGGCAGCCGAATAGGTTGCGGATCTTCTCCCCCATGGTCGCGTCTTTATGATAGTGATACAATTTCACACCAGGAGGAAGCGGATACTCCTGCTTTTCCGCGGGACTCTTACAGATGACGCTCACCTCAAAATGCTGGCACGTCACCGCGAGCTCCGGCTGGACAAACGGCAGTTCCCCCCTGGTATAAGGATAGTGATCGGTGATTAAAATGAGTCGTTTCATAACGATGCTCCTGTTTACACAGATTCGGGCAGGCTATCCAGCTTGTGAATCTTCTTTTCAAAGAGCGGCGCCTGGACCAGCCAATAGACCAGGGCAATGCTGTAGGCAAACGGCGGATAGGACGACGCCAGAAGCGAGGTCACCAGATAGCCCGGCATCAGCAACACCGGGAAAATGGCATACGCATCCCCTTTCCGGCGGCGGAAATAATACAGCAGCGCGCGGAAGCCGGACGCCACATTGATCGCAAAATAGAACAAAGCGGTAAAAATACCGCTGTCATACAAGATCTGTATGATGCAGTTGTGCGCGGTTGCCGCGACGCCATAATCATGCACATAGATCTGGCCGCGCTCATGGCCAAAGGGCTCAATGCGCTGCGCAAACGCCTCCCAAATCAAGGTGCGGTGCGTGGTCACCTGGTCGGCGGTCTTCCCTTCCGTATCCAAGCGGTCCATAGCCGCATTGATGGCATCGTCCAGTTTTGTCCCCTGCAGGCGCGGGTCGAGGTATTCATAGCCCTCCGGCAGCAAATCGTTGACCGCTGCATAGTAATACACCACATACGTGCCGCCCTTAATAAGCCAAAACGTGCCGGGAACACAGATGACAACCGCCAGGACCATCGGGACGATGTGCTGGACAGCGCGCAGAGCGATCGCTTTAAAGCCTTCGCCCCAATGCGCCACAATATAGTTTAAAACAAACCAAAGGACAAGCGTGACCGCCGCGGCGAGCAGCGCGGTACGCGAACGGCTGAATACGATCAGGGCGACCGAGGTGCCCAGCCCCAACAGGGAGGGGATCAGCTCCTTATGCATGCGGCAGACAAACGCCAGATACCGGAACCATGTGCCGGGACGGTGCGCGTCGAAACGCACCGGCGCGGCAACACGGGGTTTCTGGCCGATCTTGCGCCATGCCAGCGTGTAATTCATCATGAAGAGCGGAATGGTACAGGTCAGGTATTGGCCAAGGGAATTGGCATTGGTAAACAGGGCGCGGTACTGGCCGCCGGTGATCGGGCTGAACAGAACGCTCAGCACAAAAAAGACCAGGTTAAAGCTCACCAAGCCCTTTGTCACCAGGCGGAACAAGGTGCCGTAATCCCTGCGGTTATTCCAGATAAAATAGACGCACGGGAACACCAAAGTAAAGATGATCGATATGGCCGCCCAGTCGAGCGACGTGTAGATCGCCGATACGATAAAGAAGATACACATGCCGGCCCACAACAGCGTCATCATCGCATTGCAGCTCCTCCGCTGTAAGGGGCCCTTGATGGAACAGACTGCCACCACTGCCATCAGCACACAGCCGAGCAGGTCGAAAAAGACATATTTCACGACCGACGGCAGCGGAAGATGCTGCAAAATCAGGCTGGTGATGTTTGTGTGTTCCAAATAGATGATGACCATGATTCCAAAGAACGATGCGCTAATCAAAAAATTCTTCAAGCGGTCGCTCATCCTCTGCGCCAGCCCTACAAAGGGCTTGAGCACTGTTAAGAAGATGGTCTGCATCAAATCCGCAAGCAAATCTGCGGCCCGCTCCAGCAGATTGCCAGATTTCTCCGTATATTCGTTCATTCCGTATCCTCCAAACCGAAATTGTGTATTCCCTGTATCTTCCACATGGTTCGCCAAAACCATCCAGCTGTCCCTAAAATATAAGGGTTATTATATACCCTCCGTTTCTTTTCTGTCAACGCACCGGACGGTTTCTGCGTCGGGAAGGCTGGAGCAGAAAGCCCCCACACTGCCAAAACAACCATTTTCTGGCCATCGGATGTCCTTTGAAACAACAAATCGTTTCTTCAAACCATTCCCTGTATCAATCGCCAACGTTATACCTCTTCGGAGGCTGCGGGGGTCACATAAACGGTATTATACTTGACATAGATCACCATGCCGGGCTTCGCCCCGGATGGCTTGTTGACATTGCGGACCTGCGTGTAATCCACAGGCACCTGTGAGGAATCCCGCGCGCGGCTGTGCGCCGCCGCCAGCATCGCCGCCTCGCGGATGGCTGTCTCCGTCGGCTCGCGCCCATCCGTCACCAGGATCGTATGCGAACCGGGGATATTCTTGGTATGCAGCCAGATGTCGTTGTTGTTTGCCTGCTTCAGCGTGAGGCGGTCGTTCTGCCGGTTGTTCCGCCCCACCAAAATACGGAAGCCGTCGCTGGATGTAAATTCCAACGGCGCTGCGGCCGCTACGGGCTTCTGCTTCCCCTTTTGCGCGCGGATATACCCCTGCTCCACCAGCTCCTGCCGGATCTCGGAAAGGTCGCGTTCCACCTTGGCGCGGCTCAATTCCTCAAAGACCGTATCCAGGTATTCCAGTTCCTGCTGGGCTTGGCCGATCTGCTCGGTGAGCTTCTCCTCCGCCGTGCGCGCCTTCCGGTAGTCCTTGTAATACTTCTGCGCATTCTGGGAAGGCGTCTTCGAAGGGTCCAGCTTAATTTTGACCAGCGGAGCATCCGGTTCGTAAAAATTTTGCAGGGACACAACCGTGCTGCCCTTTTCAATCTGATAGAGGTTGGCGCTGATCAGGTCGCCGCAGATGCGCAGCTGGTCGCGCTCCGCGCACTTCTCCAACTCAGCGCGCTGGATGTTGATCTTCCGGCTCAGGCGGTCGGAGGCATTCGAGAGCACCCGCAGCAGATCCTGCGAGCGGGCGCGCATGCGCTCGATCCGGTCGCGGCCCGCATAAAAGGCGTCCAGAAGGCCAGAAAAGGTCTCCTGCCGGTTGACGACGGCCGCCGTCCCATACTGCGTGATATTCATAAACGAAAAATCCATCGGCTTTTTGGCCACGCTGACCGCCATGTAAGGCGCGCCCTCGGTCCCGCGCACTTCCCGGACCAGGCGGGCCAGGAAAAAGCGTAGACGTTCCCAGTGTTCCTCCGTCATCTCCTGGGTATACAGGTCGGCGCCGCGCCCGGTCAAATGCTGCAACTCCCGGCAGACCACCGGCGAAACGCCCTGCAAACTGGACAGCAGCGCCTTTGAGAGCTCCGTATCGGCGGGCAACGCCCGCAGGCGCGCCAAAATCTCCTCCGGCTCCGCTTCAAGCATGCAGAGCTTGTTCTGCGGCGGCGGGAGCTGATACGTCAACCCCGGCAGCACCAGGCGCTCAGAGGACATCTCCGCATCGACGCGCTTGAGCGCATCGACGATCTTGCCGTTTTCGTCCACTAAAATGATATTGCTGTAGCGGCCCATGATCTCCACCGCCAGCGTCAGGCGCACTTCGTCGCCCAATTCATTGATCGCGTCAAAATCCAAAAGCAGCAGGCGCTCCAGGCCTGGCTGCCGTACGGCGGCCAGCTTCGCGCCGGACAGCCTCTTGCGCAGCAGCATACACAGCATGGGCGGCACCTTGGGGTTCTCCGGCACATACTGGGTAAAATGGATGCGCGCGCTGTTTGCCCGTGCAGACAGGAGAAGTTTATAGTGATCGGTCCGCGTTCGCAGGGTAAACACCATCTCTTCCCGGTTCGGCTGCGCAATCTTCTCCACGCGCGCCCCGAGCGCGGCTTCTTCAAGTTCCTTTTTTAAATGTCTCAAAAATGCTCCATCCAGAGCCATTGGTATCCATCCTTTCCATCGCGGCGGGCTTTTACCGCCGGCATGGGATTAGAGGAATCGGGCCGGGCTGTGCGCCCGCACAGACTTGGCCATTTTCACCTCCGGGAAGCGGTTTTGAAGCCGCTCCATCAGCGGCGCAACCACCACGTCCTCCGTAAAGAAATGGCCTGCGTCCACCAGTGTGATCCCCATATCCTCCGCATCGAGAAGCTGGTTGTGCTTCGTGTCCGCGGTGACCATCGCCTGCGCCCCCTGCGCGGCAGCGTCCGGCGTGAGGTCCGCTCCAGCTCCCCCACAGAGGCCCACCGTGGTGATGGTCTTGCCCCCGTTCACATATTTCAGGCCGTCGCATCCCAGCATGTCTTTTACAAACGCAGCAAATTCTTCCGGCGTATAGGGGCGGCCGGTCTCCCCGATCAGGCCATCCGGCAGGCCGCTGTGCTCGTATTCCTTGAGCATCCGCACGTTTTTGAGCTGTAACCGCTCCGCCAAGCAGGTGTTCACCCCGCCCTGCGCCATATCCAGATTGGTATGGGCGCAGATGGCGGCGATCCCGTACTGTGCCAGCAGATAGGGCGCCGAGTCGGGCGAAAGGCTCTTCAAGGGGTGGAAAATAACAGGATGGTGGCTTACGATCAACTGCGCCCCCATTTCCGCCGCCTCACGCACCACCTGCGGCGTAATGTCCAGAGCAAACAACACCGAACGGACCTCCGTATCGCGCGCTCCCACAAGAAGGCCCGGGTTGTCAAATCCCATTGCGGTATGAAACGGTGCAAATGCATCGATAAAATCATAAAATTGTCCAACAGTCGCCATAACCAATCCTCCTTTTTCGTTGTTCGTCTCACAGAGCTGTTGCAGCTTCTCCAAAATCATTTGCAGGCTTGACGCCTCTTCCACATTTCCTGAGAGACGCATCCCCTGCGCTTTTTTAGAAAGCCGGCGCGCACATTTCGCTATGTAGGCGCGGCTTTCCGGCGTAAACCCATCCAGCTTGCCGATATAGGGGTACAGCTCGCCGCCGCCCGCCTGCGCGGGGCAGTACTCCACCAGCATGACGGAATAGACGTGGCCGTCCTCCTCGGCCGCCTGCTCGCGTAGGATCGCAAACCCCTCCCGCTCTAGGAACCGGCGCAGCTCCTCCGCCGACGTCATCGGCTGCAAAATCAGGCGCTTGTCACCCGCTTTCAGCCACGGCGCCTCCCCGATCAGGCGGATGATGAGTTCCCCGCCCATGCCCGCCAAGACGATGTCGCCTGCTTCGTCCGGGGATAACGCGCGCAGCCCGTCCGAAAGCCGGGTGGTAATCTGTTCCTCCACATGGTAGCGGCGGATATTCTGTTCCGCGGAACGCAGCGGCAAGGGCTTAACGTCCGCGGCGATGGCGCTGGAAATCCGCCCCTTGCGCGCGAGCCAGATGGGCAAATAGGCGTGGTCCGTCCCGATGTCCGCCAGCTTTGTCCCCTCCCGCACCATGGAAGCGCACAACGCCAGGCGGTTCCCCAGGCGAAACAACGGATGGGGCATACAATGGGCCTCCTTTTCTCCAAATATGGAACCGCCGCCCGCCAAACATGTTGACGGGCGGCGTGTAAACCGATCCGAGCTTATTTGCCCTCCATATGGGCATTGAGCTTTTTCACCATTTCCTCCGGGTCCACACCGTGTACCATGCAGGCCTGCTCCAACGTCTCCCCGCGGGAAGCCGGGCAGCCCAGGCAATGCATCCCCATCTCCATAAAGAAAGGAGCGGTGGTCTTGTCCATATCGAGAATATCGCCAATGATGGTATCTTTTGTAACAGCAGCCATGTTGGTTCCTCCTATCGTTTCGATTGCGCTTCATATATAGAAAGCAAAATTCTGGTTTTTATTATAATACCCCGTCCATCGGATTGCAATACGAAGATTTGACACATTCCCCACTGCAAAACGAAAAACGCCCCGGAACATTCCGGGGCGCTCGACTGGCAAATGAAAGAATGTATATAACTTATTCTTCCCTCATCTTTGCAAAGCACTCGCTGCAGTAAACCGGGCGGTCCTCACGGGGCTTAAAGGGAACTCTTGCTTCCTTGCCACAGCTCGCGCAGATGGCGGTGAACATTTCGCGCTCAGGCTTTGCAGCATTCTTGCGCGCATCGCGGCAGGCCTTGCATCTCTGGGGCTCGTTTACGAAACCCTTGGAAGCATAGAATTCCTGCTCACCGGCGGTGAAAACAAATTCAGCGCCACATTCTTTGCAGATGAGAGTCTTGTCTTCGTACATTTGATATACCTCGCTTCAGATTAAAGATATTTGCCCTTGCCGGATTTGCACCGCGCCTTTGCCATAAAACAACGCTCCTCTTGAGCTGGGCATATGAATGGGACTAAAACGGTTCTTTGAGCTTGCGGCGCACACGTTGCAGGGCGTTATCTGCGGCCTTCGAGGTAATGCGGAGGGAGTCGGCAATCTCCTTGTAACTATAACCGCCCAAATAAAGCATAAGCACCTGGCGTTCCATTTTAGACAAACCACGGCTGATGAACTGTTTGAGAAGATGCAGGTCTTCTTCCTCCACCAGCATTTTTTCGGGGTTGACCTCCTCCCCGGCGAATGCGCCGCAGGAAGTCCCCTCCTCATTGAGCGGGACGAAATTGTTCAGCGGAAGATTTTTCCGACCGGCCGCCCACCGGTAAGCCATAATGATGCGATTGGTGATACAAGTCCCCGCATACGTCCGGAAGCTTGCGCCCCCGTCCTCCCGGAAACTTCGGACTGCATCCAGCAATCCCAACAGCCCTTCCTGACACAAATCGTCCGCCTCCAGCATGGTGCCGTGAAACGGCGCCGCCTTTGCCCGGATGAGCGTCATATAACGGGAAGTCAATTCCAAAAAGGCATCCGGATCTCCGTCTCTCACAAGTGCGGCCAGCTGCTGATCGGGATAAGATTCCATTCGGTTGTTGTGCGTTTCTGCGGCCAAACCAAACACCTCATGAGACTCGCATTCCTTATGACTTTTTATATCATACTGCATTCTCTCTATAAAGTCAACAAATATTTACCCTTCAAAAAAAATATATTTGTTTTATTTCGTCAATGCGGAGGGCAAAGCTCTTTTCACAAAAGCCTTGAATGGTTTTTCACAAAGACTTTTCCGGTTTCCCGGATTTCTTTGTTTGCTTTACAGGCGAGGTACTTTGTGTTAAGATTTCCCTTACCGACATTGTCCGACATATATTGTATGAGAAAGAGGTGTCCCATGGTCAAATTTGGAAAAAAGGAAGAAAAAGTACATAGCTATACCCCCGTAGAAGGACGCAAGGATTCCTTTGCCCACGGTTTAAATTTCTATAAGTTATTCTTTATTTTTATGATCGGGTGTGTTGTCGGCTACTGCATCGAGATGCTCTGGTGTTACTTGCGCCTCGGGTATTTTGAGAGCCGCCAGGGGTTGATTTACGGCCCGTTCAGCCCGGTTTATGGAATCGGGGCTGTGATCTTTACGGTGGTCCTCTACCGCTTCCGGCATGCAAACGGCGTGGTAATCTTCCTCGCCAGCGGCATCATCGGCGGCGTCTTTGAATACCTGTGTTCCCTGTTCCAGGAGCTGATCTTCGGCACGGTATCCTGGGAATACAGCGACTCCCCCTTGAATGTCCAGGGGCGCACCAATGTCTTTTTTGCGGTCTGCTGGGGCATTTTGGGATTGATTTTCTTAAAGCACATGCTCCCGTTTTTCACCAATCTCATTGAGCGCATCCCCAACCGGCCCGGAAAGGTGATCGCCTGGGTGCTGCTGGTCTTTATGGTGTTTGATATTGTAATCTCTTCCGCGGCAATCCGCCGGCAGACCAACCGGCATTTGGGCATCCCCGCGAACAATCCCATAGCCGTTTTCCTGGACGAACATTACACAGACGAATATCTAAAGAAGGTCTATCCCAATATGCAGCTTGCCTAAACATCCACGCCCTGCCGTTTGGCAGGGCGTTCGTATTCCAAATAAAGTGGAAGGGAAAAATACCCTCAGAAATGCAGCAAGGAGGTCTGAAATATATGGAAAAACAGGAAATCACATTGGAAAACATCTTAGAACGATATAAAGATACGGCGGGGCCCGGCGACCAACAGGCCGTCATCGCGCTCCTGCGGGAAGTGCAGCAGCTCTACGGCTGCGTCCCCGACAGCGTACAACAGCGGGTTGCCCAAGCCGTCGATGCCGCTCCTTCCCTGATTACAGCGCTGGTGCGGCGGGTGCCGGGGCTCACTCCGGCGGCCTACCGCCACCGGATTGTAGTGTGTACCGGCCCGCGCTGCTCGGCAAAAGGCGGGACGGCCCTTCTGCGCGCTGTGGAAAATGCCCTGGGAATCGCCCCCGGCGAGACCACGCCGGACGGTTGCTTCCGGCTGGAAACCCGCAACTGCCTGAAGCAATGCGGCAGCGCGCCCAACCTGACGGTCGACCAAACGCTCTATGCATCGGTCCGCGTCGAGGACATCCCGAATCTGCTCAAGCGGTATCGCGAGCCGTCCTGTTAGGTGACCATTTGCCACCTTTTCCGCATTTCTTCGCTCCATGCCGTATAATTTGAAGAGACTTTCATGCAGGAGCGGGGGAAGGAACGATGGTGGAAAAAGTACACAGTATGGGGCTGTATGGGTTGGACGCCTTTGTGGTCGAGGTAGAAACGGATCTCTCGCGGGGCCTCCCCGCCTTCGAGATGGTGGGATTGCCGGACGCCGCGGTACGTGAAGCGCGGGACCGTGTCCGGGCGGCGCTGAAAAACGTGGGGTTTCAGTTTCCCGTCAGCCGGATCACCGTGAATCTCGCCCCGGCGGACAAGCGCAAAGAAGGTACACTCTATGACCTTCCAATCCTGATCTCCCTGCTGCGCGCCTCCGGCCAGCTGGACGCCGGGTTGGAAGACAGCGTGTTTTTGGGGGAACTCTCCCTTTCCGGGGAAGTGCGCCCCATCCGCGGCGCACTTCCCATGGCGATTGCGGCCAAGGAAGCGGGATTCCGGCGTTTTTATATCCCCGCGCAAAACGCTCCCGAAGGGGCGGTGGTGCAGGGATTGGAGGTCTACCCGGTCCCAAATCTCGCAGCACTCTTTGCACATCTAACCGGACGGCAACCGCTTGCCTCTGCAATTCCGGAGGAACATCCGACGCAAACCGGCGTCCCCTTGCCCGACTTTTCCGAGGTCCGCGGGCAGGAGGAAGCCAAACGCGCTTTAGAGGTCGCGGCCGCAGGCATGCACAATGTCCTGTTGATCGGCCCACCGGGTTCCGGAAAAAGCATGTTGGCCAAGCGGCTCCCCTCCATCCTGCCGGATATGACCTTTGCGGAATCGATCGAGACCACCAAAATTCATTCCATTGCAGGGGTACTGCCCGCCAGCGCTTCCCTCGTCCGGACAAGGCCCTTCCGTTCGCCCCATCACACGGTGTCCGCAGCCGGCCTTTCCGGAGGCGGAGCCCTGCCAAAGCCGGGGGAGCTCTCCCTCTCCCACAATGGGGTCCTGTTCCTGGACGAACTTCCGGAATTTTCCCGCAGCGCCATGGAGGTCCTCCGCCAGCCGATCGAGGACGGCCGTGTGACCATTTCCCGCGCGCAGGGGACGGTATCGTATCCGTGCAGCGTTATGCTGGTGGCCGCAATGAACCCCTGTCCCTGTGGATATTTCGGCCACCCCACCAAGCATTGTATTTGCAGCGCAAGCGCTGTTTCCCGCTATCTCGCCCGTGTGAGCGGCCCGCTGCTCGACCGCCTCGACCTTCACATCGAGGTGCCCGCTGTGGAGTTTGACAAACTGGATTCGGCGGAGCCCGCGGAATCTTCCGCGTCGGTCAAGAAGCGGGTGGACGCGGCGCGTGCCATCCAAAACGAACGCTTTCGCGGGACGGGCATCCCCTGCAATGCCCGCATCACGCCGGACCGCCTGCATACCTACTGCATTCTGAGCGACAGCGCCCGGGCGCTTCTCAAGCGCGCCTTCGAAACCATCGGCCTGTCGGCCCGTGCATACGACCGCGTGCTCAAGGTGGCCCGCACCATCGCAGACCTGGATGGCAGTGATCGGATCGAAGCCGTCCATGCAGCGGAAGCGGTCCAATACCGCGCTTTAGACCGCAAATATTGGATGCGGGAGCTATAAAATATGCAGAATACAAGGCCGAAACCCTCTGTGGTTCCGGCCTTTTGTCATTTGAACACAGGACGCTCTATCCCGCTTTCCTGATTAACGCTCTTCCCGGATAAAAATCTCGCACATCAGCCGGGCGCCCAATTGGAAACCGTGGCGAAACCCCGCGTAACAGTCCATGGTGTTTTCTTCCATATAGAGCTTGCCCAAATGCTCCAACTGTTTTCGCCCATCCTCGTTCAATAACACATGCAGATCCTTCTGCACTTTGTGGATTTCGCGTTCCAAAAGAGGATATTTGGGGTCCGTGGAAACAATCTTCTCCGCTGGATAAAGTTCCCCTTCATATAGGCGCTCTAAAATACTTCTCATGGTGTTTTTCCTTTCCAGATCATCTGTTACAGCCCCTTGAATGGCCGTCTCGCGCAGAAAGGCAGATTTGCGCGGCCGCCGATCGTGCGGCTGTCGTAAGGGAGGCATTTCCGTATGGAAGGAGCCGCCCCCATATGTATCCACAAAAAATGGATGACCCGTTTTCTTTCGCGCTGCCTGATCACCTCGCTTTATGCGCATTACATACGCTACAATGCAGTCCAGTTTCAAGTCAAGATTTCTCTTGTGAAATTTTCTCACACACCTACATAAAATGCAGAACAGCTACTACAACGGAAAAACGCCGGCAGCCACGCAAAACAGCGGGTGCTCCGGCGCTTTCGCTCGATCAAACGATTCTTTTCTAGGGACAGTTTTCCTTTGGAGACATCATCCTCCCGGCCTGGGAAGCCGGCATTTCTGGGAAATGCAGCCTTTATTTCCCCACTTGAGGTTCATCGGCTTTCTGAACCCGATCCGCCTCGGTGATGGCACGCAGGACGCGGCAAGGGTTCCCCAAGGCAATGACATTGGGGGGAATATCCTTTGTCACCACGCTTTTCGCGCCGATGACGCTCCCCTCGCCAATGGTGACCCCCGGAAGGATGGTGACGTCGGCCCCAATCCAAACATTGTCGCCAATGGTAATCGGCCTTGCCTGCTCCAAGCCCTGGTTTCGCTCCTCTGCCACAAGCGGATGGTTTGCCGTGTACATGCCGCAATTGGGGCCGATAAAGCAATGCTTGCCGATGGTGATCGGCGCACCGTCCATCAGGTAGGCATTGTGGTTTAGAAAGGTCTCCTCCCCGATCCGGCAATTGTAGCCGTAGTCCGTGTAAAACGGGGCCAGGATGGTGACACGTTCGCCCTTATGGGGCAAAAGTTGCTTCAGCAGCTCTTCCTTCCGCTCGGTTTCTTTCGGGCGCGTCTGGTTAAACGCAAAGCATAAATCTTCGGCCTGCAACCGCTCTTCCAGCAGTTCCGCATCATAATTGGCATCGTACCAGAGGCCCTTTTCCAGCTTTTCACGCTCAGTCATTGTAAAACTCCTCCCCATCATGGCATTGCCATCGATTTTCATTTTTATTCTGCCCGCCCTCTACAACCAAAGGCGGCCGCTCCGGCCTCCTGGCTTTAAAAAATCTCCACCAAAGAGTTGGTGGAGATTTTTCCATTCGGTTGCTTTGGGATTTACTGCGTGTCCAGATAGGCCAGCGCAGCGGGATAAGTATACCCATAGGTGTTCACACGGGAGGCGCTGTAGTCGTTGTAGTTGTAGACATTCGCCTCACCCAACCGGCGGTACAAGAGCCCCGCATAACTCTTTCCACCCGCTTGGTTCCAGCGCAGCATATCGGTTCCAAACGCATAAGCGTTTGTGTAATTGAGGTCATGGACCAGATTCGCACCGTTTAAGGTCACATAGCCGGAATTGATCCAGCCCGTGGAACCATTCGGCAGCGTCGCCAGATACCAGCCGTCCTTCTGGTTGCTGAAATTGGCCGATGTGACCGTGATGGCCGTTCCCTTTTCGACTTCACAGACCTGCGTCCCGGATAAGCTCGGCGTGGAACGCACCACTGTCGCCTTGCTGATCGTGGCAGACATACCCGTGCCAAAGTCCTGGGGCGGGACCACGGCATTCAAAATGATGCGCCGCAGGTCGATCTCCGACGACGTGCTGTTCCAATAGCCCGCGCCTACATTGTATCCGAAGCTCACCAGGCTGTCGAATTGACACTGGCTCATCAGCAAATTGTTCTGCGTGATAAACTTATTGACCTCTGTGGTATAGGACGCGCTGTTGACGGTGTTGACCAGCAGGGACCATGCCTCCGTCTTGGAGAGGTCGTTATAGAATGTATCGCCCTCTTTGAGCGTGAGGCCATAGCCGAGGGTCGGTACCTGGGTGGAAGTCAGCTTGTCCGCATAGACGGATGCGCTGTAGCCCTCCCAATTGGCGATCAGCTCGATCATCTTGTCGCTGGCGCGGCGCTGTTCGGAGGTGGTCACGGTGTAATCCTGCGAGGACACCACATAAGCGCTGGTTTCAAAGCTCTCCGCGCTGTAAACGCCGCCCTGCGAAGAGCTGACCGTCACACGGTAAGTCCCCTGTTCTGTGAGATTCATCGCCGCTTTCCAGACCTTTGTGCTGGTCTGGCCGGTCGTCTCCGTCGTGCTGGATGTGGCGGAAATCATCTGCGTCGTGCCGCTCGGGAACTGCACCGTAAAGCGCACCCCGTCGCGGGTGGTGTCCGTAATGGCCGTAAATGTCACCGCAGAACCCACGCCGGCAATGTTGGGCGACGCATAGGCGGTGCGCACCGGCTCCGCCGCCGTCACAGTGACCGTGCAGGTCTTGGACTGGGAACCCGATGTGGCCGTAATCACCGCTGTACCAGGGGAAACGCCATAGATATAGCCGTTGGTGACGGTCGCCACAGCGGTATTGCTGCTGCTCCAAGTCACCGACGCGGTGCTTGGATTTGCCGTCGCCTTGATATAGAGCGTCTTGCCCGCGGAAACCGTCCCGGAGGTGCGGGAAATCGTCAAAACATCCGCCGAAACGCCCGTCTGCCCATTGTAGAGGAATTGAATGTATTCGTTGCTGACATATCCCGTCAGATTGTTGGCCGTCTGCACCTTGGTCCACCCGGCATTGGAGGTGTCGAGTACCGTGAGGGTCGCGCCCTTGAGCAGGGTTGCCACCTGGTCGTACTGCGTACCCGGGCCGCTGCGCAAGCGCAGCGCATCCGCCGTTACCGTCGCCCCGGTGATCGTCTGCCCGTCCCCTGTGTTCCCGGTCCCTGGGTCGGTGCCCGTGGAGGCCGTCTGAATGTCGAGGTACTGCTTCATGCAGTACCCTTCCGTCCCATCCGACGTCCGGATTTTTGCCCAGGTCGCATGGGAATTATCCGTCACGGTGACGTTCTCCTGGGGGAAGAGCGCACGGATCACTTCATAGCTCGTCCCCGCCCCGGTGCGCATAGCAACGCTCTCCTTGGCCGTTGCGGGCAAGCTTTCATTTGCAGTGGACGATCCGCCCGCCGCATCCGACGGGTCGGACGGCGTACCCGAAGTGGAATTGGCCTGGATGTCCAAAAATTCTTTGGAACAACACCCCACCGTCCCATCCGCTGTGCGGACCCTGGCCCATGTCGGATGGGAATTGTCGATCACGGTGACGGTATCGCCCTGTTGCATGGTCTTGATGATCGCGTAGCTGGGACCCGCGCCCTCCCGCAGGTTTAAGTTTTCCTTCACGGTCGCGGTGATCTCCCCGCTGGTCCCAGAGCTGGAGGAACCGGTATTGCCGCCGGACGAGCCTCCGGAGATGGTCAAATACTGCCGGCTGCAATATCCCTCCTGGCCGGAGGTCGTGCGCACTTTCACCCACTCCGCATTGGAGTTATCCAATACGGAGACGGAAACCCCCTGTGCCAAGGTCAGTACACGGTCATAATTGGTCCCGGGACCGGTGCGCAGATTGAGATAATCCTGGGTGACCGCCGTCATGCCGGTGGAAGTACCCGAACCGGTAGAGGATGAGGAACCGCCCGTTGCGGCCGAACCGCTCAAATACTCTTTCAGGCAGTACCCTTCCAGCCCGCTGGCTGTGCGCACCTTTGCCCAGGTTGCATGGGAGCTGTCCAAAATCGTGACCGACGCGCCTTCCGCCAAGGTGGTGACAATGCCATAGCTGGTGCCCACCCCTTTGCGCACGTTGAGGTTTGCCGTGGTGACCGCTGTATCGCCCGTCGCCAAGGCCCCGTATGTAGCGGTGGAAAGGCTGCCAACCGCCGTCAAATATTCCTTGCTGCAATACCCCTCCTGGCCGGAGGCCAACCGCACTTTGGCCCATTCGCCCTGGGAATCGTCTAGGATGGTGACTTCCGTGCCCTTTGGCATGGTCAAAAGGACGGAATAGGACTGGCCGGCGCCCGTGCGCAAATTTAGATAATCCGTTGTCTGCGCCGTCGAAGCCGCCCATGCACCTGTTGGCAGCGCGGTGACTGCGAGAGAAACGGTGCACAATAGGGCGGCCGCTGCCGAGCCCATCCGCCGAAAATGCTTCCTCAAATCTGTTCACTCCTATTCCCCAACCGGCATGCCATACCGGGTTCCTGCCCCGCCTTTCGGCGGCGCTCTATATTATTCCGATAAATCAAAATAAAACACAAACAAAAAACGGCTATTTTTCCAAAATATGTTTTGATTATACCGTAAAAGCCCAAAATATTCAAGGAAAAATGCGTCAATTGTTTACATAATCTTTGTGGTTTTCTAACCGCTTTTTTATGGATTCTTGCTCCGCAACCAATATCCTAAAAAGGCACATAAAAAGTAGACGCTTAGATTGCTGCGGAAGCTGCATATTCTTTTTTCAAAATGAATCTGACCGGACCGGTTGGGCAAACCTCTGCAAAAATCAACCAAAGGTGCATAAAATAAAAAAAGCCCATGCCCTCGGCATGAGTTCTCGTTTGTCTGTCCCGCCGACCGGGCTGGTATTCCAGCCACCCGGTCAGCTTCAACAGTAGTATCATATGTATCAAAAATTGAATTTCCGTTTTGATTTTATGTTCCGGTCTCTCATCTCCTTTCCTGATGTTGTCTTTAGTATACTGGCGCAATGTGACCGTTTTTTGAAGACACTTTGAAAAGTTCGGAAATTTCACTGAAAAATCCGGTCCATCCATCCGCCATTCCATTGTATGCAGCAAAAAACGCTGCATGCCTATTTTTTGCAGGTTTGGAAGCGCGCCTTGTCTTTCTCCGGCTTGCGCTGTAAAATAGAAAGAAAACACCGTGCCCAAGGCGGACGCGGCGTCTGGAAAAGGAGCGAAACGTTTTATGGATAAAAAAATTGGATTTATCGGCTGCGGTAACATGGGGCAGGCGATGATCGGCGGGATCGTAAAATCCGGCCTTGTCCCCCCGGAGCAGGTATATGCCGCCGACCCCAGCGAACAAAACCTGAACCGTGTGCAGAAGGAATACGGCATCTGCGTCACGCAGGACAACCTGGTCCCCGCAAAAAAATGTGATATTTTGGTGCTTTCGGTCAAGCCGTATCTGTACGCGGACGTCATTGAAGAGATCCGTGACACGGTCAAGCAGGACGTGGTGATCGTGATGATCGCCGCCGGGCAGACCATCGCCGTCAATGAGGCGCGCTTTGGCCGCAACATCAAAATCGTCCGCGCCATGCCCAACACGCCGGCCCTCGTTGGCGAAGGGATGGCGGCGCTCTGTGCAAACAGCTATGTGACCGACGAAGAAAAGAACGAGGTCCGGGAAATTTTTGAAAGCTTCGGCAAGGCGGAGTTCGTCGCGGAAAACATGATGGACGTCGTCGCAGGGGTCAGCGGTTCTTCCCCTGCCTATGTATATATGTTTATCGAAGCGCTGGCGGACGGCGCCGTGTTGCAGGGGATGCCGCGCCAGCAGGCATATACCTTTGCGGCGCAGGCTGTTTTGGGCTCCGCACGCATGGTTCTGGAAACCGGCATGCACCCAGGGGCATTGAAAGATATGGTCTGCTCGCCCGGCGGCACCACGATTGAGGCGGTCGCTAGCCTGGAGCAGGACGGCCTGCGCGCCGCCGTCATCCGCGCGGTTGACGTCTGCACCGAAAAGTCCAAAGCGATGAGCAAATAATACGCATAAGCGCCGCTTCCCAGGGGACACTACTTCCATCCGTTCCATACGGCCGCATCCGTTGCGGCTGCACGTATTTTGAACAAAAGGAAGTGTTTCCATGGCAAAGGACATCAAAAAGGAGATCATCGCGGAACTGGACCGCCGCATGGACCTTCTGCGCGAGCACCAGTACGATCAGATTCAAATCACAGGTAACGAATATTCCGAGCTGAATCAAGCGCTCTCCAAGGTCATCGGCGCCCCCCTGCTGGAAGAGCTGGGCGACATCAAGGACTTTGTACAAAGCCTTTAAAAAAACGCGAGGGAAATCAGAATGGATTCTGGTTTCCCTCGTTGTTTTTCTGGGAATCCAGCGGGTGCGCATTGCGCACACAGCCGGTCATCTTTTACGAAATCCTTCATATACATGGAAAAGGTTCCCGCCCAAAAAGCCTTTGGAATAGGCCTGCTGCGCATACAATTCCGCGGCGATTTTCGGCCGTTTGCCTTTGAATTGTGTAAAATCTGTATCAAAATTTTCTTGACTTACCCCCAAAAATTTCTTATACTAAGCTTGAAAAGTACATAGGATGGATGAAGATACCGGGAGAGACCGCGCATTTGCGGCGCCGAAGGGGCTACGCCGAAAACTCTCAGGCAAAAGGGACCGGTATCCGACAAAACTCCGAAAAGCCGTATGCCTGCCGGTCCTCCGGCCAACAAGCGGCACCGAAGAAGCAATCCCGTTTTGGGAGAATCTTTCAGGTTGTATGACGGAGCGTGCAAAGATTTGCGCGCCCCGTCTTTTTTTATTTTCCTGGAATTTTGTTTATGAGGAGGATTGTTCCCATGGAAAAGAAAACACCCCTGTATGAACAACACGTTGCCCTCAAAGGGCGCATCGTTCCCTTTGCCGGTTACCTTTTGCCGGTGCAGTACCCCACAGGTGTGATCGCCGAACATATGGCGGTGCGGCAGCATGTGGGGCTTTTTGACGTTTCCCACATGGGGGAGGCGTTGATCGAGGGGCCGCAGGCCGAACAAGCGCTCAACTACATCCTCTCCAACCAGTTCACGGGGATGCCGGTCGGGAAGGCGCGCTATTCCCTGATGCTCAATGAAGCCGGGGGCGTGGTGGATGACCTGATCGTCTACCGCCGCTCGGAAACCTCCTTTTTCCTGGTTCTGAACGCGGCCAACACCGAAAAGGATCTCGCATGGCTTCGCGCACACCTGCAAGGGGAGACATCCCTCACCGATCTCTCGGACCGCGTGGCCCAGATCGCTGTACAGGGGCCGGAGGCGGACAAAGTCCTCTCCGGGCTGGCCGACCTGGAAGCGCTGCCTAAAAAGTATTATTCCTTCGTGGAGCACGTGACCGTGGCTAGTGTCCCCTGCATGGTCTCCCGCACCGGATACACGGGGGAAGACGGGTATGAGTTGTATATGGAGCCCAAAGACGCCCCGGCGGTTTGGGAGGCGCTGGTCCAGGCGGGGGCCACCCCCTGCGGCTTGGGCGCGCGCGACACGCTGCGGCTAGAGGCCTCCATGCCGCTCTATGGGCACGAATTGAACGACCACATGGACCCGCTCTGTGCGGGCTTGGGGTTTGCCGTCAAACTCGATAAGGAGGATTTCATCGGGAAGAGCGCGCTGATGCAGCTGGGAGAGCCCGCCCGCGTGCGTGTGGGCCTCAAAGCGACGGGGCGCGGGATTCTCCGGGAAGATCAGCCCATCTGGATCGACGGAAAAGAAGTGGGCGTCACCACGTCCGGCACCCATTGCCCCTATCTGGGGGTAAGCTGCGCGATGGCCTATATCGATACCGCCTGTTCCGCCCCCGGCACCGCCGTGGAAGTGGAGGTCCGCGGGCGCCGCGTTGCAGCGGAAATCGTCCCGTTGCCCTTTTACAAACGCACAAAGTCTAAATAAACATTCCATAGAAACGCATTTTTAAGGAGGATATACATATGAAAATTCCAAATGAATTGCTCTACACCCGGTCCCACGAATGGATTCAAAAGCTCGATGAGACATCCGCGCGCGTCGGTGTAACCGACTACGCACAAAACCAATTGGGCGACCTTGTGTTTGTCAATCTGCCCGAGGTCGGCGACCCGGTCACGCCGGGCGAAAGCTTTGCAGATGTGGAGAGCGTCAAAGCGGTCTCCGACCTGTACAGCCCGGTGGGGGGCACGGTTTCCGCCATCAACGAGGAGCTTCTCGACGCCCCGCAGCGCATCAACGAGGCTCCCTATGACGCCTGGTTCATCGAGGTGGGGGAAATCACGGAGTACGGCGACCTGATGGACGCCGCCGCCTACGAAGCGTTCTGCGCGGAAGAAGAGGCAAAGCATTGACGCCCTACAAAAACGATTGAGAAGGGAAGAATCGCCATGGGAAGTTACCTTCCGTCCACCGCCGGACAGAAACGGCAAATGTTGGAGGCTGTCGGCGTCTCACAGATCGAGGCGCTCTATGACAATGTGCCGGCATCCATCCGTCTGGACGGCCTAGACCTCGCCCCCGGCCTCTCGGAGATGGAAGTCTCCGCGCAGATGTGTGCGTTGGCCGATAAAAACCACGTGTTCCACACCATCTTCCGCGGCGCTGGCGCATACGACCACTATATCCCCGCGATTGTGGAGCGCGTCTGCAATAAGGAAGAATTTTTGACCGCCTACACCCCCTATCAGGCGGAAATCAGCCAGGGGATCCTGCAATCCATTTTTGAATACCAGACCATGATCTGTGAGCTGACCGGCATGGACGCCTCCAACGCCTCCGTGTACGACGGCGCCTCCGCCGCCGCGGAAGCCGTGGCGATGTGCCGCGACCGCAAACGCAATCGCGCGTTGGTCTCTGCCGCCGCACACCCGGCGGTGATTCAAACCATCCAAACCTATTGTGCGGGCGCGGATGCGGAGGTTGCGCTCATTCCAACTAAGGACGGGCGCACCGATCTGGACGCCCTGCGCGCCATGCTCTGCGATACGGACGCCTGCGTCTATCTGCAACAGCCCAATTTCTACGGCAACCTGGAGGATGCGGAGGCCATCGGCGCCGTTGCCCACGAAGCAGGGGCCAAATTCATCCTGGGCATCCACCCCATTGCGGCGGCCATACTCAAATCGCCGCGCGAATGCGGCGCGGACATCGCTGCGGGAGAAGGCCAGCCGCTCGGGATGCCGCTCGCCTTTGGCGGACCGTACCTCGGGTTCATGGCCTGTACACAGGCGCTATTCCGCAAGCTGCCGGGCCGCATTGTGGGCGAAACCGTGGACGCAGCGGGCGAACGCTGCTTTGTGCTTACGCTCCAAGCCAGGGAACAGCACATCCGCCGGGAAAAGGCCTCCTCCAACATCTGCTCCAACCAGGCCCTCTGTGCCATGCGCGCGGCCGTCTACCTGGCGGCGATGGGGCCCCAGGGGTTGCAAAAAGCAGCGCAGCTCAGCTATGCAAAGGCGCACTACCTCGCGGAAGAGCTGGAAAAGATCGGCTTCCCGCGCCGCTATCCCGGCGCGTTTTTCCAGGAATTTGTCACAGAAACGCCTCTCCCGGCGGAGCAAATTCTCGCCAAGCTGGAAGCGCATGACATCTTGGGAGGCTACCCCGTGGAGGGCGGCATCCTCTGGTGTACAACGGAAAAGAACACCAAAGCGCAAATAGACGCCCTGGTCGGCCTGTTGAAGGAGGTGTTCGCATGAACCTGCTGTTTGAAAAAAGCGTCCCCGGGAGGGCCTGTACGCTCCTGCCGGACTGCGACGTTCCAAATGCCGCGCTGCCCGAGCAATTCGCCCGCCAGCAACCCCTTCATCTCCCGGAACTCTCCGAGACGGACATCAGCCGCCACTATACGGAGCTTTCCAAGCGGGTCCACGGGGTGAACGACGGCTTCTATCCCCTGGGCTCCTGCACGATGAAATACAATCCCGCGCTCAACGAAGAGATCGCCGCCCTGCCGGGCTTCACGGGAATCCATCCGCTGCAGCCGGAGTACACGGCACAGGGCTGCATGGAGGTACTGGCCGAGGCGGAGCGCATCCTCTGCGCCGTCACCGGCATGGAAGCGATGACCTTCCAGCCCGCCGCAGGCGCGCACGGAGAATTCACCGGCCTTCTGCTCATCAAGGCCTACCACCGCTCTCGCGGGGACCTACAGCGCACCAAAATCCTCGTCCCGGACTCGGCCCATGGCACCAATCCAGCCTCCGCCACCATGACGGGATTCGAAGTGGTCAATGTGCCATCCTCGCCGGACGGCTGTGTGGACCTCGACGCGCTGCGCAAGGCCGCAGGCCCCGACACCGCCGGATTGATGCTCACAAATCCCAACACGCTGGGATTGTTTGACAAAAACATTTTGGAAATCACCCGCATTGTCCACGAGGCGGGCGGCCTGAACTACTACGACGGCGCCAACCTCAACGCCGTGATGGGGGTCGCGCGTCCGGGCGATATGGGCTTCGACGTGGTACACCTCAACCTGCACAAGACCTTTTCCACCCCGCACGGAGGAGGCGGCCCCGGTTCCGGCGCTGTGGGCGTAAAAGATCTTCTTGTGCCCTTCCTCCCCAACCGTCATGTGGTGGAAAAAGATGGCCGCTATACCTTTGAGGATGCAGAGCAGACCATCGGCAGCGTAAAGGCGTTCTACGGGAACTTCCTGGTGGTGGTCCGTGCGCTCTGTTATATGAAAATGCTCGGCGGCGATGGGATGCGGGATGCTGCGCAGACCGCTGTCCTGAACGCCAACTATTTGAAGAAGCTCTTAGAACCGCACTGCGACGCCGCAACGCCCGGTCTCTGTATGCACGAATTTGTGCTCACTATGGAGCATCTCAAGAAGGAGACCGGCGTCTCCGCCATGGACGTGGCGAAATCGATGCTGGACTACGGCATGCATCCGCCGACCATGTACTTCCCTCTGATCGTCCCGGAGGCGCTGATGTTTGAACCGACGGAAACTGAATCCAAGGAGACGTTGGACTGGGCGGCGCAGACGATCGCTGAAATCCTGGAGCGCGCCCACACCGACCCGGAATCGCTCCACGCCGCGCCCACCCGCACGCCCATTCGCCGGCCGGACGAGGTGCGCGCTGCGCGCACCCCGAAACTGCGGTATTCCTTCGATGCTTAATACCCTGTATATCGCCACAGCCAGCGGTACCAATCCATACGCCAATTTAGCCCTGGAAGAGGCCCTGCTAAACGCTGTCCTCCCTGGGGAATGTATCCTCTACCTCTGGCAAAACCAAAACACGGTTGTGATCGGCCGCAACCAAAACAGCCGCCGGGAATGCCGCGTGGAAGCCCTGGAACGCGACGGGGGCTTTCTGGCCCGCCGCCTTTCCGGAGGGGGCGCGGTATTCCACGACCTGGGCAACCTCAATTTTACCTTTTTGGTCCACAGGGAGGATTACAGCGTACCACGCCAGTTGGACGTGATCCTCCGGGCGGTGCAGGCGCTGGGGATTCAGGCGGAGAAATCCGGCCGCAACGACCTGACAGCGGGCGGCCGCAAGTTCTCCGGAAACGCCTTCTATTCCAGCGGCGGCCGGTGCTATCACCATGGGACCATTCTGATCGATGTGGATGCGGAAAAGATGTCCCACTACCTGCATGTTTCCGCCGGGAAACTGCAATTCAAAGGCGTTCCCTCTGTGCGGTCCCGCGTGGTGAACCTCGTGGAACTGGTCCCGGGGATCACCGTGGAAACGGTCCGGCAGGCGCTCACCGCCGCTTTTGGCGAGGTCTACCATGGGACGCCTCTTCCCTTTCCCACCGAACGCCTGGCTGGGGAAGAATTGCGCCGTCTGGAAGAAAAATTTGCCTCCTGGGAGTGGCGCATGGGGAAAGAGGCGGACTTCACCTATGCGCTTTCCCGGCGATTTTTTTGGGGCGAAATTACGATCCAATTTCACGTCTCCGCCGGACGGGTGGAGGAAGCGGCTGTCTATACCGACGCGATGGATGTTTTCTATGCACAACGTGTCCAACAAGCCTGGAAGGGCCTTCCTTTTACTTGCGGCTCCCTGTGCGCCGCGGTCAAAGCCCTTCCCATGGAAGATCAAGAACAAGCGCAGATGTCTCGGGACATCCGGTCGCTTCTGGAGGAATGCATGTTATGAATGGTTTTGATTTGATTGTCATCGGCGGAGGACCCGGCGGCTATGTGGCGGCCCTGGAAGCGGCCAAGCTGGGGAAAACCGTGGCGGTGGTAGAGCGCGACGCGGTGGGCGGCACCTGTTTAAACCGCGGCTGTATCCCCACCAAGGCGCTTTTGCGCGCCTCCCGTGTCTTTCGAGAGGCTACCTGTTCCGAAGAATTGGGAATCCACGTGCAGAACGCCTCCTGTGATCGGGCGGCGATGTATGCGCATGTCCAGAAGGTAACGGCGCAGCTGCGCAGCGGGATCGAACTGCTCTTTCAAAAGGGGAACATCACCCTGTTGCACGGTTCCGCCCAGATCGAAGCGCCGGGACGCGTCCTGGTGGATGGAACCCCCTATGAGGCGCAAAACCTTTTGATCGCCACGGGTTCCCTCCCAGCAATGCCTCCCATCCCCGGGATTCATCTCCCCGGCGTGGTAACGAGCGACCAGCTCTTGCAGGGGGACGGTGTGGACTGCAAGCGCCTGGCCATCATCGGCGGCGGTGTGATCGGGGTGGAATTTGCGCAGATTTACAGTGACCTGGGGTGCGCGGTCACCATCTTGGAAGCCCTGCCGCGCCTGCTTCCCACCATGGACCGCGAAATCAGCCAAAACCTTTCGATGATCCTCAAAAAGCGCGGTGTGTCGGTCTACACAGGCGCCTCTGTGCAGGAGATTGCCTCCGGGGACGGCGAACTCCTCTGCCGCTTTTCGCAAAAGGGCGGCGATCTGGAAACCGCGGCGGATTGCCTGCTGGTCTGCACGGGCCGCAGGCCCAACACGGAAGGGCTCTTTGCCGCATCGTTTGATTTCCCGCTGGAGCGCGGCTATATCCCGGTGGACGAACAGTATCGGACTCAAATCCCCGGAGTTTACGCGGTGGGGGACGTCGTATCCGGCGGCATCCAGCTGGCCCATGCAGCGGAGGCAGAGGCCAAAAATGCGGTTCACGCCATGTTTGGAGGCGCTCCGGTGAAGAATGTATCCGCCATCCCCGCCTGCATCTTTACAGAGCCGGAGATCGCCTCTGTGGGGCTGACGGCGGATGCCGCCAAAGCGGAGGGACGCAAGGTGACCGTGCGCAAATCGTTGACCTCTGCCAACGGAAAAGCGGTGGTGGAGGGGGCGGAACGCGGCTTTGCTAAGCTTGTGTTTGACGCAGACACGGACGTCCTTCTTGGGGCACAACTCATGTGTCCCCATGCCTCTGAGATGATCGGCGGACTGACTGCCTCTGTGAACGCCGGGTTGACGGCGGAGCAGCTCTCCCAGACCATCTTTCCGCATCCCACGGTGAGTGAAATCTTGAGCCTTTAACCTACGCAACAGAGGTAGGCTTTTTTACAAATCTAACCCGTTTTATGCTACACAAAACGCTCCCGACTGCATGGGGATTTGACCCTAAGCGATCGGGAGCGCTTTCCTTTGCTCTGCTCGGAAAATAAAAAGGACCGTATGGCACACCAACAAGGGCTTGTCCATACGGTCCTTTTGGAGCTACTGGGCAGACTCGAACTGCCGACCTGCTGATTACGAATCAGCTGCTCTACCGACTGAGCCACAGTAGCATATTTAGTACGGCTGACTTTGATAGTATACAAAATTTTTATTCAAACGTCAAGGGCTTTTCGAAAAAAAAGTACATTTTCTATAAACTTTTCTCTATATCCGCGGATACTATTTTTATCGCCTCTAATTCCGTGAAGATTATTGACATAATAATCCGAAAATCATGTAACTATATTATAATATAGCATATAGATCTAGAATTTATAAGAAAGATGGGAATAGGCCTTGACTAACAAAAAGCTTTGCGATAAGTTGCGTACTTTGCGGGAGAATAATGGATTCAAACAGATGGAAATCGCGAAAATTTTAAATTGCTCGCGTTCCACCTATACCTATTACGAAACCGGAAAAACCACACCTTCTATTTCCGTTTTAAAGCTGCTGGCGAAGATCTATAACGTTTCCCTGATGGAGCTGTTGATGGACGAGTCGGAGGCAGGGCAATTGCGGGATTCGAGTAGGAGCGATAGTTTTGACCACATCAAATACATCTATGACCTTTCGGCAGACGAACGGTTGCTGGTTGGCATTTTCCGTTCTGCCACGCCGGAAGAGCAGGAAGAAATCTTACAGAGTGCCAACGACATCTGCGGTCTGAAAAAATAAAACCCCCTCTTTCGTCTTGCAAGGCGCCGTACCATGTGTTAAACTAATAAAGAAGAAAAACAAAGTCAAAGCGTACCTGTCCAAAAGGGGGACGAGTGGCTTTGGCTTTTTTGTAACGCATAGCCCTTACCTGGGGACTTTGCAAGGTTTCGGGCATGTGGTTGTCGCGGCGTCCGCAAGGACAAAGGGAGGATTTCTCATGGAATTTGATGCTTTTACCGGCGGAGTCGAGCCGGGGGGGCTCCGCACCAAAAATCAGATCCGGATCTTAATCTGCTATCTGCTCTCCAGCGTGGACGCTCCTCTTTCCCGACAAGACATCATCGGTATTATGCAGGATAACGGGCTTGCCAATTATTTTGAAGTGACGGACGCATTAGCGGAACTTTTGGGCAATGGCAATATTACCGCCGATGAAGAGCATCCCGATCTGCTTTCCGCCACACGGCAAGCGCGCATGATCGCCAAACAATTGGATGCGGCTGTGCCGCTCTCCGTTCGTGAACGGGCGGTTTCCGCAGCGGTCAACCTATTGGCCGCCGCAAAGCGCGAGCGGGAAAACAAGGTGGAAATCAACCGGACAGAGCGCGGATACAATGTGACCTGCCACGTTTCCGGGGGCGACATGGAGCTGATGAACTTTACACTCTATGTCCCGGACCTCTTTCAGGCCCGCATGGTAAAGCGCAACTTCCACCGCGCCCCGGAAAACGTCTATCGCATGATGCTGGCGCTGGTCACCAATAACCGGGATATGGTTTCCGACCTTTTAAAGGAAATGAAGGGCTGAACCGTCATCCTTCAAATTGCTCCAGCACGCGCCGTGCTGCGGCGATTTCCCGCTCATCGGTTTCAAAAATGGTATATTCACTCATCATAGGCAGTCCCATATGCACATCGGATTTCCGATAGGCCATGGCACTGTCTTTTTCTTTTTTGGCGGACAAATGGAAGCTTTTTGCGC
This sequence comes from Anaeromassilibacillus sp. 1001302B_160321_C8, assembly GCF_015554745.1. NCBI lineage: Bacteria > Bacillati > Bacillota > Clostridia > Eubacteriales > Acutalibacteraceae > Anaeromassilibacillus > Anaeromassilibacillus sp. 1001302B_160321_C8. The sequence continues at coordinate 193,905 of NZ_JADNJD010000001.1, read as the reverse complement.
CCGTCTTGGCGGCAAGCTGCGCCATATTGGCGGAATGGACGCCGCTGCCCACAAGAATGTCCACTTTCCCGCCGGCAGCCTGTACCAAATCATGCAGGAGCGCCGCTCCTTCGAGCGCGCTGTCCCTCTGCCCGGAGGTTAGGATGGTATTGACCCCTAGTTCCTTTGCTTCTTCCAGCGCGCGGAACGGATCTGCGCAGACGTCGAACGCGCGGTGCAGCGTCAAGTGGCGGTCCCCGCAGAGTTCCCGGATCTGCCTCATGCGGGAAAGGTCGAGATTCCCATCCGGCTGCAAAAATCCCACGACAATTCCATCCGCACCCGCCTCCACAAAGGCTTTCGCGTCCTCCGCCATCACTGCGAATTCCTCTTCCGAATAGCAAAAATCTCCGAACCGCGGGCGGATCAGCACATGCACACGCATCCCTGTGCGTTCTTTGACCTGCCGGAAGAAGGAAAGCCCCGGCGTCAAACCGCCAACGACCAATCCGCTGCAAAGCTCCAGGCGGTCCGCTCCGCCGCGGTGGGCTGCTTCCGCCGAAGCCGTGCTGTCCACGCAAGCTTCCAAAAGAAAATCCTTCATAAGTGACCTCCCATATTTTTCTTTTTCCGATTGTATCACATCCCGGTGGAAAAATCCAGATAAGCGGTGATCCCTTCAAAATAAAGCTCTGGATGCTCAGGCCCTTCGTTAAGCATCATCCATTTTTGAAACGGCTGGCAATCCTTCTTTCCTATACAAAGATCAGGTTTAGCAAAAGCAAGAGCGTCACCCCTGGGATTCCCGCTGCGCCGGACACCCCGATCGCCAGGGGGCTGAGTGGGATGGAGACCCCGGTAAAAACGCCTGTCAAATTGACGGCAACCAAAGCGCATAGGCCCATCACAATCCCTCCTATGGCGCGCTGGACTGGATGCGCTGCCCGTACAATAGCCTGCAAAAGCACCAACAGGGCAAAAACGCCCAATCCAATCAAAAGCATCGTCCAATGATTCATGTCCCTTTCCCCTTTCCCATAGCAATCTGAAACATCTGCCCATTACACCGCGGAAAATGGCCCGGAAGATGGAACGCTTGGTGCGGCCGGGCTTCTTTTTCTCACATCACTCCTTTTCCAAAAACTCCCCGTAAAACAAGGGAAGGGACAAGCCCACCATGGACTTATCCCTCTGCCCTCTTCGGTTGAAACGGTTCGCAGCTGATCCCTTTGCGCCGCGCCGTCCCCAACAGATAACGGTACCGCGCCTGTAACGCCTCGCGCTGGTAGATGCATGCTTCGATCAAATTTTCATCGCACTCCAGCTGGAACCAAAGGTCGTTGCAGGCCATGAGCCGCGCAACCTCCCGGAGTTCCTCCAGGAGCTGCCGTTTCTCCTGTTCCTGCTTTTTATCTGTCTCCCGGCTGTCCACACGTTGTATCAGTTTCAACACCGTTTCCATACGCACACCACTTTCCATTGCCGTCCTCATGCATTAGGAAAAGGTGCTTCCTCAATGCATGAATCTTCCGCGTGTATTTTTATTTCTATGTGAATATGGTGGACATTTATTCCATCCTTTATACCAATTTGCGGTAAAAAGCTTTAAAAAATGAAAAAGCCCGAAAGGGACTCTGAAACAGAGCGCGCTCTCCGGGCATTGCCGATTATACATTTTCAGGCGTAGGCTCCACCGGGAGGAAATCAATCCGCCCGCTTGCGACGTCCGCCGCCACAGCCTTGACGCGCAGCGGCTGGCCGATGGTCAGCTTCCGGCCGGTGGTGGCGTCGTATTGCGTAATCATTCCATCAAATTCAAAATGGGCCCCTTCAAAGGAGGTGATGGGGACAAACCCTTCCACTGTATTGGGGAGCTCGACAAATACCCCCCGCATGGTTACGCCGCTGATGACACCAGTGGCCTCTTCCCCGATATGCTGCCGCATATATTCCGCCATGTAGCAATCCTCTGCACTGCGCTCCGCCGCCATCGCCCGGACCTCGCATTTGGAGGAATTCGACGCTGCTTCGCGGGCAAACTCCGTATAATGCGCGGCAATCTGCTTATCTTTCGCAAGGTACGCGGACAGGATGCGGTGGATCGCCGTGTCCGGGTACCGCCGGATCGGGGAGGTAAAATGGCAGTAGTCCTCCAAAGCCAAGCCGAAATGGCCGACCGGCTGGGTGTCATAGCGCGCCTTTGCCATGGTGCGCAGCAGCTGATGGGAAATCACCTTCTGCGCAGGCGTCCCTTCCGCCTGCTCCATAATGGCCGCAAAATCCGCCGTCTTGACGCTTGCACTGTGCCGCAGGGAGACCGGATTCAGGCCCAAGGCCCCTACCAAATCGGCCAGGGACTCCACACGGTCCGGGGCCGGCTGTTCGTGGATACGATATACAAAGGGGAGGTTGGCGCGTTTCGCCAATTGCGCCGCCGCCTGGTTTGCGGTAATCATCAATTGCTCGATCATCTGCTCCGCCTCTCCGCTCTCGCGGGGCTGCACATCCACGCAGACGCCCTGCCCGTCCAATACAAAGCGGGACTCTGTGCTGTCCAATTCCACCGTGCCACTGCGCTTCGCGCGCGCCTTCAGGATCTCCGCAAGCTCCCGCGCCGCATGGAGCGACCGGATGACCGGCGAATATTTTTTGCGCAGCGCTTTATCCGCCGTCCCGTTGAACAGCTGATTGACCTCGCCGTAAACGCCGCGCACCTTCGAATTGATGATGCTCTTCCGGAATCGGAACGAAAGGATCGTCCCCTGCTTGTCCAATTCGATGATGGCGGAAAACGTGAGTTTATCCTCCCCTGCATTGAGCGAACAAACGCCGTTGCTCAGCGCTTCCGGCAGCATGGGGATGACGCGGTCCGCAAAGTAGACCGACGTGCCGCGTTCCCTCGCCTCCAAGTCGATGGCGCTTCCCGCCTTGACATAATGCGACACGTCCGCAATGTGCACGCCCAGGCGATACCCCAACCGCGTGCGGCTGACGGAGATCGCGTCGTCCAGGTCCTTGGCATCCGGCCCATCGATCGTACAGATGCCGAGCCCGCGCAGGTCGAGGCGCCCTTTGCGGTCTTTCTCTGTGATCTTTGACTTTCGGATCTTTTCCGCCTCTGCGAGGACCTCTTCCGGGAATTCCGTCCGAATCCCATTCTGGTCAATGATGGCGTCCGCGCAAATCTTTGCGCTGTCTGAATTGCCATAAACCTTGATTACGCGGGCAGTCAGCCGGTCCGTCCCGGGGATCTGCTGGATCTCCGCCTGCGCTTTCACATGCGGGCGGAGATGTGGCAAGCTTTTCCTGGAAAGAGGAAGGTTGTAACGGATGGCGTCATCCGGCGCAAATTCCAGCCCCTCTTCGCCCTCCACCAATGTCCCAGTGAGCAGACGGCTCGCCCGTTCGGTGATCTGTTCCACATCTGCGGAAAGCCCCTTGCCGCTGCGCTCCAAATGGTTCAACACAACGGTATCCCCGATGAAGGCGGACTTCAGATGATCCGCATGGATGAACAAATCCTCCCCGCCGTCCTCCGGGCGGGCAAAGGCAAACCCCTTGCTCAGGGAGACAATCACCGCCCTTTTGACCCCGTCGATCTTCTCCACCGGACCGCGCAATTTTTCGCGGAGTGTGCCGCTGAAAGGCCGCTTTTCCCTTGGGGAACCCGCCCGTTTCGAACGCGCGGAAGACGCGGCAAGGCGCACGCGGTGCTTTTTATTGACCTGCAAAACCCCTTGCTGCCGCAGCTGGTCCATCGCCCGATAAAATAATTTTGGATCTTTTACACGCATTTTCTTCATCAGACCACGCGAAGTCATCGCCTGCGGCGTCTTTTGCACAAACTTCAAAATCTGATCTTTCATTTCTTCCAACATACTCGATACTCCTATTGCGCCATTACACAGCGCTTCTCAACAAAAATTCTTCCCAGTTCCTGTGCAATTTATCGCTTTCTCTTTTGGATTCTTTGCAGAAAAAAGCCCCGCTTATACAAGCGGGGCTTTTCGCGTCTTGATTTACGGGGCAAAGAACACAAGCGCATTCAGACCGATGACAAGGACAAAGAATCCAATTGCAAACACCTTTGTCCACCGGGCAAGGAACGCGTCAACTGTGCGGGCCTGGTTCTTCGCAAGGAATGTATCCGCACCGCCTGTAATTGCTCCGAGCCCTGCCTGATGGCCTTCCTGCAACAGAACAACAACAATGATGGCGACGGAGAACAGAATCAGGACAATCCCCAAGATAATCTGCCAAACGCCCATAGTGCACCTCCGAAAATAGAACTGGGACGATTCTCCCAATCCGCTTTTTAGCTTAGAATATAATAGCACAAACACGCCTGTATTGCAAGCATCTTTTCTCAGGCAGGCAGCATGTTTTCCGAAAATGGATATAGCGCCAACATGCGAAAGACGATTTCCCTGAAAATTCTTATGTGAAATATATTTACATTTGGAAAACAATCTTGTTATTTTTATTGACAACAAATTCTAAATCATTTATTCTTTATTTGGAAAGAAAATATTTGCAATACATGCTATTCGAACACGGTTAAAGCACTGCGACGCTTCTCCCTCTGACCTGTATCCTGGAATATATGTTTCCCATGAAAGGGTGGATGCTTATGAAACATGCCGTTTTTTGCTTCGCAATCTGTGCTTTGGTATTTACATTGTGTGCTTGCAAAAATGGCGAGAAAACCGATTTATCTCATAGCTCAAATGGTATGAGTTTGGAAGAACGGATCGCATCTATAGAGTTGACTACGGACTCCTCAACCGAATATGCCAAGGTCATTCAAGGCTATTCGCTTCAGGACATCGGTTTGACGGTGGACACATCCAAAACGTTTCACGATCCCAATCGGAACGCCGATGGCCTCTGGGGAGCGGAACACACGGCAGTCTCCGACTATTGGAACAGCGGCGAATTTTACGGAAACGTGACCCGCATCCATGTGGATACCAGCGAGCGGATGGTCGACTTTACGCCTAACAACATGTTTATTCTGCAATGTTTTAAAGAGAGCGAATGCAACGATGGAACTTGCGTCCTGCTAAACGAGCAATCCATCCCCACCGCAGACGTCCGGAAAACATGCATAGTGGAAAAAAACGGCTATTTGATTTGCGACGTGACAGGCTTTTTCTATCCGGACGAGAGCTTCGAAGACCGAATCCATGAACAGAAAGACCTCTTTCCCGACTATGATTTCGAATGGGCCCGTTCCGTCTACGATTATGTCTCCGAAAACCTGTTGGATCTCATCCAGCCCGAGGCCGCATGAAGTCCCGTGCTATTTTCCAATCTGATGCACAGAATCACGTATAAACCGAACCGGATTCGGACATTCTAACAAAGGAATTCCGGGATGTATGCGTTTGCCGTTTCGGAAACCGCTTCGGGCGCTGGCGGCTACTGGCCGCCGGCGCCCGTTTGCTTTTGTAACACATCGCAAAGCGGTAAGAAACGGTATGGATTCGCCACCCAGCGTACAAACAAAGCGGGAGAACCAATTCTTCGGTTCTCCCGCTCCATCTTTCGATTGCTATATGCCGGTTTCTGCCCCGGCGATCCTTCGCCTGCATCCGGTCTCCACAAGCGGATGCGCTGGCAAACATCACAGCGTCAACTGTTCCCCTTCGGTCTCCTCCGGGGTGGGCAGCGCGCCCAGTGCAGGGATATTCTTGCGGTAGCGGTCCGGCTTTTTCAGCATCCCCTCGGCATACGGCACCGCCCGCAGCAGACGCCCGCCCTTGCGCAGTGTCATCGCCGCAACGCCCTGCGTATTGCGCGTCGTCTTAGGCTGTATGGCGCCCGTATGCATCAGGAGCATCCGCCCCTGTGCGCTGGTGAGAAGGAACTCACAGTCCTCCTGGATATACGCGATGGATGCCGCCGGGGATTTATCGCTGTACGCGCCGAGCAGCTTCCGGCGGTTCGTCTTGGTCGCGTAGGATTCCATATTGACCTTGGCAACTTTGCCATTCTCAAAGAAGAACAGCATGTACCCGCTGTAGTCCTTTGTCACCGCCATATAAATGGCGTTTTCGCCCTCGTCCATTCCGAGCTTTGCAGGGATGTATTCGCCCAATACGCTGGCCTTGGTGTCCCCAAAATCGGAGGCCTTCGCCTTGTACACCTGCGCCCGGTCCGTAAAGAACAGAAGGTCCACATTGTTGGTGCTCTCCAATTGCTGCACCACCTCGTCGCCCTCTTTGAGCTTCTGCTCCCCGCTCATGCGCAGCGACTGCGGCGTGATCTTCTTGAAATACCCATCGCGGGTGAAAAACAAATGCACGGGATAATCGGGGATCTCCTCCTCTTCCCGGTACTCCTCCAACTCGTCGGAATAGAGCAGCATCGTGCGGCGCGGCTGGCCGTATTGCTTTGCCACCGCCTGCAATTCCTTGATGATGATCCCCTTGACCTTTGCCTTGCTGTCCAGAATCCCCTGGAGCTCCGCGATGTCCTTTTCCAGCTGGCCGACCTCTTCCGTGCGCTTGAGGATGTATTCCCGGTTGAGGTGGCGCAGTTTGATCTCGGCCACATATTCCGCCTGCACCTCGTCGATGCCGAAGCCGATCATCAGGTTCGGGACCACCTCGGCCTCCTCTTCCGTGTTGCGCACAATGGCCACGGCCTTGTCGATGTCCAGCAGGATCGCTTGAAGGCCCTTGAGCAGATGGAGCTTGTCGCGCTTTTTGCTCAGGTCAAAATGCGTGCGGCGGCGCACGCATTCGATGCGGAACGCCACCCACTCCTGCAACAGGTCGCCCACGCCGAGCACGCGCGGGACGCCCGCGATCAACACGTTGAAGTTGCAGGAGAAGCTGTCCTCCAAGGGCGTAAACTTAAACAGGCGCTGCATCAGGCGGTCCGGGTCTACGCCGCGCTTCAGGTCAATGGTGATCTTCAGCCCATCCAGGCCCGTTTCATCGCGGATGTCGGAAATCTCCTTGAGCTTGCCGTGCTTTACCAGATCCACCACTTTTTCGACAATCGCTTCCACCGTGGTTGTAGGGGGAATCTGCGTGATGTCGATGCAGTTGACGGATTTGTCGTAGCTATACCGCGCGCGCACGCGGAAGCTGCCGCGTCCGGTCCGGTAAATCTCCTGGATGGACTTTGCATCGTAAACGAGCTGGCCTCCGCCGGGGAAGTCCGGCGCCAGCAGGGTGGTGGCGATGTCGTGCTCCGGGTCGCGCATCAGGGCAATCGTCGTCTGGCAGACCTCCGCCAAGTTAAATGGGCAGATGGAACTCGCCATGCCAACCGCGATGCCCGTGTTGGCATTGACCAGCACGGACGGGAAGCTCGCGGGCAGCAGGGTGGGTTCCTTTAAGGTGTTGTCGTAGTTGTCTACGAAATCCACGGTGTCCTTGTCAATGTCGTTGAAGAGCTCCTTGCAGAGGTCGTCCAGACGGGCCTCTGTGTAACGGGAGGCCGCCCACGCCATGTCCCTGGAATAAAATTTGCCAAAGTTTCCCTTGGAATCGATGTATGGGTGCAGCAGCGCCTCATAGCCCCGGCTCAAGCGCACCATGGTATCATAGATGGCGGCGTCGCCGTGGGGATTCAGCTTCATCGTCTGCCCCACGATATTGGCCGATTTGGTGCGGGTCGGGCCGAGCAAGCCCATCTTATACATGGTGTACAGCAGCTTCCGGTGCGCCGGTTTGAAGCCGTCGATCTCCGGGATGGCGCGGGAGAGAATCACGCTCATCGCATAGGGCATGTAGTTCTCTTCCAGCGTGCGGGTGATCCGCTGTTCCACCACCTCGCCCGCACCTTCAATCACGCCGTTCGCCTTGGGACGGGCTTGGGGCGGGTCTTTGCGTTTTTTCGGCATCTGTTTCCCCTCCTTAGCTCACGTCCGCCGTATCGATGTAGCGGTATCCATTCTCTGCGATGAAATCCTTCCGCCCGGAGAGATTGTCCCCCAAAAGGAGGTCAAACATCTCCGCCGTCCGCGCCGCGTCCTCCGGCATGACCTTAATCAGGCGGCGTGTCTCAGGGTTCATCGTGGTCAAATTCATCATATCCGGTTCGTTCTCGCCCAACCCCTTGGAGCGCTGGATGGTGTACTTTTTCCCCTCCAGCTGCTTGAGGAAATCGTCCTTTTCCTTCTCCGTATAGGCGAAATACGTCTCATTTTTCGTCGTGATCTCAAACAGCGGGGACTCCGCGATGAACACCTTTCCCTCGTTGATGAGGGTCGGCGTCAACCGGTACAGCATGGTCAGCAGCAGCGTGCGGATCTGGAAGCCGTCCACGTCCGCGTCCGTGCAGAGGATGACTTTGTTCCACCGCAGCAGCGACAGGTCAAAAGTGGAAAGCTCCTTGTTGGCCTTTGCTTTGACCTCCACGCCGCACCCCAGGACCTTCAAAAGGTCCGTGATGACCTCGCTCTTAAAGATCTTATCGTAATCGGCCTTGAGGCAGTTCAAAATCTTGCCGCGGATCGGCATGATCGCCTGGAAATTCGGGTCGCGCGCCTGTTTGCAGGCGCCCAGGGCGGAATCGCCCTCCACGATAAAAATTTCCCGCTCGCTCGCGTCGCGGCTGCGGCAATCCACAAATTTGGCCACGCGGCTCGTGACGTCCATGGTGCTAGTAAGCTTTTTCTTGATATTCAGGCGGGTTTTTTCCGCATCTTCGCGGCTGCGCTTATTAATGAGCACCTGCGCGGCGATTTTGTCCGCCTCCATCGGGTTTTCAATAAAGTAGATTTCCAGCTGATGGCGGAGCATCTCGGTCATCGCCTCCTGGATGCCCTTGTTGGTGATGGCCTTCTTCGTCTGGTTCTCATAGGAGGTCTGGTTGGAGAAGGAGGAAATCACCAGGACCAGGCAGTCCTCCACATCGGCAAAGGTGATCTTGCTCTCGTTCTTATTGTATTTCCCCGTCTGCTTCAAATACGCGTCGATCTGGTAGACAAACGCATTGCGCACCGCCTTGTCCGGCGCGCCGCCGTGCTCCAGCCAGCTGGAATTGTGGTAGTATTCAATCTGCTTATTGCGGTTGGAAAAGGCCAGCGCCACATTGATCTTGGTGCGGTATTCCGGCTTGTCGGCGCGGTCGCGCACCTTGCGCTCCGTCTGCCAGAACTGCACCGAGGTCAGCGCATCCTCCCCCACCATTTCCTTCACATGATCGACAATGCCGTTTTGGTACAAAAATTCCGTGGTCTCAAATTTGCCGTTCACCTGGTTGCGGAACACAAATTTGATGCCGTCGTTGACAATGGCCTGCCGCTTGATGGTATCCAGATAGTACTCCACAGGGATATGGATATCCGTAAAGACCTGGATATCGGGCTTCCAGCGAATCTTGGTCCCGGTTGCCTTTCCGCTGTACGGTTCTTTTTGCAGGCCGCCCACATTTTCGCCGCGCTCAAAATGCAGGGTATACCGGAACCCGTCGCGGCACACCTCCACATCCATATACTCGGAGGCATACTGCGTGGCGCACAGGCCCAGGCCGTTCAGCCCCAGGGAATACTCATAGCTCTCTGCGGAGGCGTTGTTGTATTTGCCGCCCGCATACAGCTCGCAGAAGGCCAGCTCCCAGTTGTAGCGCTGTTCTTTCTGGTTATAATCCACCGGGCAGCCGCGCCCGCGGTCAATCACTTCCACCGAATCGTCGGCAAAGCGTGTGATGGTGATCTCCTTGCCATAGCCTTCGCGCGCTTCGTCGATGGAGTTGGATAAAATTTCAAAGATCGAATGCTCGCATCCCTCGATCCCGTCCGAGCCAAAGATCACAGCTGGACGGCGGCGGACCCGGTCCGCCCCCTTCAGGGAGGAGATGCTCTCATTGCCGTAAACCGGTTTTTTTGCCATTTTTGCCCTCTCCTCAATCACTCAAAAAGTCCAAATCATATACAACACGTAATTATATGTCAAAACAATACAATTTGCAAATAAAATTGTCCGCCGCTGACTGGCAAAAAAAGGACGCTGCGCAATGCAACTTCTGCATTGGCAGCGACCCCTTTGACACACATTCTATAAACAACAATCAATGTTTCTCTGTATCGAAATCGCTGACGAACGAATCGGACTGCGGCTTTTCCTCCTGGGGCTTTTCCTCCGGAGGCTGATAGGTCCCTTCCATCACGGCGCGGAATTCCTCGCCGCTCATCTTTTCGTTGTGGAAAAGGAATTCGGCCACCTTCTGCAGTTGATCCATATGCTCGGTCAGGATGCGTTCCGTCTTGTGATATGCATCCTCCACCAACATCTTGATCTCGTTGTCGATCGCGGAGGCAGTCTCCTCGGAATAATTGCGGATATGCCCCATGTCCCGGCCGAGGAACGGTTCGCTGTCGTCCGTGCCATACTGGATCGGTCCCAGCTTGTCGCTCATGCCGTACTTGGTCACCATGGAACGTGCGACCTTGGTAGCACGCTCGATGTCGTTGGAGGCGCCCGTCGAGATGTCGTCCAACGTCAGGGCTTCGGCCACACGGCCGCCCAAAAGCACCACCAGGTCCTCCTTCATCTCCTTGCGGGACTGATAGGAGCGGTCCTCCGTCGGCAAATGCATGGTATAACCGCCCGCCATACCGCGCGGGATAATCGAAATCTGATGCACCGGGTCCTGCGTGGGGCAATAGTAGGTCGCCACGGCATGGCCGGCCTCGTGGTATGCCGTCAGCTTCTTTTCGCGGTCCGTCATCACGTGGCTCTTCTTCTCCGTGCCCACCACGACCTTGATCGTGGCCTCTTCGATTTCCGCCATGGTGATCGCCTTCAAATTCCGGCGTGCCGCCAACAGTGCGGCCTCGTTCAGAAGGTTTTCCAAATCGGCGCCGGTAAAGCCCGCGGTCGATTTTGCGATTGTCTTGAGATTCACGTCCGGGGCAAGCGGCTTGCCGCGCGCATGGACCTTGAGGATCTCCTCGCGCCCCTTGATGTCCGGATAGCTCACCACCACCTGGCGGTCGAAACGGCCGGGCCGCATCAAAGCCGGGTCCAAAACGTCCGGGCGGTTCGTGGCCGCGATCATAATCACGCCTTCGTTCGCGCCAAAGCCGTCCATCTCCACCAGGAGCTGGTTCAACGTCTGTTCGCGCTCGTCGTGGCCGCCGCCCAATCCTGCGCCGCGCTGACGGCCCACCGCGTCGATCTCATCGATAAAGATGATGCAGGGGGAATTCTTCTTCGCCTGTTCGAACAGGTCGCGCACACGGGAGGCGCCAACACCGACAAACATCTCCACAAAGTCGGAACCCGAAATGGAGAAAAACGGCACGCCCGCCTCGCCTGCGACTGCACGGGCCAGCAGCGTTTTACCGGTTCCCGGAGGGCCCACCAACAAAACGCCCTTGGGGATGCGCGCGCCGAGCTCGTTGTACTTCTTCGGATTCTTGAGGAATTCTACGATCTCGCGCAGTTCCTCCTTTTCCTCGTCCGCACCGGCTACATCGGCAAAGGTCGTCTTGCGCTTTTCGTCGGCCATCTGCTTAATCTTGGCCTTGCCGAAGTTCATCTGCTTGCCGGCATCCCCCATGGTGGAATTCAGACGTTTCATCATAAACCACCACAGGAAAACGCCCAACCCCAGCACGATCAGCATGGGCAGCATGCTCACCAGCCAGGAGGTCTCGGGAGCGCGCTGGATGTCGCGCTGCATGCGCGCATTTCCCGGATGGTTGGCGTTGTATTCATCCACATAGGGCTGAATTTCCTGCAACAGATAGGTCGAATTCGGCGCCGTATAGTTGATGATCGTCTTGCTCTCGTCGTTGAGCTGCAGGCGCATCTCGCCCGTGCCCATATTGATCGAAAAAGCCGTGACCTGCTGATCTTCAAAGTAATTCACGATGTCCGAATAGACATAGCTCTTCTCGGTGGGGCGGCTGCTAAACAACAGGCCGATCACCAAAAACAGCGCAATCGGAATGCCGAGATAGATCAGCAGACGTTTCATTTTGTCTCTATTGTCCAAGTTATCCACTCCTTCACAGAGGGACGGTCAGCCGCCGTACACCTCCGGCTTTAAAATGCCCACAAAGGGAAGATTCCTATATTTCTCATCGTAATCCAGCCCGTAGCCCACAATAAAGGCGTCCGGGACCGTTGTGCCAACATAATCTGCGGTTATGTCTACGGTGCGACGCTCCGGCTTATCGAACAGCGTGCACAGCCGGATGCTCCGGGGACCACGGGATTGCAGGAGCTCCAGTATGTAGCTCAGCGTCATGCCGCTGTCCAGGATGTCTTCCACCACCAACAGGTCGTAGCCAGCCAGCGGAATGTCCAGATCTTTGACAATCTTGACGACGCCGGAGGTTTTCACGCCCGAACCGTAGCTGGACACCGACATAAAATCCACCCGGCAGGGAACGGAAATGGCCCGCATCAGATCCGCCATAAAGACGACGGAACCCTTCAGGACGCTCACCATCAGCAGATTCTTGTCCTTATAATCCTCGCTGATTTGTTTCCCCATCCGCTGGACAATGTTGGCCAGATATTCTTCGCTAAAAAGCACCTCTTTGATGTCGTTTAACATGTTCTGCCCGTTCCTTTCCTCATGAATTGTCTGAAACACGTTGATCCGCTGCTTCCTCCGGCTCCCATACGGTAATCAGAAGCATCTGCTCCGCATCCTTTGGCACACGGGCACGCTCCGACGGACCAAAGCCCTCCATCCATAGAATTTCCTTCCCATCCTCCAATAGGAGGATACGGTCCCGCAGCAGAGGCTCTATTTTGGCCTCATTAAACAACTTTTTTAACGATTTCGAAACGCCGCGCTTCGCCGGACGGAAGCAATCTCCCTCCCGGCGGTTTCGAAAGAACAGTTTAGATGTAATTGTATCATAGTTGATGCAATTATGAAATAACAAATTTTTAAATTTATTTTGGTTCTCCAGGTCTTTCTTGTGGATTTTCCTTAAAGCGGCCATGCGGCCGTCCGGCAGGCGGGTCGTTTCCCCTGTGACGGGCAGACTCCAAGGGGGAAGCGGCTTCTGCGCCACAAAGAGAGTATTGCCCTGCACGGCGAGTTGTATTCCACCCGGCGCGCTCAGGCTGCCGCGCCCCGCGCGGACCATCGCCGCCGCCTGTTCCAGATGGATTCCCTCCGGCTGGGCGCCTCCCGCACGCCGGAGGATTCGCTCCAGCGCCCGGACCAAAATGGCCGTGGGCAGCGCCGCAAGTTCCGTGCGGGAATAGCCGTTGGGGGTTTTTGCCCGTTCGACCGCCCGCTGTGCTTCCTCCTGCAAATAGGCCTCGTCGCGGGCAAGACGCGCTGTCATCCCCGCAATCTCCCGTTCCAACGCTGGGTTGACTGCTTTGAGCGCGGGCGCCACGTCCAGCCGGACCCGGTTGCGGGCAAACCCGCGGTCGGCATTGGTTTGATCCGTCACGTATGGCAGATGGTAAAACCGGCAATACGCCTCCACCTGTTCCCGCGTGACGCGCAAAAACGGGCGCACAATCTTCCCCCGCACCGGCGGGATTCCACACAGCCCGCGCAGCCCCGCGCCGCGCGTCAGATGCAGCAGCACGGTCTCCACCTGGTCCGAAAGGGTGTGCGCTGTGGCGATGCGGTCCGTCTCGCGGTCCGCCAGCTCCTGAAAGAAGGCATACCGCACCTCGCGCCCGCATTCCTCAAGGCCGAGATTGCGCTCCCGCGCCTGCTGCTTTACATCCGCATGCAGGACGCGCAGAGGGATTCCGTTTTCTTCGCACCAGCGCCGGACCACCTCTTCGTCCTGATCGGCCGCGCTCCCGCGCAAGCCGTGGTTGACATGGGCCGCCAACACCTGCAAATCGGTGTGATAAACGAGAAAATGGGTAAGCGCCATCGAGTCGGCCCCACCGGACAGGCCGACAATCACCCTGCCCTGCGGTGGGAAAAGGCCAAACTCGGCGATTACCCCTTTGATTTGGCCTAGGATCTGCTGCATCTCCTCATTCATGACGCAGCACCTCCTGGGCGGTAAAACGCATAAATTCACCCTGCCAATGCAGCGGGACCGTCTTTGTCTCGCCATGGCGGTTCTTTGCAACAATACACTCGCCGCTGTTGCGGTCCTCCGATTCGCCCGGCGCATCCGCAGAGGCATAGTAATCTTCGCGGTACAAAAACAGGACGATGTCCGCATCCTGTTCGATAGAACCGGAATCGCGCAGGTCCGAGAGCATGGGGCGGTGCGTGGTGCGCTGTTCGCTCGCACGGGAGAGCTGGGACAGCGTCAGCACCGGGACGTTGAGTTCCTTTGCCATGATCTTCAAATTTCGCGTGATCTCGGAAATCTCCTGCACACGGTTTCCGTCCCCGCTGCGCTTGGTGGAACCGGACATCAACTGCAAATAGTCGATCACCACGAGGTCCACGTCCTTGAGGCGGCGCAGCTTTGCCTTCATCTCCGGGACCGTGATGCCGGAGCTGTCGTCAAAATACATCTGCGTTTTCGAGAGGATGTCGCCGCCCTCGATCAAGCGGACCCATTCCTCCTCCGTGAGCTTGCCGGTGCGCAATTTGGTGCCGCCCACCAGGGCCTCCGTGGAGAGCAAGCGCGAAACCAGCTGCTCCTTGGTCATTTCCAATGAAAAAAAGGCGACGCGCTTGTCCGCCTTGACCGCCGCATGGCGCGCGATGTTCAGCGCAAAGCTCGTCTTGCCCATGCCGGGGCGGGCCGCCAAGAGGATCAAATCCGAGCGGTTCAGCCCCGTGATGGTGTCGTCCAGTTCCTTGATGCCGGTGGGCACGCCCTTATATTGGTCACTGTCCGGCGAATTGAGCAGATCCAGCCGGTCGAGCGTCTGGATGATGATCTCGTCAATCCGCTGCAACCCCTGCATATTCTTCCCGCGCCGGATGTCGAAGATGCGTTGCTCCGCGGAATCCAACAGGGTCGCTGCATCCGCCGTCCCGTCCGCTGCCTCTTCCATGATCTCCCGCGCGGTGGTGATCAGCGTGCGGATGTCGTACTTGTCCCGGACAATCCGGGCGTACGACTCCACATTGCTGATGGACGGCACGATCTGCGCCAATTGCAGCAGATACGTCTTCCCGCTCGCCTCGTCAAACTCCCGGCTCTCTTTGAGCTTCTCCAGGACCGTGACAAAGTCCACCGGCTTGCCCAGGGTAAACATATCCAGCATCGCGCCGTAGATCAGGCCGTTATTCGTCTGGTAAAAGTAATCGGGCCGCGGCAAAATCTCCGCCACGCGGTCCAGGCAGGAGGAATCCAGCAGGATCGCGCCCAGCACGGACTGCTCGGCCTCCGGGCTGAACGGCAAATTCAAAGCGCTATAGCCCGTTGAAAGATTGTCCATCCCGGAACCTCCTCCTTACTTCTGAATATGCAAAATCCAAAATTACTCCGCTTCGGAAACCACCGCATAAATCTTCGCGCTGATCCCTGTATAGAGCTTGATCTGGCATTCATATGTGCCAAACGCTTTAATATCGCCGTCAATTTCGATCTTGCGCTTGTCGATGTCGATGTGATAGACCTTCTTGATCTCCTCCGCGATCTCCTTCGCCGTGACGGACCCAAACAGGCGGCCGCCCTGCCCGCCCTTGGCGTACAGCTTGATGCTCTTGCCCTCGAGCTTTTCCGCGGCGTCCTTCGCATTGGCCTTCTCCACTTCGATCTTGTGCGCCTTCGCAGCCTCTGCGTTCTTCAATTCGTTCATCGCCTGCGCATTGGCCTCTTTCGCCAGCTTGCGCGGGAACAGGAAGTTGCGGGCATAGCCGTCCGAAACGCTGACGAGCTCCCCTTTCTTACCGGTCCCCTTAATATCCTGAAGCAATACGACTTTCATGATTGTTCCCTCCATCTTAAAAAAACTGTTCCAGTCCCTGATGGAAACCAGAGACGGACCGGAACCACGGAGAAAGGCAGGAAACGCCCTGTCTTTCTCCGTGATTCCGATGCAAAAAACCCTTTATTTCTGCCCAGCCGGGAGCTGCGCTTTTTCTTTGATCGCTGCCACCAGCTTAGTCCTTGCCTGTTCAATGGTCAAATTGGGAAGCTGGGTTGCCGCCATCGTGAGATGGCCTCCGCCCCCCAACACCTCCATCACCAGCTGGACGTTGATGTCCCCCAGGGAGCGCGCGGAAATATTCATCACATTCCCCGTTGGGTAGATGACAAAGGACGCCTTAACGCCCCGGATGGAAAGCAGCTCGTCCGCCGCCTGCGAGGAGACGACCCGGATGTCCGGGAATTCCTTATCGGCGCAGGCGATGGCGCAGTTCTGTTGAATCTCGGCCCCGGAGACAATTTTATACTTCGCCTTATAGCTGTCGATGGAATCGGCAAACATGCGCTTGACCTCCACCGTATCGGCTCCACGGCGGCGCAGGTAGGCGGCCGCCTCAAAGGTCCGCACGCCCGTCTTGAGCACAAAGCTCTTTGTATCCAGCATAATTCCCGCCAAAAGCGCTTCGGCCTCGTGCTGGGTGAGTGTGCTGTCCCCGATGTATTGCACCAGTTCCGCCACCATCTCCGAGGCGGAGCTGGCATAGGGCTCGTGGTAAAAGACAATGGCATTGTCAATGCGCTTGACCATCAGGCGATGGTGGTCGATCACCACCACGCGGCTCACATGGTTGAGCAACTCGCGGCTTTCCACAAAGTCCGGGGAATGCGTATCGACCACAATCAACAGCGTCCGCGGGGACAACTGCTCCATCGCGTCCATCGGGGAAAGGAACACCACGCGGTCGCCCGAATTGGCATCGATCCGTTCCACGATCTGCCCCGCAAGCGTTTGCTGGCGGTCCACCACGACAAAAGCGGGTTTGTGAAGCGCCTTTGTAATCACGCTCCACAGGCCGACCGCCGCACCCATCGAGTCGAGGTCAGAAAAGCGGTGCCCCATAATCAACACGTTTTCCGACTCTTTGATGTGGTCGGAGAGCGTCGCAGCGATGACCCGCGTGCGCACCTTGTCGCGCTTTTCCACGCCCTTGCTCAAGCCGCCAAAAAACTCATATGTATCGTTTTTCTGCTTGACGGCCACCTGGTCCCCGCCGCGCCCCAGCGCCATTTCCAGCGCTTTGCGCGCCCATTGTTCCGCCTCTTGCAGAGATTCCGCCCCGCGCGCCACGCCGATCGAAACCGTCGCGCTGCGGCGCTCCCCCGCCTTGATTTCCCGGATCTTGTCCAGGACTTCAAAGCGTTTCTCCATGGCCTGCCGGATATGAATTTCATCCGTCAGGATCAAAAAGCGCCCGCCGGAGAGCCGCCGGAGAAAGCCGCCCATGCTCTGCGCCCATTCGGTGAGCACCTGCTCCACCTCCGAGGCAATGCGCGCGTCCTCGCTGCCGCTGGAATCGCGCGCCAATTCCTCCCGGTTATCAAAATGCGCCAGCGCTACTACCGGGTGCTTTTCCACATATTCCCGGTTGATCGCCTTATAATAGGTGTCGTCCACCAAGCAGAGGATATGCCCCTGCTCCGTCTTTGACGCAAATGCAGTAAACTGCCGGTCCCCGATGGTCACATCCGTCCCTTTGGCCGCCACCACCTGCTGGATGGTGTGCGGGTACAGGAACTTCATCACATTTTCCCCGCGGCAATCGCGCGCCCTACCCGCGCTCTCTAAAAAGGCGGCGTTGGCCCAAACAATGTCCCCCGCCTCCCCCACGATCGCCATGGGCATGGTAAACTGTTCCAGAGCATCGTACTCTTTTCCGAAGAGCACCTTCTTGGCCGCTTTGACAGAGGTGTATACATAGCTCTGGAAGCGGATATGCACAATGGCAATGGCGAGGATCGCTACAACGGCTACCACCGCCTCGATGAAAAAAACCATCTTGTGGCCGGTAAACCAGCTGATCAGCGCCATAATCAGCATCGCCGCCGCCAGTACAAAGCAGATCGGCGATGCCACCCAAACCTTTTTTTTCACGGTTGATCTCCTTCAACACTCCCGTGCTTCTTGCGCATGGCAGGGCCTCAGACCTCCATAATGATGGGGAGGATCATCGGGCTGCGGCGCGTGCGCTCATACAGGAACCGGGAAAGTTCATCTTTGATGCGCGTCTTGAGCGTGCCCCAATCGTGGATATGGTGCTCGGAACAGCTCTCCAACGCCGCGGCGACGCGCTTTTTGGCCTCGTCGATCAACGGCTCCGCCTCACGCACATAGACAAATCCGCGGGAGACCACATCCGGGCCGGCCACGATCTGCCCGTTGTCGTCGATGGTACATACCACGACAATCAGGCCGTCCTCTGCCAGATGCTTGCGGTCCCGCAGCACAATGCTCCCCACGTCCCCTACGCCGAGGCCGTCCACCAGGATACGCCCGGCGGGTACGGAGGTGAGCTTCTTCATATACTCCTGATTGATCTCCAACACATCGCCGATGTCGCCGATATAGACATTGGCGGGGTCCATTCCCATAGAGATGGCCAGCCCTGCATTTTTACGCAGGTGTTTTTGCTCGCCATGGAACGGGATGAAATATTTCGGCTTTGTGATGCCCTGGATGATTTTGAGTTCCTCCTGGCAGGCGTGGCCGGACACATGCACTTCATACATGGATTCGTAAATCACTTCGCAGCCCCGCTTTAAGAGCTCATCGACCACCGCGCCCACGGTCTTTTCGTTGCCGGGGATCGGCCTTGCCGAAATAATGATAAAGTCCTCCGGGCCGACCTCCACCTTCCGGTGGTCGGCAAACGCCATGCGCGTCAAAGCGCTCATCGGCTCCCCCTGGCTGCCGGTTGTAATCAAGACCACTTTCTCGCGCGGGTACCGATTGAGCAGGTCGATGTCGATCAACACGCCGTCCGGAACCTGTAAATAGCCCATTTCCACCGCGATACCCATGACGTTCAGCATGCTTCGGCCCGAAAGCGCCACCTTGCGGCCATAGCGCACCGCACAGTTGATAATCTGCTGCACGCGGCTGATGTTGGAGGCAAATGTCGCGATGATAATGCGCTTCTTCTCCGCCTTCTTAAACAGGCTTTCGAAGGTATTGTCCACCATTTGCTCGGTCTTGGTGTAACCGGGACGCTCCGCGTTGGTGGAATCGGCCAGCAATGCCAAAACGCCCTCGTTTCCCAGCTCTGCAAAGCGGCCCAAGTCGATCATCTCGCCCCAGGCGGGCGTGCAATCAATCTTAAAGTCGCCGGTGTAAACCACCGTGCCAGCGGGC
This sequence comes from Anaeromassilibacillus sp. 1001302B_160321_C8, assembly GCF_015554745.1. Taxonomy (NCBI): domain Bacteria; kingdom Bacillati; phylum Bacillota; class Clostridia; order Eubacteriales; family Acutalibacteraceae; genus Anaeromassilibacillus; species Anaeromassilibacillus sp. 1001302B_160321_C8. The sequence goes on along the minus strand of NZ_JADNJD010000001.1, from coordinate 174,778 downwards.
GAGTGGATGGCAAAGCCCACAGAATCCGGGATCGAATGGTTCACATGGATGAATTCCACATCCATGCAACCCAATTTCACCGTCTGGCCCGGCTTGACCACATTCATCTTGACCTTCCCGGAAAGGCCGTGCTCTTTGAGTTTCCCATCGACCAAACCAAGGGTCAGCATCGTGCCGTAGATGGGCAAATTCACCCTTTTGAGCAGATACGGCAATGCACCGATGTGGTCCTCGTGCCCATGCGTGAGCACAATCCCGCGGATCTTATCCGCATTGCGCTCCACAAAGGTGAAATCCGGCAGCACCAGGTCTACGCCCAGCATATCGTCGTCTGGGAAAGACATGCCGCAGTCGACGATCAGCATATCGCCCTCACACTCGTAGAGGGTAAAGTTTTTCCCGATCTCATTCAGGCCGCCCAAAAAGTAAATCCGGATGGACGGCTTCTTCGCTCCGCTGTTCTGCCCGCGCTTTTTTCCCCGCGGGGCCGCAGTCTTTGTTTCCTTGCTGTTCTGGTGCTGTGCCTTTTCCGGCTCCGCCTTTTTCGGAGCACGGCGCATCGTGCGGCGCTTTGACGGTTCCGCTTTCGCCGCCGGCGCCTCCGCCTGGATGGGCTGTTCCGGCCGCTGCGGCAGCGTCACTTTCCCATAAAGCGCAGGGTGGATGCCCGCCGCTATACCCATCTCGTTTTTCTCAGGCGGATTGGATGTTCCTTCATGATTCCTATTTTGTTCTATCAAAGTACAACCTCCATTGTCTCTTGGATACGCCGATAAAACGCCCGCCTGCAAACGGTGCCTGGCGGCGTTGGCCCTCCAAAAATCATAATGATATATTTTTAATCCGCACTCCATTGCCCCGCGCTGTGCCTTCCCACACGCCCCGGAACCGCGCGCATTAATTGCCAAAACAAAACCTTAACGTACACAACAGCAAAGAGGCCCGTTCCCCGGCGCCTCCTAATCGCTCTGCCTCAATTGTATGCCGACCGCGGGCTGGATGTCCATTTGGATTCGTCAGGCCCACCAGTTTTAATTGTCATTATTGTACCTTGATTCCGTATAGCTGTCAAGGTATGAACCGCCGGCCGGAATCCCTGTCGTTATCCCTATTATTGCCCCTTGCAATTTTCTTCAAACATTTCATAGGCCAAAATCGAAAAAACTCTTCTGCAAAATTATGATATAATGAGGACGATCCATACCGGCGCAGCCAGCGCTGCCATGCTTCCTGCCAGGGTCCTCCCAAGCATTTCTCAGGCTTCTCGCCTCTTTTAAGTGGACGGGACTCGGAAAAGCTTGTATGGGATACGCAATCAACCGCATAAGCGGAAACAAAGGACGGAAACTATGAAACACGTAGAAATCTTTACGGACGGCGCCTGCCAGGGCAATCCCGGCCCCGGCGGATGGGGGGCTATCCTGCGCTTCAACGGCGTAGAAAAAGAAATCAGCGGGGGCGACCCGGACACCACCAACAACCGCATGGAGCTGATGGCGGTGATCCGCGCGCTGCAATGCTTGAAAGAACCCTGCGCCGTCACGCTTTGCAGCGATTCGCAGTATGTCTGCAACGCGATCGAAAAGGGTTGGGCGGTCAAGTGGCGGCAAAATGGCTGGCGGAAAGCAGACAAATCCCCCGCCCTGAACACCGACCTCTGGGAGATCCTCCTGCACTTGCTGGAAATCCATCGCGTGGAGATCGTCTGGGTGCGCGGGCACAATGGGCATCCGGAGAACGAGCGGTGCGACCGTTTGGCCGTTGCGGGCGCCGAACGCGCCAAAGCCGCCGGTGCAGTCGTTTGACCCTTGGCGATGCAAGCGTGTGTGCCCCCTCTGTCTACACGGGCCTCCTGCAAGGATTCTCCCCTATTTTGCCATCCTTCAACAACCTTTGCCACTTTGAAACTTTTTTGCAAAAAGGGCTTGCAAAGTATACTGGAATAGTGTATATTCAATTCATAGTAAATTAGTAAGGATTAAATATTCCTGTACCGGCAATCCCTGGTACGGGGTATGGAAGTACCAATCACATTTTGGAAAGGAAAGGTGCGTATCCATGGCACGTTTTGTTTATGCGGACAACGCCGCAACTACGCCGGTTTCCCCTACCGTCTTTGCGGCCATGAAACCGTTTTATACCGACCTTTATGGCAATCCCTCCAGCCTATATTCCGTGGGCCGGGAGGCCAAAAAGCACCTGGAACTGGCCCGCGCAGACGTCGCGGCCTGCCTGAACGCCGAACCCAACGAGATCTTTTTTACATCGGGCGGAAGCGAAGCGGACAACTGGGCGATCAAAGGGATTGCCCATCAGCTTGCCAAAAAGGGGAAGAAGCACATCATCACATCCAAATTTGAGCATCATGCGGTGCTTCATACCTGCGCATCGCTGGAAAAAGAGGGCTTTTCCGTCACCTATTTGGACGTCCACGCTGATGGACTCGTCCGGCCGGAGGAATTGGAAGCGGCGATCCGCGAGGACACGGCCCTGGTGACGGTCATGTATGCGAACAACGAAATCGGCACGATCCAGCCGGTTTCGGAAATCGGCGCCATCTGCCAGAAGCACGGCGTTTTGTTCCACACCGATGCTGTACAAGCGGCCGGCACACTGCCGGTCGACGTCAAGGAGCAGCACATCGACCTGCTTTCGCTCTCCGCGCACAAGTTCCACGGGCCGAAAGGCGTGGGCGCGCTGTTTATCCGCAAAGGCATCTCGCTTCCCAATTTGGTCGACGGCGGCGCGCAGGAGCGCGGACGGCGTGCCGGCACGGAAAACGTGGCCGGGATCGTCGGATTGAGCGTTGCGCTCAAAGAGGCCTGTGCTACCATGGCGGAGCGCACCAAGCGTTTGACCGCTATGCGGGACCGGCTGATCGACGGGGCATTGCAGATCGAGCGCACCCGCCTGAACGGCGACCGGACCAAACGCCTGCCAGGGAACGTCAACCTGTGCTTTGAGGGCATCGAGGGGGAGTCCTTGTTGCTGCTGCTGGACTTAAACGGCGTATGCGGTTCGTCCGGCTCGGCCTGTACGTCCGGTTCCCTCGACCCCAGCCATGTGCTTCTCGCAATCGGCCTCCCACATGAAATTGCGCACGGCTCCCTGCGCCTCTCCTTCAGCGACCAAAACACGGAGGAAGACGTCGATTACATCTTGGAAGTACTTCCCGGCATTGTGGAACGGCTGCGCTCCATGAGCCCCCTATGGGAAGAGATCGTGAACGGGCAAAAGGCCGATTGAATCAAAACACCAGGACAGAGAAAAGAGGTTGTTTTTTATGGCATACAGTGAGAAAGTAATGGACCATTTTGCAAATCCCCGCAACGTTGGGGAGATGAAGGACCCCAGCGGCGTCGGCGAGGTGGGAAATTCCCGCTGCGGCGACATCATGCGCATGTACATCAAGGTGGAGGGCGACACCATCACCGATGTGAAATTCAAGACTTTTGGATGCGGCGCGGCGATTGCCACCAGCTCCATGGCAACCGAGCTGATCAAAGGGAAAACGATCGAAGACGCGCTCAAGCTCACCAATCAAGCGGTGATGGAAGCACTGGACGGCCTGCCGCCGGTCAAAGTCCACTGTTCGGTTTTGGCGGAACAGGCCATCAAAGCAGCGGTCGCCGACTACTACAAACGGCAGGGGATTGACCCCACCCCGCTGGTGGGGGAACTCGCAGAGTGCGAAGAATGCGCCTGCGGCCTGCACGAATAAGAATACGCAAAAAGGGGCTGTCCGTTCAGATCAAAGAATGGACAGCCCCTTTGTTTTTTATTTTTGCCGAGGAAAAACTCACGCGCCCTGCGCAACTTCCAGCGCAGAGATTCTTTGCTCAATATAGGCGGGTACTTCATCAAACGAGATGCCCAATGCGACGGACAGCTCTTCGTGTAGCAATTCTTCCGCACGTTTCCGATATTGTTGATCCGTTTTGCCCGGTTTCTTTCCGTTTTGGACCAGCTTTTTGCTCTTCCGGTAAACCGTCTTAATCAAGCGGATGAGATCCTCGCACTCATGCGTTTGCAGGGATGTGCGGTAATGCTCTGCCAACATGCGCGGGTCGCGGCACTCAAAAGAATCCTCCGAAATTTCCGGGATGCGGTCGATCAGGTGGTCCGCCGCTTCCTTTGTCATCACCGGACGCATAAACACACTGGTGTCCACCGGCGTATAAATCGTGCTGGCACTTCGAACCGGGACCAACTTATAATACAGCTTCTCCTTATCGACCCCGGGGAGGCTCTCCGGCGTGCCAACCTCTTCTACACGGCAAATTCCCGTGTTTCCATAAACAATCAAATCGCCCTTCTGAAACATTTTCTCGCCCTCCAAAAAAACAACCAACGTATCCTTTCACAACGTCAGCAAATGGGCGAACTCTGCGTTCATTCTCGTCGGGGTGGTCAAGGGAACATACCCACCGGCCATCCCACTCGCACCATGCATTCACCATTTGCTAAAACAGGCAGCGCCATCTTTGAAGCTAAGGGACTCCTTATCAAACGTTCACGCTGTATCTTTATTTTAGCACAATATTGGATGAAAATGTAAGAAAAATTTGAAAATGTTTAAAAAGAGCGCCGGTTTGGAGGGCTATTCGCTGGCCGCAAAGCACCGCTAACCTGTTGAATCACCTCCGCTAGGGAACAAAGATCCGCTATATTTCCTGCGGTTCGAAGCAGCGCTCTCGTTTGAAACACCTGATTTTGGAGTCTTTGCACAGCCAAGACGGTCCTGTGCGCAGCGTCTAATTGCCAAAGCAACTGCTGTGGATGCATACAAGTCCCTCCCTCTCCTTTATGGTATTCCAAGAAATCCGATAGGTGTCTCTTTACGGGATATTGCCTATGAAGTAAAATATGGTATACTGAACACATAGATTGGGGGAGAACTTGTAATGAAACGCAGATGTCATCACCGGAAAATCGATCGGGACCTGGAACAACTCAACCAAAATTTAAACACCATCATTCAAAATCAGAATGAACTCTATTGCAAGCTGGAGCAGCTATATGCCATCGTTACGTCTTTGGATAGCCTCGACGGCACAGACAAGCATAAAACCGGGGATTCTTAACCCTAAACAAAGAAAGGACCCTGCATCTTTCTTCCGATGCAAAAGTCCTTTCTCTTTTTTGAATTATTCTTGAATTTGCCGGCACTCCATGTAAAACCGCTTATCCCACGCATGGCCCATTGAAAAGGTCTTCCGCGGCAATGCGCCGTCGAGCACAACCGTTTTGAAGAGTTCTTTTTTCGGCATGGCTTCCAACAGGAATCCGATGTTTCCCTCCTGGGCGGAGAGCTCTTCGACGACTTCCTCTCCATGGATATAATCGACCCGTCCGCCGTTTTCTTCTATGTAGGCGTCTAAGAACTTTTGAAGCGTCCCCACCGGAAGATTGGACGATGCTTGGGAGAAATACAGCTCGGTTTTCTCTTTTCCTTTGCATACGACCACACGCTGGCCGTCCGGCGCACCGCATTGGGCCTTCAGCGCTTCCAGCAGCTTTTTCTCATCCACGCCGAATACCACCCGGTGGATCGGCTCAAATTCCAAAGAGGCGTCGTGCAGGTTGACCACCTCGACCAGCGCATACCGCGCCGGATGCACGCGGGCTTCCTCGGGCGGGAGGACTTTCTTCAAATTCTCATAGCAGGTCTTTGCCGTCGCCAAGGAATGGTTGCCGTCGCCTACGGCGAAAAGCAGGGGGGCCTTCCCGGTGAGATCATACCGGGCATTAAAGGCCTCCGGGTCTGCCAGCTCATCCAAAGCGGCCAAAATGCGCCGCGCCTCGGAATCATCGCAGAGGATTCCCTCCAGCGACCCGCTGTCCTGCATAAGGTCGAACTGATACACCTGTTCCAATTCGCCCGCGCGGTCTTCCACTGGCTCGATCACCGTCTTCATCGGATCGTCGATCAGCAGCATAATGTGCGGGCACTCCAACGCAGCGTTCTCGCGCACCTTGACGCGCGGCGGGATGCGCTCCAACACCGTCCCCTCCGTTGCGCGGATCAGGGACTGGGACCCCTTTGTGAAATCATACTTTTCCAGGTCGACCACACCGATCAGCCCGCGGCGGATTTTCCCATCGCGGAGCGTCCTGCGCACATAGATAAAATTCTCTACCGTGCGAAAGATCCCGTCTGCCAAATACCGGTCCATCGCTGCATTCACCGCCGCAATCCGCTGCTCAACCCCTGGCTGCTCCAGGTAAAGCTCAGGTACGATCATGCGCAGGGTGGAGGGGGCGTCCCCCACAAACGATTCCACCTCTTGCCAATAATCAGGCTGTGACGTGTATTGATCGCACGCGACAACGCTCCACTTGGTGAGGTCTGTTTCGGTGGGCAGCAGGACATTTGCCGGATAAAATCCCAAACTGTTCATTCAATGATTCTCCTCATGTTGGATTTCCCGCGCGGCGGCGGGGCTCGCCTTCCGGGAAGGGGACGTTCCCTCCGCCGGTATAACAGGCATATTGTATCGCGTTCTGTCGAAAAAGGCAAGTTTCAGCGCGCTGTATTTTCAAGGAGCCTCTTGCATTGCACAAAGGGCAAAAACTTCCTATAATGAGGGAGAAAACGCGAATTTTGTCAAAAACAGGTGAACGAGATGTATATTGCAGATTTACATATCCATTCCAAATATTCCCGCGCCACCAGCCGGGAATGTGTCCCCGAATATCTGGACCTCTGGGCAAGGCGCAAAGGTATCGATATCGTCGGCACGGGGGACTTTACGCACCCGGCGTGGCGCGAAGAATTGAACGAAAAGCTGGTTCCCGCGGAAGAAGGGCTCTATACCCTCCGGGAGGAATACCGCCTGCACGACGCCTGTACGGACGGGCTGCGGCGTCCCCGCTTTGTGGTGACGGGCGAAATCAGTTCCATTTACAAAAAGGGCGGCAGGGTCCGCAAGGTACACAACGTCATCCTTCTTCCCAGCTTAGAGGCGGCGGAAACGCTCGCACAAAAGCTGGAGGCGATCGGCAACATTCACTCGGACGGGCGGCCGATTCTGGGCTTAGATTGCCGTGACCTGCTGGAAATCACCTTGGAGGCGTGCCCGGACGCGGTCTTCATCCCGGCGCACATCTGGACGCCGCACTTCTCGCTGTTCGGCGCGTTCTCCGGGTTTGACACCATTGAGGAGTGTTTCGAAGACCTGACGCCCCATATCCACGCCCTGGAAACCGGCCTTTCTTCGGACCCGCCCATGAACTGGCGGCTTTCTGCGCTGGACGCTTACCATCTGGTCTCCAATTCCGACGCGCATTCCCCGTCCAAGCTGGGCAGGGAGGCCAATCTGCTGGATATTTCACTCTCCTACCCCGCCCTTTCCCACGCCCTACAGACCGGGGAAGGGCTTGCGGGGACCATTGAGTTCTTCCCAGAAGAAGGAAAATACCATTACGATGGGCACCGGAACTGCAACCTCTGCCTAAGTCCCGCGGAGGCGGAGCGTTACGGAGGGATATGCCCCGTCTGCGGGCGTAAGCTGACCATCGGTGTGCAGCACCGGGTGGAACAGCTCGCGGACCGGGGCGAGGATGCCCGTGCGCCGGGCGCAAACCCATTCGAAAGCCTCGCCCCTCTGCCGGAGGTAATCGCAGGCTCGACCGGTTTATCGGCCACCGGGAGCAAGGTCGCCGCACAATACGAATCCATGCTGCGGCAGCTCGGCCCGGAATTTCCCATCCTGCGCGAAATCGCGCCGGAGGACATCGAGCGCGTCGCCGGCCCCTGTGTTGCGGAGGGGATTCGCCGCCTACGCGCCGGGAAGGTCGAGCGTTCCCCCGGATACGACGGTGCATATGGAAAAATCCAACTGCTTCGGCCGGACGAAATCGATGCGCTGAACGGGCAGATCAGCTTCTTCCTCGGACAAACGCTCGCGAAAAAAGAACCTGCTAGAAAGCCCCAAAAGCGCGCCGCCGCAAAGGTGGAATCTGCCCCAGCCGAATCCACACCCACCGTCCCTTCTGGTCCCCTCGACGGCCTGAACGAGGAACAGCTTGCCGCTGTAACCGCGCCGGAACGCGCGGTATCGGTGATCGCTGGGCCAGGCACGGGAAAAACCAAGACACTCGTCTCGCGCATCGCCTATCTCATCCAGAACCGCGGCGTCAAGCCTTCGGAAATCACCGCTGTAACCTTCACGAACAAGGCCGCCGTGGAAATGCGCGAACGCCTGGAAAAGCAGCTCGGCGGCAAACGTGCGGTCCGCGCCATGACCATCGGCACGTTCCACGCCATTTGCCTCCAGCTTTTGACTGAACACACGCAGGGCGTCAATCTGCTGGACGAATACGAAGCGCGGGAAATTGCGGACGAAATCGGCAAAGCGCACGCCTGCAAGCTCTCCCCCTCTGCCTTCCTGCAAGAGGTCTCCCGCCGGAAAAACGGGTTGGAACCATCGGAAAGCGCGCTCTCTTCCGAGGCATTCGACGCGTATCAGGAGCGCTTGCACACGGCGAATGTCCTGGACTTTGACGATCTTCTCCTACAAGCCGTTGCGATGGCAGAAGCGGAGACGGAAAAAAACGCCAAATGGGCCAAACGGTTCCACTATCTTCTCGTGGACGAATTTCAAGACATCAACGCCCTGCAATTCCGGTTGGTGCAGGCGTGGAACCGAAACGGAAAAAGCCTGTTTGTGATCGGCGACCCGGACCAGTCCATCTATGGATTCCGCGGGTCGGACGCCCATTGCTTTGCCCGCCTGGAAGAGAGCTTCCCGGCTATGCGCTCCATCCATCTATTGAAAAACTACCGTTCCACGCCGGAGATTCTGCGCTGCGCGCTCCCGGTCATCTCGGAAAACGAAGGATCGCAGCGGCTTTTGGAGGCACAGCACCCCAGCGGAGCGCTTGTGCGCTGTGTCACGGCGGAGAGCGACCTGTCCGAGGGGATTTACATCGCCAAGGAGATCAACCGCATGGTGGGTGGCATCGATATGCTGGACAGCGACGCCGGGTTCTCCCATGCGGAGGATGCGCCGCCGCGCAGTTTCTCCGACATCGCCGTTTTATACCGTACCCACCGGCAGGCCGACCTGGTGGAAAAATGCCTCCGCCGGGAGGGGATTCCCTGTGTAATCGCCGGGCGCGACGACTTCTTGGCGGATGACGCCGTGCGTGGAGCTGTAAGCTTTTTCCACTTTCTGTTGGATGTGCAAAACGATCCCGCCCTGCGCGCCTGTTTAAAGCTCGTTTGGAACTGTCCCGCGGACTTAATCGGCAGCCTTGCACAATTTTTTGCGCAGGCGGCAAGTGGGAATCCTTCCCAGGAAGCCTTGGACGCCGCTGCAACCGAATACGCGGATGTGGCGGTCCTACAGCCCTTCTTTGCGCAGGTGGAGGAATTCCGGCAGCGCGTGGGAAAGGAAAAGCCGCGCAAGCTCTTGGATGCATGGGCCAAAGCGCAGGGACTCACCGCCTCAGAACCTTTCCAGCGCCTGCTGAACACAGCGGTATTCCACAAAGACATGGCCTCTTTCCTGCAAAACTTACTTCTCGGCCAGGAAAGCGACTTGATGCGAAGCGCAACCGGAAAACTCTACGAAGCGGGCGCGGTCACCCTGATGACCCTGCACGGTTCTAAGGGCTTGGAATTCCCCGTGGTTTTCCTCGCCGGCGTCCGACAGGGAAAAATTCCGCTGGAATCTCCCAAGCATCCGGCAAATGTGGAGGAAGAACGCCGCCTATTTTACGTAGGGATGACCCGCGCGCAGGAGGAATTGATCCTGTTGACCTCAAACGAGCCCTCCTGCTTTTTGGATGCGATCCCGGCGGACTGCCTGCATAAGACTACCACCGGAGGAAAAAAGCGCGCTTCGGAGATGAAGCAGTTGAGCTTGTTTGATTGATTCCCATCCGGGTCATTTGGCTTGTAATATGTTTTTTATTAGAAACGGATTTTCGATCGAACTTGAAAGCGCTCCCCATTGCAAAAGGCAATGGGGAGCGCTTTTTCTTTATCTGTTGGAAACAGCGGATTCCAGCGGGCCGTACTTGGGATAACAGCAATTGTCGGGCCGACTATATGAATTTCCATGGCAGCTTGCCAAAAAATACGATCTGAAATGCGTTTCTAGGGCGAAAATGGGAACCCTATCTTCCATGTGGCTTCCTACAAAATCGCTGTGGAAAGCCCAAAACGAGGTCTACTTTATTGGATTGGGGGTAAGGGATTGGAGCCATTCGCCGAATATTTGGAACGAGTGGAAAATCCGCAGTACCGGGATAGGCTACAGAATATATTCCACTGGATTACCGCCACGTTCCCCACACTGAGGCCCAAAATTGCTTGGAACCAGCCGATGTTTACCGACCACGGTACGTTCATCATCGGTTTCAGCGTTGCCAAAAAGCATCTGGCCGTCGCCCCAGAACGGGCGGGCATCGAGCGTTTTTCGGATGACATCCTACAGGCCGGCTATACGCACAGCAAAGAAATTATCCGCATCGGATGGGCACAGCCGGTGGACTTCCCCCTGCTGGAACGGATGATCCGCTTTAATCTGGAAGAGAAGGCAAACTGCCAAACCTTTTGGCGGAAAGAGCATCTCCTCACGGAGGAACTGCCGGATCACGCAACCGAGAGGCACTGATCCGAAAGACCACTCCTCCACAAATACGCACAGGAGGCCCTAAATGAATGCCCCTGTTGCGTATCCCCTAACGCGCCACAGGCTTTATATGAAAAACCTTGCATCCTTCCTATCGGGCATAAGAATTATACATCCCAGTTTGTGGAGTGTGCTATGCAAAAACAGCAACTTGCCGTTGGGAAATGTTAACAAAAAATACCCGCGATAAACGCGGGCTGAAACGCTTCAAATAGAGAAAACCTGCGGTGCGCGACTTGCTCACCGCAGGTTTGGAGCGGCTGATGGGAGTCGAACCCACCTCCGAAGCTTGGGAAGCTTCTATTCTACCGATGAACTACAGCCGCGTAAATACATCTTCTATTTGTGTAGCTTTATTATTTTACCATAAACTTGCCGCAGTTGCAAGCCTCTTTTTGCAGAAAAAATTCTTTTTCATTTCCGTAATCATTACTTTACATAATCTTTACATTTCTCCCCCTCTCCCATTCTGCAAGAATTATAGTATTCCACATTTTCCACTAAGTTTTCCACATGAACGGGCGGCATTTTCCCCTATTTCCTCCTACTTTTCCACCACCTTATAAAATCGAGCTGTGCAATTCCGTGGAAAAATCGCAAAAAAATTACTTTACATAATTTTTGAGACAAAATGCGAACCTTTCCTGAAAGCACACAAAAGGCGCTGGGAAACCCATCCATAAAAACATGTTATGGTTGGGTAAAATCCCAGCGCCTTTTAGCTTTGCCAATATTTAATTTTTGCGGAAAGGTTGGCCTACGAATGCATCAATCGCGGGCTTTCTCCGCCACTTCCCGCTGTGCCTTTTCAATGAAGGATTCCAGCGTCATCGCGCCCAAATCGCCGTCCTTGCGGCTGCGCACGGAGAGATTCCCCTCTTCCATTTCCTTATCGCCCACGACGAGCATATAGGGAATCTTGTGGAGCTGCGCCTCGCGGATCTTATAGCCGATCTTCTCGCTGCGCAGGTCGTTTTCTACGCGCAGCCCTGCATCCGTGAGGGCCTTTTCCAACTTCGCGGCATACTCGTGATGGCGCTCTGCGATCGGCAGAATCTTCACCTGTACCGGCGCCAGCCACATCGGGAACGCACCGGCAAAGTGCTCGGTCAGGATGCCGATGAAGCGCTCGATGCTGCCGAACACCACGCGGTGAATCATGATCGGGCGGTGCTTTGCACCGTCTGCACCGGTGTACTCCAATTCGAAGCGCTCCGGCAGCTGGAAGTCCAGCTGGATGGTGCCGCACTGCCAGGTACGGCCAAGGCAGTCGGTCAGATGGAAGTCCAGCTTCGGGCCATAGAATGCGCCGTCGCCCTCGTTGACCTCATAGTCATAGCCCAGTTCGCTGATCGCATCGCGCAGGGCGTCGGTCGCCGTGTTCCAATCCTCCAAGGCGCCCATGTGGTCCTCCGGCATGGTGGACAATTCGATATGATATTTGAACCCAAAGGTGCTGTACACCTTGTCGATCAGGCGCACAACGCCTTTGATCTCATCTTTGATCTGCTCCGGCGTCATAAAGATGTGGGCGTCGTCCTGCGTAAAGCAGCGTACGCGCATCAGGCCGTGGAGCGCTCCGGAGAGCTCATGGCGGTGCACCAAACCCAACTCGCCGATGCGGAGGGGCAGGTCGCGGTAGGAGTGCAGCTTTGTCTTATAGACCAAAATCCCGCCCGGGCAGTTCATCGGCTTAATCGCGTAATCCTCGTCGTCAATTACAGTGGTATACATATTCTGCTGGTAGTGATCCCAGTGGCCGCTGCGCTCCCAGAGCTTCCGGCTCAGGATGATCGGCGTAGAGATCTCCTGGTATCCCGCCTCGCGGTGAATCTCACGCCAATAGTCGATCAGCAGGTTTTTCAGCACCATGCCCTTTGGCAGGAAGAACGGGAATCCGGGCCCCTCTTCCATGATGGTGAAGAGCTCCAGATCCTTGCCAATCTTGCGGTGGTCGCGCTTTTTCGCCTCTTCCAGCATCGTGACGTATTCGTCCAGCTGGGACGCCTTCGGGAAGGAGATGCCATACACGCGCTGCAACATCTTGTTGTTCGCGTCCGCACGCCAATAAGCGCCCGTGCAGTTCAACAGCTTGACCGCCTTGACGCAGCCGGTGGACATCAGATGCGGGCCGGCGCAGAGGTCTGTAAAATCGCCCTGCTTGTAGAAGCTGATCTTCTCGCCCTTGCCGGAGTGTTCTTCGATCAATTCCACTTTATAGACCTGGTTGTTCTTCGCCATCATGTCCTTGGCTTCGTCCGGGTCAAGCTCAAATTTTTCCAGCGGAAGGTCCTGCTTGATGATTTTCTTCATCTCCGCCTCGATCTTTTCGAGGTCTTCCGGCGTGAGGGTACGCGGCAGGTCCATGTCATAATAGAATCCATTTTCAATGGCCGGGCCGATGGCAAACACTGCGTCCGGGAACAAATGCTGAACCGCCTGCGCCATGATGTGGGAGGTGGTGTGCCAATAGGCATGTTTCCCTTCGGCCGTATCAAAGGTTAGGATCTCGACGGAGCAGTCCTTCGTCACAGGGGTGCGCAGGTCCACAGCCTCCCCGTCGATTTTGCCGGCGCAAGCGGCCTTATACAGGCCCGCGCCGATGGATTTTGCAATTTCAGCGATGGTTGTGCCGGCCTCATACTCCCGCACATCGCCTTTGAGCGTTACTTTTACCATATTCTCGTCTCCTTTTTCAATTTCAACAAACAAAAAACCCGCCCCTTCTCAACAAAGGGGCGGGTTGTATAACCCACGGTTCCACCCTGATTCGACAGGAATCCTGTCCTTTCAGCGGCCTATAACGCGGCCATACGGCACGCCTTCTGCACAACGCGTTCGGCGCACGCTCCGAGGTGGTGGCCTTTGCAAATCCCGCCTGCCGCCCGCGCTTCCAGCTACTGCGCGTGCTCTCTGTTGCTGGGGATTTACGGCGTCCTCATCAACGCTTTCAACCTTTTGATCTGGTTTTATCTTATCATTCCCCCCACTGGTTGTCAAGCGGGATTTTTCTTGTGATTGTTTCAAAGCATTCCATCACATTTTATTCATAATTTATACATATTGACATCAAAATTCTTGACATCCGGGTATATATCGTAATACAATTATAACCGTGATGATTGTTTCACAGTGGATGCATTGCATCCGTAGTTTCCAAGATTTTAATTTCAAATGCAGGGTGATCGGGAATCCCGGCCACCCCATGGGGAAACGCTGAAGGAACTCGCTTTATATCAACACCGGCAAATGTTCGGCCGGATCTGTGTTAAAAATACTTTTGCTTTGTGCATGTTTGGGAAACCAATCCATATGGGAAGCAGGACCCGCTGGCGCAGTTTTTTTAGGTTGTTTGCTGCTCGGCGGTCTTTTTTCTCGGCTTTATTTATCTTGAATAACGTTTCGAACATGCCCCAGGCGTATCCGGGAAGTGTGCCAGCGGCAGAGCGTGCCTTTTCATAAATGTTGCCGCCACCTCCCATAGGGAACCGTATTTTTGCGCTTTTCCATATCGAAAGGAAGGAATCCCTGTATCCAACTACGCCCAATTGCAGGCAAAGATTCCCGGTCCTGTTTATTAAGGAAGGGCAGGCCGTAGGTTTCTTTGCGCGTTTGCGCCGTATTGGAAGGAAGCATAAAGCCCTCCCCGATGGGCTGCCACCGGATCGGTTGATCTGCGCGGTTCTGGTTCAGTGCCCCCTTGAATCAAATGGAAAACAAGGAGGTGCCAACAGAATTGTATCAAATTTCACTCCCCGTATGTATTGTCATTGCGCTGGTATGCGCTGTGATTAGTGCGGCAATTGCCTTTTTTGCTGGCGTTGCGCACCGCAAGAAGACCGCAGAATTTGCGATTCACTCCGCGGAAGACGAGGCCAAACGCATTGTGAGCGAGGCGATCAAGACCGCAGAGGCAAAGAAAAAAGAGGCTGTTCTCGAAGGTAAGGACGAGATTCACCGGCAGCGCACCGAGGCGGAAAAAGAGCTAAACGACCGCCGCAAGGAAGTCCAGCGCCAGGAACGCCGCATTCAGCAAAAGGAAGAAACCCTGGACAAGAAAATCGAGAGCTTAGAGGCTAAGGACGAAATCCTAAACAACAAAAATAAGCAGGCCGACGAGCGGTTGGCCGAGGCGGAAGCGGTAAAGAAGAGCCAGTTTGAAATGCTGGAACGTATTTCCGGTTTCACCGTTGAGCAGGCCAAGGACTATTTGATGAAAAACCTGGAAGATGAGCTGACGCACGAGAAGGCGGTCAAACTCATGGAGTTTGAACAGCAGACACGCGAGGATGCAGAGGCGTCCGCCCGCGAGATCATCTCCATGGCGATTCAGCGCTGTGCCGCCGACCATGTGGCCGAAGCCACCATTTCGGTGGTGCCGCTGCCCAACGATGAGATGAAGGGCCGCATCATCGGTCGCGAGGGCCGCAATATCCGGGCCATCGAAACCCTGACCGGCGTCGACCTCATCATCGACGATACGCCGGAGGCCATCACGCTCTCCAGCTTTGAGCCGGTGCGCCGCGAAGTGGCGCGTATCGCACTGGAAAAGCTCATTGCGGACGGCCGTATCCATCCGGCGCGCATCGAAGAGATGATCGAGAAGGCGCGCCGCGAGGTGGACGCCACGATCAAACAGGAGGGCGAGCGCGCGGTCATCGAAGCCGGCGTCAATGGCATCCATCCCGAGTTGGTCAAATTGCTCGGCCGTCTGCGCTACCGCACCAGCTATGGCCAGAATGTCCTGAACCACTCCTTGGAGGTCGCCTACCTCTCCGGCGTGATTGCCTCGGAGTTGGGGCTTGATCCCACAATCGCACGCCGCGCCGGTCTGTTGCACGACATCGGCAAGGCGCTCGACCACGAAATCGAGGGTTCCCATGTGGACATCGGCGTCGATGTGGCGCGCAAATATAAAGAGAGCGAGACGGTTATCCACGCAATTCAAGCACACCACGGCGATGTGGAGGCCAAGACGGTCATTGCCTGCATTGTACAGGCCGCGGATGCCATTTCCGCCGCAAGGCCGGGCGCGCGGCGTGAAAATCTGGAAAATTACATCAAACGTCTGGAGAAACTGGAAGAGGTGGCTTCTTCCTTCGAAGGGGTCGAGCGCTGCTATGCGATCCAGGCAGGCCGCGAGATCCGCATCATGGTGAAGCCGGATGTCATCTCCGACGATAAAATGGTCCTACTTGCGCGGGATATCTGTAAAAAGATTGAGAGCGACCTCGAATATCCAGGCCAGATTAAGGTCAACATTATTCGTGAAAGCCGCGCGATTGAATACGCAAAATAAGAATTCCAAGGGCGGGCAGCAATGCCCGCTCTTTTCATACCAAAGGAGGAGGCTTTCAAATGCCGCGCTATAGGATGGT
Organism: Anaeromassilibacillus sp. 1001302B_160321_C8; assembly: GCF_015554745.1. Classification (NCBI taxonomy): domain Bacteria; kingdom Bacillati; phylum Bacillota; class Clostridia; order Eubacteriales; family Acutalibacteraceae; genus Anaeromassilibacillus; species Anaeromassilibacillus sp. 1001302B_160321_C8. The sequence continues at coordinate 158,757 of NZ_JADNJD010000001.1, read as the reverse complement.
CGTCCACGGGCGCGTACAGGGCGTAGGGTTCCGTTGGACATGCCTGCAAAACGCCAAGAAAAACGGCCTGACCGGTTGGGTCCGCAATCGGGCCGACGGCGCTGTCGAATTGGAGGCGCAGGGGCCGGACGAGGCGGTGGCGGCCTTTTCCGCTGGGATCCGCCGCGGAAATGGATACAGCTTCATCGACCACATCGAAATGCGGTCGGTCGCTGAAAAGCCATCGGAATCCGCATTCCATGTGCTCTATTAGTATTTTTCCTTCGATGAACCAAAAATCTGAACAAAGAACCACTCTGGGAGGCAACTGCTATGAATATTCTCGCGATTGGCGATGTTGTGGGCAGCATCGGCTGCAAATTTTTACGGGCACATTTGCCCCAACTGAAAAAGGTTAAGGGGGTGGACCTCGTCATTGCAAACGGAGAAAACTCCGCCGATGGGAACGGGATTACGCCCACCTCCGCCCGCTTTCTGTTTGACAGCGGCGTGGATGTGATTACCGCTGGGAACCACACCTTCCGCCGCAAGGAATCCTATGAACTCTTTGATTCCTGTGAGACGCTCCTGCGCCCGGCCAATTTCCCTTCCCTTGCTCCTGGCCGTGGTTTCTGTGTTGTGGATATGGGGCGCATCCAAGTGGGCGTCCTCAACCTGATGGGGGTCGTCTACATGGAAAGCATGGATTCTCCTTTCGACGTTGCGGACCGCATCCTTGCGGAAGGAGTCCCAAAGATCACGCTGGTCGATATGCACGCGGAAGCCACTGGGGAGAAGCGCTCCCTCGCCTATTATCTGGACGGGCGCGTCTCCGCTGTCTTTGGCACGCATACGCACGTCCAAACAGCAGACGAAGGTATTTTAGACAACGGCACCGGCTATATCTCCGACCTGGGGATGACCGGACCGAAGCGTTCCGTGCTCGGCGTGAAGCCGGAGCTTGTCATCCAAAAAATGCGCACAAAGATGCCGGTGCGTTTCGATCTTGCAGATGGCGCTTGTCAAATGGGGTGCGTTCTTTTTACAATTGACGAAAAAACGGGCAAAACCACGGCAATAGAACGCCTTCTAATCGAATAAATACTGGAAATCGCAAAAAGAATTGCTAGTTATTCCTCTTTTCCGCTTGAAACTTTGTACAAAATGTTTTATCATAAAGGGGGAAAAACCTGCGATGGTTTCGTAAATTTCCAATACAAGGGACGTTGGAGGGATGGCTTTATGGAACCTTTAAAAGTGTCGTCAAAGTCCGCACCGAACGCAGTGGCCGGCGCAATCGCCGGAGTCATCCGTGAGTCTGGAAGCGCAGAACTGCAAGCCGTGGGTGCAGGCGCTGCAAATCAGGCGATTAAAGCGGTTGCCATTGCCCGCGGATATCTCGCCCCTGCCGGGATCGATCTCGTATGTATCCCGGCGTTCGCCAGTGTTGTAATCGATGGCGAAGAACGCACGGCTATCCGCTTAATTGTGGAGCAAAGATGATGAAAAAAGGGTTCCCGCGCGGGCCGACCTGCCAGAGATATGCGGCTGGTCTTCCGTGCGGGACCCTTTTTTGCGGGTTCTATCCGCTTGTTCGCCTATCTTCGCTTTTTTATGGCAATAATATCGATTGAATCCCAGTGGGGAATATGGTATAATATGCAATAAAATCCCTAAAGTAACGAGTAGAAAATTAAGCAAAGAAACACAGCCGTGGCTATAAAAATATTACCGAGGGAGTGTTCGAAGTGATCAATGGAACCGAATTGCGGGATGCCATCATTTCTGGCGCCAACAATATTGCAAAGCATAAAACCTCTGTAGACGAGTTAAATATTTTTCCTGTCCCGGACGGCGATACCGGGACGAATATGAGCATGACGATGGGCGCCGCCGCGCGGGATTTGGAAAATGCACAGGGTGGCATTGGCGAAATTGCGCACAAAGCGGCTTCCGCCCTTTTGCGTGGGGCCAGAGGGAATTCCGGCGTAATCCTCTCCCTCCTGTTCCGCGGTTTTTCAAAAGGGATAGAGGGCTGCGAAGAAATCGATGGCACAGAACTGGCAAATGCGCTTGGTATCGGTGTGGAAGCTGCCTACAAAGCCGTTATGAAGCCGACCGAGGGGACCATTCTGACGGTTTCCCGTGTAGCCTATGAAAAAGGCAAAGCGGCCGCCGAGATCGACAACGACCCGGTCTATGTGTGGAGTGCCATCTGCAAGGGAGCTGCCGAAGCATTGGAGGAAACACCGGAGCTGCTGCCCGTCTTGAAGAAGGCCGGCGTGGTGGATGCCGGCGGCAAGGGTTTGTGCCACATCTTTGACGGTATGATGTCCGTCTTTAAAGATCACAAAATAATCGTGAACGAAGCCCCGGCGGACGTTTCCAACTTGAGTGCAGACGAATTTTTCCGCAATGCTGCGGCGGAATTCGATCAGGAGATCCATTTCACCTATTGCACCGAATTTATTGTGGGACGCGACCCGGATTGCGAAAAAGATCCGCAGGAGCTTCGCCAGTATCTGGAAGGGATCGGCGACTGTGTAGTTGTTGTGGACGATGAAGAGATCATCAAAGTGCATGTGCATACGGAAGAGCCCGGCAATGCGCTTCAAGCGGCGCTTGTATTTGGCCAGCTTCTTACCGTTAAGATCGAGAATATGAAAGAGCAGCACCGCAAGGCGGCGGAAGCCAACGAAGCGGCAAAAGCAAAAGCGGCTGCGGAAAAGGAACCGCTATCCCCGGCGGAACCCACGGAGGAAATCGGATTTGTATCCGTTGCAGTGGGCGAAGGCCTCAAGACGCTCTTCACCGATCTGGGCTGCACCCACGTGGTGAGCGGCGGCCAGACGATGAATCCCAGCACGAACGACATTCTGGAAGCGGTGCTGGCGACCCCGGCAAAGACCGTCATGGTTCTTCCGAACAATAAGAACATCATTATGGCGGCAGAGCAGACGGTACCGCTTGTGAAGGACCGCAAGGTGATCGTCCTTCCGACGCGCACCATCCCGCAGGGGCTTTCTGCGATGCTGGCCTATGACCCGGACGTTTCCACAGAGCAAAACGCCGTTACCATGATGGAAGCCGCTGGAAACGTGGCAACTGGAACCGTAACGTTCGCGGCGCGCGATTCGGAATATAACGGGCATAAGATTCACGAGGGAGACATCCTCGGCCTGCGCAACGGCAAAATGGAACTGGTGGAGAAGGACATCATCCACACATGCAGCAAATTGACCCGCTCCATGGTGAACCGCAGCACGTCCTTTATCACCATCATCTATGGTGAGGAGATCACAGAAGCCCAGGCAAACGATGCATATAACCGGATCAAGTCCAAAATCAGCAACGACATCGAGGTCACTTTGGTTAACGGCGGCCAGCCCGTCTATTACTTCATCATCTCCGTCGAATAACCAAGCTGAGCTTGGAGGCAGACAGCCGGCGCGTACCTTGCTGCTGGAAAGAACCCCTGTGTTCGCCGGACAGAAAGTACCCGCTCCCGGAGGGCCGAAAATTCAAAGCCATCTAATGCATGAACCGGTGGTTTCTTTCTGCGTTTAACCATCTCCCACTGCTGAGCTTGGAGGCAAACAGCCGGCGCGTATCTTGCTGCTGAAAAGGAGCCCGGTGTTCGCCGGACAGAAAGCGCCCGCTCCCGGAGGGCCGAAAATTCAAAGCCATCTAATGCATGAATCGGTGGTTTCTTCCTGTGTTTAACCATCTCCTATTGCTGCGCTTGGAGGCAGACAGCCGGCGCGTGCCTTGTTGCTGAAAAGAACCCCTGTGTTCGCCGGACAGAAAGCACCCGCTCCCGGAGGGCCGAAAATTCAAAGCCATCTAATGCATGAACCGGTGGTTTCTTTCTGCGTTTAACCATCTCTCATTGCTGCGCTTGGAGGCAAACATGGCCGGCGCGTACCTTACTGCTCAAAAGAAGTCCTGTGTTCGCCGGACAGAAAGCACCCGCTCCCGGGATGCTGAAAACGCCAGATTTACGAATTCATAAAGAATATGTGTGTTTCAAAAGCCGGAGAAATCCGGCTTTTGTTGATTCTAGGATGGTAAGGAAGGTGGAAAGCATGTCTTTGTTTTCTATGCCGATTCAAGAATTGAAGGGTGTGGGGCCAAAGCGCGCCAAGCTGTTTGAAAGAATCGGCGCTCCCAGCGTAGGCGCTTTGCTGCGCCTCTATCCGCGCGCCTATCAAGATATGACCGCCCCCTATCCCATCCGGCAAGCTCCGCTAAACGAGCCCTGTGCCATACGGGCAACGCTGTACCGCCCGCCCACGGAAACACGGGTCCGCGGCGGGATGCTTCTTTGTAAATGCCGGGTGACCGATGGAGAAAGCGATCTGGAAATCACATTCTTTAACAATCCTTACGTCAAAGACCGCTTGATCGAGGGAGAATCGTATCTATTTTATGGGAAGGTATCCGCGAATTTTTTGAAACGCGAAATGCTGTCCCCGGAATTCTATCCAGAAGCGAGCTGCCCCGCGATCATCCCCATCTACCGGCAGACGCAGGGGCTCAGTTCCCGAATGATCGCCAACGCTGTCAAAAATGCGTTTTTGCTCCTCCCGCGGGATCTGCGCGACCCCATCCCGGAACCGCTGCGAAGGCAGCAACAGCTTTGGCCGCTCCGGGATGCCTTGGAGACGGTCCACTTCCCCCGCACGATGGACGGCCTTCGAAGCGCACGCCGCCGTATGATCTTTGAGGAACTGCTGGTGCTTCAATTGGGGCTTCTGCGCATGAAAAGCCGGAAACGCGGAGAAAGCCCCCTGCGCTTGACAAAGGACTGCACCGAAGAATTCTACCGCCTCCTGCCCTTCACACCCACAAATGCGCAAAAACGCGCTGTACGGGAGGCAATGACGGACATGATGGGGGGCAGCCCCATGAACCGTCTGGTTCAGGGGGACGTGGGCTCCGGCAAGACCGCCGTGGCCGCTGCGCTGTGCTACAATGTGATCGAAAATGGCATGCAGGCCGCGCTGATGGCGCCCACGGAAATCCTCGCGCGGCAGCACTATGCGACCCTCTCCGCCATTCTCGCGCCAACCGGCATCCCCATTGCGCTGTTAACCGGTTCCCTAGCCGCTGGCAAAAAGAAAAAGCTGGCGGAACAGCTCCAATCCGGCGAGATCCGCCTGGTAATCGGCACGCACGCGTTGCTCTCCGAGGGCGTTGCATTCCAAAACTTGGGCCTTGTCGTCACGGACGAACAACACCGCTTCGGCGTGGCGCAGCGCGCAACGCTTTCCTCCAAGGGGAATAATCCCCATCTGCTGGTCATGAGCGCAACCCCCATCCCCCGCACGCTTGCACTGATGATCTACGGCGATCTCGATCTCTCAGTCCTGGATGAACTTCCTCCCGGCCGCCAGAAGATCGAAACCTATGCCATTGACAGTTCCAAACGCATGCGCGCTTTCCGCTATATGCAGAAGCACATCGATCAGGGGTTGCAATGCTACATCATCTGCCCCACCATCGAAGAGGGCGAAAACGACATGGCAGCGGTTACGCAGTATGCGGAAAGGCTGCGCACGGAATGGATGCCCGGCAACCGCATTGGCATACTGCACGGCCGTATGAAGGCCAAGGAAAAGGAAGCGGTGATGACGGATTTCGCCGCTGGACAGTTGGACATTCTGGTTTCCACCACGGTGGTGGAGGTGGGCGTGGATGTGCCGAATGCGGTCGTGATGCTGATCGAGAACGCCGAACGGTATGGCCTGTCGCAATTGCATCAGCTCCGCGGGCGCGTCGGGCGCGGTACCCACCGTTCGACCTGTATTTTACTCTCCGACGCGCAAAATGAAGAGGCCCTCACGCGCTTACAGGTGATGTGCCGCACCTCCAATGGATTTGAGATCGCCGATGAAGACCTCCGTCTGCGCGGCCCGGGCGATTTCTTCGGTTCCCGGCAACACGGCTTGCCCGACCTGAAAATTGCAGATATGGCGCAGGACATGGAGATCTTAAAACAGGCGCAGCAGGCAGCCCACACGATTTTGACACAGGATTTCGCATTGGAGCAGCCGGAACATCGCGGCTTGCGTGCGGAGGTCAACCAACTCTTCCAGACGCTGGTAGGCGGTTAAGCGAACTCCATTGCGCTTCCATCGGCCATTCCCGCAGTTTTTATCCATGAAAACGCAATCCCCAGGGATCCATCCATCAGGACTCCTGGGGATTTTCTGTTGCTATAAACAAACTTATGCGGTTCGAATCCGGACCGTACTGCCGCCGTCCCGGTCTTTCCCAACAATAATCTGCGCTGCGATGCGGTTTTTGAGCTCGCTGACATGGGAGATGATCCCGATGGTACGCCCCATGTGCTGCAATTGCGCCAACGCCTTCATCGCGGTGTCCAGCGTCTCCTGATCCAGCGAACCGAAGCCCTCGTCGATGAACAGGGAATCCAAATGGACCCCGCCGGAGTAGCTCTGCACCACGTCGGAGAGGCCAAAGGCCAGCGACAGGGAAGCGAGAAACAGCTCCCCGCCGGAGAGCGTCTCCACCGCGCGCGCCCCACCGGTATAGGCGTCGATGACCTCCAGGTCCAATCCGCCCAAAGCATTTCCGCTGGTCGTTCCTACCACACGGCTGAGGCTGTACCTTCCAGAGCTCAATGTGGCAAAGAACTGGTTGGCCGAAGAGAGGATGTCGTCCAGCATCACGCCCAAGACGAACTGATGCAGCGGGACTTTACATGCATTTTTGCCCGACAGGAGCGCTGCCAGACGGTTGGTGCGCCCATATTCCTCCTCCAACTTTTTCCCTTTTTCCTCCAACTTGCGCAGGCGCCCCAGCGATTCCTTTGCCGCAAGAGCCGTTTGCTCCAGCTTCCCGACGGCCTGGGCGGCCTGGGCGGCGGCCTCCTGCGCCTGCGCTTGCCTTTTCCGCTGGGCATTGAGATCCGGCTGTTCCTTACCCGACAGTTCCCTCTGCAAGCGGCTGATCTGCTGGTCGGCGCTTGCTACGGCGGCGGCGTAGGCTTGTATGGTGTGTTCCAGGGATTCCATCCGCTCCGGGGAAAGCAAGAGGGAGGCATAGTCCACCTGCTGTTCGAAGCCGGATTCCTCCAGCGCCTGTTGCAGCCTCCGCGCTGCGGCGTTCTCCGCTGCTTGCGCCTCCCGATGCGCCTGTGCAGCGCTGTCGCATACGGCTTTTGCCGTTGCCGCGGCCCGCTGCGCCGCGTTCGCACGCCCTTCGATTTTGCCCGCTGCATCGGTGTTTTTCTTTTCCTGCAAACGCACCTCCGTCAGCCGTTGATCGATCGCAGGCAATTCCCGCAGCTCGCCCAGTTTGTCCAACACCTCGCGCTCTGCGGATGCCTGTGCTTGCTGCTCGCTGCGCAGGGAAGCGATCTTTTCGTTGGACTGGGAAAGATCTTCCTTCGCCTGTTCGCGCTGTTCCCGGCGCTGCTGGAGCCGTTTTTGCGCGCTTTCCAGCATGTCCGCCGCTTTGCGCGCCCGTTTGAGTGCGTCCTGGGCCTCTTGCAGCCGCTTGCTCGGCTGTGCCGGGTGGGGATGATGCACAGCCCCACAGACCGGGCAAGGTTCCCCTTCCTCCAAGTGTACGGCCAGAGCCGCTGCAGCGTCCTGATCCATCAATTGCTGTACCTGTTCCAGCAGGCGCGGCAGCAGGGAAATTTGCTTTTGTGCGTTCTCTATGTATGCATTCCCATCGGCCAGCTGGCGGTCCGCCGTTTCCAAACGCGCCTGCGCCTCTGCCCGCTGCTTTTCCAACAAAGCCATCCGCTTCGCATGTTCCGTCCGCTGTTTTTGAAGCGCCTGCCACTTGAGCGCATGCTCCCGCAGGTTGCGCAAGCGCTCCTCTTCCTTTGCCAGCTCCGGCAATTGGGAACGGTAGCGCTCCGCCAAGGGAAGCTGCGCCTGGGCCGCCTTGCATTCGGCCTCCGCTTTTACCAGATTCTGTTGCGCCGCCGCATGTGCTTGCCGTTTTGTGAGCAACTCCTTCTGCGCCGCCTGATGCGCTGTGAAATAGGGGTATACCCCCGCGGCACGGCGGGCCTGGGCCAAACGGCGGCGATTCGCTTCCATTTCTTCCTGCTTTTGTTCCAATATCTTGCGCTGGGTCTGCTGCTGCTCCAAGGCAGCAAAGCGCTCAGAAAGTGCCTCTGCCGCCCGCAAAGCTGCATTTTCGTTTTGGAATGCCTTTTCCGCGGCCTCCTGCGCCGCCTTGGCCTGAACCAACTGTTCGCGCAGGGCGGCCTCCTTCTCTTCAAGGAGTGGAAGGGTCCCTACTCCTTCCCGTTCCAAAATGGAGCGCTTTGCCGCCTCGAGCTCGCCCGCCTGTTTGCCAAGCACGGCGGCCATCTCCTTCAAATTGCGCGCCGCACGCTCCCAGCGCCCCGTTGCAAAGAGCGTTTGGAACATCTGCGCTTTATCGCGCGAACTGGACAGGAGCAGCTTTAAAAAATCCCCCTGCGGCAACACAATGACCTGGGAAAACTGCTCGCAGGTGAGGCCCAAGATTTCCTCCGCCTTCTCCCGGACGCGGGACTCCGCACCGGAAAGCAGAAGCTCCCATTCGCCGCCCTCCATCCGGTAGCAGGCGTGCGTCTCCTTTGTCTTGAGCGCGCCGGTTCCACGCGCGGCGTATTGGGATTGCGAGCGCGTAAAACGGTACGTCGTGCCCGCCAACTGGAAGATAAAATCGACCATGGTTTCCGCGCCCTTCGGAGCTGCGGCGCAGCGCATGCTGCCCCAGCTGCGCCGTCCGCCGGTCGCTTTGCAGTAGAGGGCAAAACACATGGCGTCCAGGATGGTGGTCTTTCCCCCGCCGGTCGCCCCGGTAATCAAAAAGATGGGATTGTCCCCCAGCGCGCGGAAATCCACGGTTGTCTGCTTCAAATAGGAGCCAAACGCCTGCATGGTCACAGAGATTGGTTTCATGTTTCCTCCCCCTCCCCGCGCATTGCCTGCAAAAACAGGTTCCGATCTGCCGCATCGGGGTCCAAGCCACAGATTTGCTTGAGGAACGCTTCAAAAATGGAGGCATCGTCCGTCCTATGGTGCAGCAATTGCTCCCGCAGCCCGGCGCTTTCCCCGGCCCCCGCGCGGGAAAGCCATTGCGAATTGATCCCCAAAAGGTTGGGAAAATAGGGGCGCAGACGATCCATGGGCATGTACACCGGGGAGTCGTCCAGTAATTCTACATAGAGATAATCCTCGCTGGATGCCCGTTTTCCCAGCTCCAAAAGCTCCTCCATTGTACCGGAAAGGGTCCGCAGGTCGCGCAATGGCTCCACAGGGATGGCTTCGCTTTTGACCTGCTCCTCCTCGAATGTGACCATCGTCACCGACTTTCGGTGATGCGCCTCGTCAAAAGAGTACTTGAGCGGGGAACCGGCATAGCGGCCATTTGGCCCCGCCTTCTGCGCCCGGTGAAGATGGCCCAGGGCCACATAGGAAAAGCCCTCGAAACATGCGGGGCTGACCTCGGAGCTTCCCCCGACAAAAGTAGGGCTTTCCGAGGCAGAGGTCTCCCCGCCCATCACAAAGCAGTGTGCGGCGAGCACATTGACCGCGCCAGGGACAAAGCGCTCCCGCACCCGGTCTAATACGGCACGGTAGGCCTCCTGGAACCCCCGCACGTCCACTCCCAGCACCTGCCGCGCCTGGGCGGGCTCGAAGTAGGGCAATAAATAGCAATGTACGCGCTCGGAAAGCAAAACCGGCTGAAAGGCATCTTCCAGCTTTGTGGCGATGGCCACCCCGTTCTCGCGCAGCAGAGGCGCCCCCAGCGCCATGCGGTCGGCGCCATCGTGATTGCCGCTGATGACCGCAAGCGGTACTCCCAGCCTGTGGGTCTCCTCGATAAAATGGTCAAACAGCTGGATCGCCTCCACCGGCGCAATGGGCCGGTCAAAGACATCGCCCGCCAGCAGAATCAAATCGGGGTGTTCCCGCTCCACAAGGGGCAGGAACACCCGGTCGACAAAATATGTCTGATCCTCTAAGAGGGAGCGCCCAAAGAGCATCTTTCCCAAATGCCAGTCGGACGTATGCAGAATCCTCATAGCGGTACGACCTCGTTGAACACCGCATAGGTTTTCGCCGTAATCTTGCGGTCGATATGGAGCGAACCGAAGAACCACTTGTCGTACTGGACACGCTTGACCAGCTCGTCGAAGAAGGCATCCAGCTGGTTGGTGGTGTCCTTTGGGTTGACCTTGTGCGCCGGCATCCCGGGGGCAGGTTCATGCGTGAGGATGTAGTCCACCTGAAACTGGTTGGCGCGCAGGTTATCCACCGCTGTGCGCATTTCCTCCAGGCCGGGCATCTCCTGTTCCCACCATTTTCCCGCCTCTATGTACATCTGCTTTTCCGTGCTCTCCCCGCCGCCAAAGGTAAAGATCTTCTTGCCTTCCAGCTCGTAGACCTGGCCGCGCATCAGGTGGTACAAGTTCCCGCTGATTTGCTGTACTTTCCCGCCGTTCCAATCTGTGATGGGATATTTTTCCAACAGGTCAAAATTCTCGTGCGTCCCGTCCACAAACAAAATCTGATACTTCTTACTGCCAAGCTTTTTCAGGTTCTTTTCCTCTTTCGCCCCGCCGTCCCAAAGAAAGCCGAAATCGCCGCAGACAATCAGCGTATCGCCTTTTTTCAACTTGCGTATCCGGGAATCCTCAAACCGGGCCATCTCCCCATGCATATTTCCGGTAATATAAAGCAAAGAGCTTCCCTCCTTTGTCCTCTGTCAAATTGCCAATTGTAAAGATTTTTTGATCAGCCTTTATCTTTTGCCCAATAGCTGGTATACTTTTTTATAAGGCTATTTTATGCAATCGATGATGCATGTGCGCTGCACAACGATGCTATATATTTTATTATCATATCACATTGGAGGCAAAAGTTCCATGAAAAAAAAGCTCTTTCCCATTCTGTGTTTCTTTTTGGTGCTGTGCTCTATGCTTCCAGCAGCCCAGGCGAGCGCCGCTACCTTTAATATTGATTTTGAAACCTATTCGGCTGCTATCGAGCTGGTGAACCTGGATACGGATACGATCGTCTACCAAAAAAATGCCACAGCCCGGCGGGAGCCTGCTTCTACCACCAAGATCATGACCTTTATCATCGTCAGTGAGCAAATCCAGGATCTCGACAACACCCAAGTTACCGTGACCAAGGAGGTCGTCGACCAACTGCTGGGCACGGGAAGCTCCCTTTCCGGGATTAAGGAAGGCGATGTCCTTACGGTGATGCAGCTGCTCAATTGCATGATGGTCCCTTCCGGAAATGACGCTGCCCTGGTGTTGGCGGATTACGTGAGCAACGGCAACGTTGCCGCCTTTGTTGAGCTGATGAACCAAAAGGCACAGGAGCTTGGCTGCCAGGACACCCATTTCACCAACCCGCATGGGCTGCATGACGACGAACACTATACTACCGCGCACGATCTCTATCTCATTACCAAATACGCGATGTCCCTGCCGCATTTTACGGACATCTGTGACCAGACCCGCTATACCTATACCCCGGTCGGCGGCCCGGAGGCCGGGCAAGAGCGCACGCTGGTGACCACCAACCGCCTGATCGATCCAAACCTGGACCCAGACCTCTATTACCGCTATGCACGCGGCATCAAAACCGGCTCGCATGACCAGGCGGGGTATTGCCTGGTCTCCACCGCGACGAGGGGCGGTTATAGCTATATGTGTGTTGCCTTGGGCTCGCCCAGTGTGGATGAAAACGGCAATAAAATCTCGACCCGCGGTGAGATGATCGATTCCAAGAATTTATACGAATGGGCGTTTAACAGCCTCAGCATGAAGGATGTTTTAAACAGCGAAGACGCGGTCGGGGAAATCGACCTGAAATACGCCTGGAACAAGGATAAGCTGTTGCTGGTGCCTGCCAAAAACTATTCCACCATTATGCCGGACAGCGTAGACGTATCCAGCATCATCCTGACCAAAAATGTCCCTGAGGAAATTGAAGCCCCCGTCAAGAAGGGGCAGAAAATCGGCACAGCGACCTTGAGCTACGCGGGACAGGATCTCGCCACGGTCGATCTGGTGGCAGCGGAGTCAGTGGAGCGCAGCGAGCTGTTGCATTCTGCGGATACCGTTAAGTCGATCTTTACCTCCACTTGGTTCCTCGTGATCGCCGGCATCATTCTCTTCCTACTTCTCATCTATGTGGTCCTTGCATTGATTTATAACCGTAAGAAAAAGAATCTCCGCAAAATTAAGAAATATCGCCGTATGTAATGCATATGTATTTGCTAGAAACCTTTAAAATAGTCAATAATAACTATTTTACTCTTAAATCTCCGAGATATATTTGACATTTTTGAGTAAAAATGCTATATTAATTGTGAACAAATTGTTTAAGGGAGCATGGTCTATGAAGCCAAGTCGTTCCCGTTGCTTGCGGGCGCTTGTAGGAATTGGCGCTCCCTTGGCGGCCTTGGGAGGCCTATTCTATCTTTATCATTATGGAAGCCCGTTTGTTTGCGTGTTCTACCAGTTGACGGGCCTTTACTGCCCAGGCTGTGGGGCTGGACGCGCATTGTCCTCGCTGATTCATGGGGACATCCTTGCGGCCCTCCACTATAATGCCTTCTTCTTGCTGGTTTTCCCTTTTATCGTGTATTATCTGGTAAAGCAATACATCCATTTTGTCTTTCAAAAGGACCCACTGCCGTTTTTTCGTATTCGCCTATCGGTGTACAATAGCGTTATGCTGTTGATCATTCTCTTCTGGATTCTGCGAAACATTCCTGTGTTTCCTTTTTCCTGGTTGGCGCCTTGATAATCGTCTCCGAAAAAGCGCGGGATCTCCCCTCCATGTGGAAGAAATCGATACAGGGTATACCGGTGTTCGATTCTCTGACAGAACTACAGTACATATATGGATAACCGAAAAGCTTTTTAAAAGGGAAGCAGATTGGCTGCCGCAGACATCCGGATATCCTATTTTTTCACCTTAAGATAGTACCCAAAGGCGGAAATATCCCAATCGTCTCGATGGTACCCCACACGATTGTTGGATCTGACTCTATTTTTCGCTTAGTAGGTTCCCTATCCAGTATAAGAATCTTTTATATTTTTAGCAGGAGGAAAAGAACATGAAGAATTGTCCAAAATGTGGCAGCCCATTGCCGGAAGGCGTAAAATTCTGCCCGACGTGCTCGTATGACCTGGGGAAACAGCCCGACACCGTTGAGAATACAGCCCAAACAGAACCCTATGTAAAAGCGCCCTCGGATTCCCAGCAGCCAAATAGCAATACCCCGCCTCAGGGATACAATGCGCAGCCTTCCCAGCAGCCGCCTGTCTATACCCCCTATCCGGCGGTCCCGAACAATGGCAACCCCAAAAATTATACTGGCCTGTTGGTCTGGTCCATCGTCAATTTGGTTTGCTGCTGCCTGCCATTGGGCATCGTTGGCCTGGTTTTCACGGTCACTTCCAAGAACGAAATGACGGCGGAAGCACAGGAAAAGAAACTCAAGAATGCATTTATCTGTAACCTTATCGGCACAATCGTCGGCTTTGTTGTCGAGATCATTTGGGTATTCCTCAACATTATTCTTGCGTTCTAAAACCTGTCCCCTAATTGAAAATGGGAATTTTACAGAACTGCGGCAGAATACCTCTTTAAAGGAGGGGATTCGTCTGGGAAAGTTCCCTCATAGCCAAATCCCCGGCAAAGCCGGGGATTTTTTTGCAACAAAAAACCTGTCTGTGGAGTTAATCCACAGACAGGTTTTCTTCTTGTGAAAAAGAAATTACTTTACTTCGACTTCTGCGCCAGCCTCGGTCAGCTTCTTGCTGATTGCGTCCGCATCGTCCTTGGAAACGCCTTCCTTAACAGCCTTCGGTGCGTTGTCAACAACTTCCTTCGCTTCCTTCAGGCCCAGGCCGGTGATCTCGCGGACAACCTTGATGACCGCGATCTTGTTGCCGCCAGCGCTCTTCAGCACGACGTCAAACTCGGTCTTCTCTTCAGCAGCCGGAGCAGCGCCCGCAACCGGAGCAGCAGCAACAGCAACCGGAGCAGCAGCGGAAACGCCGAACTCCTCTTCGAGAGCCTTAACGAGCTCGGAGAGCTCCAGAACGGTGAGTGCCTTAACATCTTCAATCAGCTTAACAACTTTATCAGACATGATAATACCTCCACATTTTTCAATTTAAATTTTGTGCGCCTGCGGCGCTGGACAAATAAAAACGATTATGCATTCGCAGCCTGTTTCTCTGCGATGGCATTCAATGCGACAACCAGGCCCTTCATCGTGCCATTCAAGACCGTGACGAAGCCGGTGATCGGCGCATTCAAGCCGGACAAAGCCTGTGCGACCAAGACTTCCTTGGACGGGAGCTTTGCAAGGCTCTTAACTGCCTCTACATCGATGACCTTTCCGTCTACGAAACCAGCCTTGATTTCAAACGTCTTGCTCTTATCGGCAAAATCGCACAGAGCTTTTGCGCTGCCGGTGTAGTCATCTTTGCTGAGAGCAATTGCAGTCGTGCCCTCCAGGACGGAGTCCAGACCTTCAATCCCAGCATCCTTCAAGGCCAGCTTCAACAACGTGTTCTTGACAACCTTGTACTCGCCGGTCTCACGCAGCTGCTTACGAAGCTTTGTATCCTCCGCAACAGTGATGCCCTTATAATTGACGATCACGCCGATGCAGGAGTTCTTCAGGCTCTCGGAAAGTTCCGCAACGATTTGCTTCTTTTGTTCCAATACCTTCTCGCTTGGCAAATGGATTCACCTCCGTAACCAAAATTACATTCCCATGGGGACGGAGCAAAGAAAAAGCCCTTCCCAAACCGGGAAGGGCATAAAACACATTTTTACGCTGTACAAGCCAGCAAAACATGTTCTGTAGCTCTATCCTCGGCAGGCTGGGAAACCCCATTACGCAATGCGCCTGCTGTCTTTGAATAAAGGACAGCAACGAATTCGCTTTCCAAATTGCGGGAAAGCAGTATTTATCTTAACACAGGGAATCGCCCTTGTCAAGCACCAGCGCCAACTTTGTTCGGGTTCATCTTGACGCCCGGGCCCATCGTGGTAGCGACCACACAGGAACGGATATACTGGCCCTTTGCAGCAGCCGGCTTCGCCTTGATGATGGCGCCGATGAGTGCATCGAAGTTCTCTTCCAGCTTCTGAGCGCCGAAGGAGACCTTACCAATGACGCAGTGGATGATGTTGGTCTTATCGAGGCGGTATTCGATCTTACCGGCCTTTGCGTCTGCGATTGCCTTGCCGATTTCGCGGGTAACCGTACCAGCCTTCGGGTTCGGCATCAAGCCGCGGGGACCGAGGATCTTACCGAGGCGGCCAACCAGACCCATCATATCCGGAGTCGTGATCAGCACGTCAAAATCCATCCAGTTCTCGCTCTGGATCTTCTGCACCATCTCTTCTGCACCGACAAACTCTGCGCCAGCCGCTTCCGCGTCCTTTGCAGCGTCGCCCTTGCAGATTGCCAGAACGCGCACGCTTTTACCAGTGCCGTTCGGCAGAACGATGGCGCCGCGGACCTGCTGGTCCGCATGACGGCTGTCAACGCCCAGTTTGACATGGACTTCCACCGTCTCGTCGAACTTCGCGGTGGAAGTCTTTACGCAGAGTTCCAGCGCTTCGTTCGTATCATAGAACTTAGAACGGTCGATCAGCTTTGCGCTGTCGACATATTTTTTACCGTGTTTCATTGGTTTTCCTCCCTATTGAGTGGTAAAATCGGATTTGTTCCTCCCACCCGGGTGATCAATCTACGACTTCGATGCCCATGCTGCGTGCAGTGCCCGCGATCATGCTCATGGCAGATTCGACGGAAGCAGCGTTGAGGTCGGGCATTTTCTGTTCGGCAATCTTCTTGACCTGCTCACGGGTAATCTTTGCAACCTTTTTCTTATTCGGCTCGCCCGATGCGGTTTCAATTCCGCAGGCCTTCTTGATGAGAACAGCCGCAGGCGGCGTCTTGGTGATAAACGTAAACGAACGGTCCGCATAGACCGTGATGACGACAGGGATAATCAGTCCCGCGTCTCCCTTTGTACGCTCGTTGAATTCCTTTGTGAACGCCATAATGTTGACGCCATGCTGACCGAGAGCCGGTCCAACAGGCGGCGCCGGCGTTGCTTTGCCAGCCGGTATCTGGAGCTTAATCAAGCCCGTAACCTTTTGAGCCATTATTTGCACCTCCAAAATTTGTGGTAAATGGCGGAACAGGCGTTTCACCCGTTCCTCCCACAGGGGAAGCTTCTGTTCCTGCTCCCCAGGGGACTTCGTCCCTCATAATAAGCGGTTCCCCGCATATTACCATCTTATCAGCGCGCTGGGAGCCGCCCAGCGCCCGGACCTTCCGGAAAAGGCCCTTAATCCATTGTTTCCGCCTGGTCGAGCTCCAGCTCCACCGGCGTTTCACGTCCAAACATACTCACCGTAACGCGGACGCGGTTCTTTTCCAGGTCGACTTCCTCCACGGTGCCGACAAAGCCCTCCAAAGGACCATCGACGATCTGGACGGAATCGCCTACGTCATAGTTGACTTCCACCTCGCGCTTCTCCACTCCAAGCCGCGCCACCTCTTCGTTGGTGAGCGGGATCGGTTTGGAGGACGGCCCGACAAATCCGGTACATCCGCGGATATTGCGCACAACATACCAGGACTCGTCCGTCAGAACCATTTTGACCAGAACATATCCGGGAAAGATCTTGCGTTCCACATCGCGCTTTTTGTTATCCTTGATCTCGGTAACCGTTTCCGTGGGCACGCGGATCTCCTGGATCAGATCCTGCAATTGACGGTTCTCAACCGTTTTTTCAAGGTTGGATGCCACTTTGTTTTCATACCCGGAATAGGTATGAACAACGTACCATTTTCCTTCTTCGGGCATAACCATTCCTCCGCTTCCTGCTTAGGCGATATTCATAATCAATCCCAGCAGGTTCATGAATGCGGTGTCCAAGCCAAAAATGACCAGGCCGACGACGATGATCGTCACCAGGACAACACCTGTGTTTTTAAACACAGACTTTGGGGTTGGCCACACAATTTTTTTGACCTCGTTTTTGACATCGCGAAGGAACTTGCCTGTGTTCTTGAAAAAGCGGACAAATACATTTTCTTTTTTGTTCTCTTTCTTGTCCGACTTTTCCGTCTTTGCCGGCTTTTCAGCTTTAACAGCCTGTTCGGTGTCTTTGACGGTCTTCTCGGTATTCTCTGGCATTTTCTGTCCCTCCGTCCGGCTTACTTCGTTTCCTTATGAAGCGTGTGCTTCCTGCAGAAACGGCAGTACTTGTTCATCTCAAGTCTGTCCGGATCATTCTTCTTGTTTTTCATTGTGTTGTAGTTGCGCTGTTTGCACTCTGTGCAGGCTAATACGATTTTCACTCTCATGACGGCACCTCCCGTTATACGGAACAATTTTCAAGGACCTGTGCGGCTGCACAGCTCCCCGGACCCACTTTTTACAGGTCCACAGCCTCCCTCAAAAAAGGGTACAAAAAAAGAACCCCAATTCATGAGGTAAGATTACTATACCATACCCGCGCCCGGCGGTCAAGGGATTTTTCGAAAAACCTGCGAAAATTCCGCATGTTTCCTAGAGATTTCAGGCCTGAAACAAGGCATGCGCCGCTGGGGACATTCCAAATGTAGGTCCCCAACGGCGCAATGTTTCCGTTTTAAGGCCCTGAAAACCAGGCGCCCTTACCGCAGGTCGTTCAATGTCTCTGCAGAATATTTCTTTTGTTTCTTCTTCTTTTCCGGTTTCACCGTTTTCCCGCGGTACTTTTTACCCGCGCGGTATGCCTCTTGCAGCTCCTTGCGGAACTGCGGCACCATCTTCTGCTCCACCGTTTCCGGATCGTGTATCCCGTTCAGCAATACGATCGTGATGATCGAGCGCACATCCATGTCGCCTGCGGCATACATATCCCCCAGGATATCGCAAAGGCGCTTGATCTGCTCCGGCCTTCCTGAGGATAGGAGCGATTCGATCTTGGGCAGCACGTGCTCCTTTGCAAAGGTCACGCCGCGCACCATACCGTACCAGGAGCGTTCCTCTGTGATCTCTTCGCGCAGATCCGGGAAAATTCCTACAAGGCGGTTGTAGAAGAACAACGGGTCCGCATTGCTTTCGCCGCCCTTTGCCTTGCGCTTTGCCGTCTGCACGGCAGCCACGCGGCGGGGGCCCTCGATGGTCTCGACAAAGTCGTTGGCAATGCTCTCCGCTTCGGCGAGCGGCCGCTCTTCCGGCTCAAACAGCCACCGGGAAAGGATCTTCCATTTCTCGTCGGGGCCATCGTCCGTCATTGCGCAGGCCCGCAGCTCAAACTGCTTCTTCTCTTCGTCAAAAAAGACGCTGTACGCCACGCTCTCGCCGACAAACAGCGCCGTGGTTTCATTCTCGCCGTCCTTGTCCCGCTGGAACCCCTGCGGGGTGAGCGCTGCGCCCGTCTTCTCTACAATCAGGTCAAATGCCTTCTGATCCAACAATTATCACTCCTGCTCTATCAAAGCCGGTGTTTTCCTTCCATGCTCCGGCTGTTCTGATCCGTATTTGTGTTGATTATACTACATATTTATTTTTTTGTCACCATACTATTTATCGTTCCTACACCGCTTCCCTTGGCGAATTATGGGCGAAATACCCAGCAATTTTTCTCAGCCGCCTGCGGCGTTGGCAAATGTAGTGATTGCGCAGATGGTAGCCGTGTGTTATCATATATATTCAAGGGTCCGCGTGATCAAAAGCACATTCGAAACACGCGAGTCCCCGAACAATCAGGAGGTAATATCGTATGGAAAAACGCAGGATTGCCGTGATTTTCGGCGGATGTTCCTCGGAGCATGAGGTCTCCCGACTTTCTGCAAAATGCGTTATTGATAACATTCCAAAAGAAAAATATGAAATCATTCTCATTGGCATCGACAAGGCCGGCCGCTGGTTCCTGACCGACAGCAATACGGACGACATCGCAAGCGGCGCATGGGAGCAAAACCCTCGCAACCGCGTTGCGTTCCTCTCGCCGGACCGCTCTGTGGGCGGGCTGGTTGCCCTCGACGGCGGCCATGCCTGTGAGATTATCAAGGTGGACGTTGTGTTCCCGGTTTTGCACGGCAAAAACGGCGAGGACGGAACCATCCAGGGGCTGTTCCAAATGGCCGGCATCCCCTTTGTCGGCTGCGGCACGCTGGCCTCCGCCGTCTGCATGGATAAGGCGGTCACCCGCGCCCTGTTGACCGGGGCGCGCATCCACCAGGCAAACTACCTCTGGTTCTTCGCATGCAACTACGCCGGAGAAGGCGTGGGGAAAATCAAGCGCAAGGTCGAAGCGCGCCTCGGCTATCCGGTCTTTGTGAAGCCGGCAAATGCCGGTTCCTCGGTGGGCGTGAGCAAGGTGGAATCCGAAGCAGAATTGGACGCCGCGGTCGCCAAGGCTGCACATGAAGACAGCAAGGTGGTCATCGAAGAATGCATCGTGGGCCAGGAAGTCGAGTGCGCGGTGATGGGCAACGAGGTCCCGAAGGCCTCCATCGTGGGCGAAATCGCCCCCTCCGCCGACTTCTACGATTACGACGACAAATACAAGAACGGCACCTCCCAGCTCTATATCCCCGCGCACCTGGCGCCAGAGGTTGCCGACGAGCTTCGCCACATTGCGGAGCGTGCCTACCGGCTGCTGGGCTGCACCGGCCTGGCCCGCGTGGACTTCTTTGTGCGCGGCGGGAACGAAATCCTGCTCAATGAGCTCAATACCCTGCCGGGCTTTACCTCCATCAGCATGTACCCTAAGCTCTGGGAGGCGTGCGGGGTTTCTATCCCGGAGCTGCTGGAGCAGCTGATTCAACTCGCATTTCAAAAATAAGGCCGGAAGGGATAAGGAATAACAATGGATAACCGACCAATCGGCGTATTCGATTCCGGGCTCGGCGGCCTGACCGCGGTCAAGGAGCTTCTGGAGATCATGCCGCAGGAAGACATCGTCTATTTTGGCGACACCGGGCGTGTGCCCTATGGCTCCCGCAGCCAGGAAACCCTTATAAAATACGCAGCGCAGGACATTCACTTCCTGGAAGAAAAGCAAGTGAAAATGATTGTCATCGCCTGTGGGACCATCAGCTCCCTTGTTGGACGCCTGAAAAAGCCGCAGGACCTTCCAATCATCGACGTCCTATACCCTACAGCCCTCGCCGCTTCGCTTGCTACGCACAACAAGCGCGTCGGCGTGATCGGAACCTCCACAACGATCCACAGCGGTTCCTACCGCCGGGTGCTCGCGGAAATCGACCCACAGATCCAAGTGTTTGACCGCGATTGCCCGCTTTTCGTCCCGCTGGTGGAAAGCGGCTTTATCGAAGAGGACGAACCGGTAACCCGCCTGGTGGCGGAGCGCTATCTCGGCGAACTGCGGGACGCTGGGGTGGATACCCTCATCATGGGCTGTACCCATTATCCCATCATCAGCCGGATCATCGGTTCCATCATGGGCAAGGGGGTTACGCTGATTAACAGCGGGCGGGAAACCGCGTTTTGCTGTAGGAAACAGCTGGAAGAAAGCGGCCTGCTTTCCGGCCGGACCTCCAAAGGACAGTGTTCCTATTATGTGAGCGACCGAATGGCGGATTTCTCCAAGATCGCGGGCATTTTTCTCGGCCGGGACATCGGGCAGGAGGTCCACCAGATCGACATCGACCGCTATTGACCCATTCGAGGGGGAATGTAAAGATGCAGGAAAATTATCTGATTTCTATCTTAGGCCGCCAACAGGTGGACGGGGAAACCGGGGAAGTCCAGGTGACCACGCTCGGTTCCTATGTAAAAAAAGGGAAAAACCGATATATTACCTATAAAGAATACGACAGCGAAGTCAATGGGAAACCGGTGACCTCCGTGCTCAAGGTGGAAGGGAACGACAAAGTGACCCTCATGCGCGGTGCGGGGAGCACCCGCCTGGTGCTGGAAAACGGCAAGCGCCACCTCTGCCAGTACGACACCGGCTATGGAAACATGATGATTGGGATCTTCACCAGCCAGCTTCACTCCAACCTGACGGACGAAGGCGGCAAGCTGGAGGTGCGCTATACGCTGGACATCAATTCCAACCTGTCCAGCTCCAATGAAATTTTGATTACCATCAAGGAGGCAGAAAATAAAGATGTCGAAACTCGTGCAACAGGCGACCACTGAACTGAGGAATACCATCCGCTCGGCCATGGAAAAGGCCTGCGCCAACGGCGAACTGCCGCAGGCGGATATCCCCGAATTTTCCATTGAGGTCCCCGCGGACCGGGCCCACGGCGATTGGGCCACCAACGCCGCCATGGTAAGCGCGCGTGCATTCCATGCAGCGCCCCGCAAAATCGCGGAGGCAATCACAAACAACCTGTCCCTGGACGGCACCTATTTTGACCGCTTCGAAATCGCAGGACCCGGCTTCATCAACTTTTTCCTGAGCAAGCAGTTCTATGTAGACGTGCTCAAGGATATTGAAGCGCTCGGCACGGAATACGGCCGCAGCGACTACGGGCAGGGCAAAAAGATCATGGTCGAATTTGTCTCCGCCAACCCGACCGGCCCCATGCACATGGGCAACGCGCGCGGCGGCGCCCTTGGCGACTGCCTAGCGGCTGTGCTGGATGCGGCGGGTTACTTCGTATGGCGCGAATTCTATGTAAACGACGCGGGCAACCAGATCGAAAAATTCGGCAATTCCCTGGAAGCACGCTATTTGCAGATTTATAAAGGCGAGGACGCCGTGGAATTCCCGGAGGACGGCTACCACGGCGACGACATCAAGGAGCGCGCCGCGCAGTTTGCGGAGGAATTCGGCGACCGCTATGTGGATGCAGCGCCGGAAGACCGCCGCAAGGCCCTGGTGGAGTTTGCACTGCCGCGCAACATTGCGAAGATGAAAGCTGACCTCGCCAAATACGGCATCCAATACGACGAGTGGTTCTTGGAAAGCAAGCTGCACAACGACGGCGAGCTGGAGGAGACCATTCAGATTCTGAAAGACAAGGGCCTGACCTACGACAAGGAGGGCGCGCTTTGGTATCGCGCAACCACCTTTGGCGCGGAAAAAGACGAGGTGCTGGTCCGTCAGAACGGCAACCCCACCTATTTTGCCGCAGACATCGCATACCACCGCAACAAATTCGCCAAGCGCGGCTTTGACCGCTGCATCGACGTTTGGGGCGCCGACCACCACGGCCATGTGGCCCGTATGAAGGCCGCCATGGACGCCGTCGGGCTGGACGGCAGCAAGCTGGACATTGTTTTGATCCAGCTGGTGCGGTTGGTCCGCAATGGGGAAGTGGTGCGCATGAGCAAGCGCACCGGCAAAGCCATCCAACTGGCCGACCTGCTGGACGAAGTGCCCGTGGATGCCGCGCGTTTCCTGTTCAACATGCGCGAAGCGACCTCCCAGATGGATTTTGACCTCGACCTTGCGGTCCAGCAGGATGCACAGAACCCGGTCTATTATGTGCAGTATGCGCACGCGCGCATTTGCAGCATTTTGAAGGCGCTCAAAGCCGAGGGCATTGAACCGCGCGCCTGCACCGATGAGGAGCTCGCCCTTCTGAATACGCAGGAGGAGATCGACCTCATCCGCCATCTCTCCGCCTATACGGATGAGATCGTCGCAGCGGCCAAGGACTATGACCCCGCTCGTATCACGCGCTACGTCATCACGCTGGCCAATCTGTTCCATAAATTTTACAATACCTGCCGCGTAAAGGATGAAGAGGATCACCTCCGCGCCGCGCGCATCTGCCTGTGCGAGGCAGCCGCAACGGTCATCCGGAACGTGCTGTCCCTGCTGAAGATTTCAGCGCCCGAATCCATGTGATTCCGGTTCAAACGAAGCCTTACAGGAGAACAAAACCATGGAAGATTTCCCTTATCCGTTACCTATGTTGTTGGACGGCGCCACCGGTACTGCATTAGAAGCAGCCGGTATGCCGGCAGACATATACCGCCCCGGCGGTTCCGGCGCAGAACAGTGGATTTTGCAGCATCCCGATGCCCTGCGGTCGTTGCAGAACGCATACATCGATGCGGGCTCCCAAGCGGTCCTCGCCCCGACGTTTGGGGCGAACGCCTCGCTGCTCGCCGCCTACGGCCTGGAAGGGCGCGTGGCAGAGCTCAACGCCGAATTGGTCCATTTGACCCAAAGCGTTGCAAAACCGCGCGGGGTCCTGGTGGGCGGAAGCGTCTGTCCCAGCGGCCTGTTTGTCCCACCGTATGGGGAAGCCGATTTTGACGACATCTATGATTTATACCGCCAGCAGATCCGGGCCTTGGACAAAGCGGGGGTGGATTTCATCGCCATCGAATCGCAGACCTCCCTGGCCGACATGCGTGCCGCCGTGCTCGCGGCGCGGACGACCGACCTGCCGGTGTTTGTCACGATCGCTGTGGACGAAAGCGGCCACACGGTGACTGGGAGCTCCCTGCTCCCGGTGGTCATCACCCTACAGGCCATGGGCGTGGACGCCATCGGGCTGAATTGCCTGCTGGACCCCATGCTCCCGCTGATCGAGGAAGTCCGCCTGCATACGGCCGTTCCCATCATTGCAAAGCCGGATGTGCGAAGCTCGGACGAAACGCTCCTCACGCCGGAATCGTTTGCGCAAAAGATGCGCTTATTGATGCAGGCCGGCGCGCGCATTGTCGGCGGGCATGATGATTCGACCCCGGAACATATCGCGGCCTTAAAAGAGGTCGTGCAGGAGTTTGGCGAACCGGAAATCCCGGAGGAGCCCGACTGTTACGCCGCTACCATTGAGACGGAGGCGTTCTTCCTCGGCGACGACATTGCGTTCAGCGAACCTCTGGCCTGTACCAGCCATTTGGCCGACGATCTGATCGATCTCGAAGACGACCGCTGCAACACGGCCCTGGTGGAAGTGGAAAGCCTGGACGACGCTTTGCTCCTTGCGGAAAACAGCGGTATGACCCGCCTTCCCATCGCCGTGCATTGCGACAGTGCGCCGGTCTTGGACGCCGCCCTGCGGTACTTCCAGGGGCGTTTGATCGTCGATAGCGAATGCCAGATTGAGGATGAGGTACTGGAACCTCTTGCGGCCAAATATGGCGCCATTCTTTATTAATATCGTTTACCTAAATATAATTTTCCAAAAAATACGCCCCGAAGCCGGTGAAAAAACTGCTTCGGGGCGTATCATTTTGTAAAGCAAAGCGGCGCGCGATTTTTGTTGGGCCACCGCCTCTATATTCATTTGTTCTCCGCTTCCGGGTGTTCCATGGATGGATCTGCGGAGAAGGAATCATCCTCTAAGGGCATATGCAGGGGTTCCACCGTCTCCATTTGGGCGCTTTCCTCGGACTCCCCCTGGTTTGGCAGGGATTCCCCGCCGCCCGGCGCTGTCTTTTTCCTTACCGGCGGGACTTCATTCCAGCTACAAAACGCCAAGTAGATCCCCATACACGCCAGGATAATGGCGACCACCGAACAGGCGACAGACCAGATCTCTACCCCGACGGGCCCAAGGATCATGGCGACCACACAGAAGATCATTCCGATTTCAAAAAAGATAAACGCAAGTTTATGATCGGACATCGTTGTGCCTCCCATCATTTCGACTCGATGGCACAGCAGAGAGCGGCCAGCTGCTCCATCGAAAGCTGCTCTGCACGGGCGGTCGGGGAGATTCCCGTGGTTGCGCAGGCGTTGGACACCTGCTCCTTGGGAACCGATAAGCCCGCGGACACGGCGTTCAGAATGGTCTTGCGCCGCTGGCCGAACGCCGCTTTCACCAGGGCAAAAAAGCGTCTCTCATCCGGCACATAGATCGGCGGCTGCTCCCGCACATCCAGCCGGATGACGGTGGAATCCACATTCGGCGGCGGCAGGAAGCTTCCCCGGGACACCTGGAACAGTACGCGCGGTTCGGCGTAATACTGCACCGCTACGCTTACCGCGCCGCAGGCCCGCGTGCCCGGCGGCGCACACAACCGCTGCGCGGCCTCCTTCTGCACCATCACCGTCAATGCCCGGATGGGCAACCGCTCCTCCAGCAGCCGCATGATGACGGGCGACGTGATATAGTACGGCAGATTTGCACACACCACCACGTCCATCCCCGCGAATTCTTCCTGTAAAAGCCGTTGCAGATCGACTTTGAGAACATCATCGTTCACCACTTTTGCATTTGGGTGATTGCCCAGCGTCTCGTGCAGCACGGGCAAAAGGCGTTTGTCGAGCTCAATGGAGACCACCTTTTCCGCACGTTTGGCTAGCTCGACGGTCAACACGCCGATGCCGGGGCCAACCTCCAACACGCCGGTGCCGGGGCCAGCCCCGCATTCCTCCGCCATGCGGGGACACACGGAAGGGTTGATGAGAAAATTTTGTCCCAGCGATTTGGAAAAGGTGAAGCCGTGCCTTGCAAGCAGCGATTTCACCGCAGATGGGTCGGACAACCTGTATGTCTCCTGCAAAACGATTTCCTCCGAACGCCCTTATAAGGGCAAATATTCCATGCCGTCCGGACCCTGCGAAAAGGGCGCGCCACAACTTCCATCGCCCTTCCTTTTCACCGTCAAATCCCAAACGGCCTGCGCTTCCACTTGTTCCAAGGGATACGGCTCCCCTCGGAAGCACATAAACGCATCCCTGTTTCCGATATTATAGCATAGAAATTCCTGGAATGCCATTGATTCCTGGACGAAAATCCCCTATCATAGAAGTGGATAAAAACAAGTAGAGAAAAGAGGGAACATATGATCCGAACAGATAAAGAAAATTATTACCTGGATATTGCGGAAACGGTCTCGGAGCGCGGGACCTGCTTGCGCCGCAACTTTGGGGCAATCATCGTCCAAAACGACGAGATCGTCGCCACCGGCTATAACGGTGCGCCGCGCGGACGAAAGAATTGCATCGACACCGGCGTTTGCATCCGGGAAGCGCTCGGCATCCCGCGCGGGGAACGCTATGAAGTCTGCCGCTCCGTCCATGCAGAGGCAAACGCGATCATCAGCGCCGCACGGCGGGAAATGATCGGTTCCACCTTATACCTGGTGGGAAAGGACGCCAAGACGGGCGAATATGTGGAAAATCCCTCAAGCTGCTCCATGTGCAAGCGGCAGATCATCAACGCAGGCATCGCCCGCGTGGTCATCCGGCTGAACAAGAAGGAGTTTGTCACCGTCCCCGTGTCCGACTGGATCGAAAACGACGAATCGCTCAACGGAACCTTTGGATATTAAAAATAAGACCATAAGAAAAGTGGACGAGCCGCGCGCATCGTCCACTTTTCCCTTTTATACCGAAAAAATCCTTGTAATCTGTTCCACCAGGAAAGCCGCTGCCGTCGCTCCCACGGCGACCGTGAGCAATCCCTTGTCTTTGTATGCCAGCACCAGGGCTACCAATAACCCTGCGGCCGCACTGACGACGCTCTGCACCGTCACCGCTTCCGCGGTGGAGAACAGGATCGCCGGAAAGGTCATGGCCGCCAGTACCGCATAGGGCACGTAGGCCAAAAAGGATCGGATAAACCGGTTTTGTATTTTCTTTTTAAAAATGGCCAACGGCAATACGCGGATGATATACGTCACCACCGCCATGATCGCCACGGAGAGCAGCACCCGCTGCAAGTCGAACGTCATCCCGTCCCACCTGCCTTTTCCGGCGCTGGCTCGTCATCGATCGGATAGCGCGCCGCCGCGTAAGCGGACACCACAACCGCGCAGATGATAATCACCCAGCCCGAGGAAATCTGGTTCAGGATGGGCAGCCACTTGAAGCAGCAGCTCAAAACCGTCGCAAGCAGCACCACCATGGCGATGGGCTTTGCCTTGCACGCAGGCGGGATGATAATCGCAATAAACATGCCGTAGATCGCAATCCCCAAGGCGTTGCGCAGGGAAGCCGGCAGAAGGCCCGTGGCGGTCGCGCCGAGCAGGGTCCCAAGGGCCCAGCCCACATAGGGCGTAATCACCAAGCCAGATAGGTATTTTGCGTTGACTTCCTCCTTTTGCTGGATGGCAACCGCAAAAATCTCATCCGTAATCCCAAAGGCCAACACCCAACGCTCCAGATTCGTCATCCGCGACTCCACCTTTTGCGAAAGGGACAGCGACATCAACATGTAGCGGATATTGATGATAAACGTTGTGACCGCAATCTCCACATATGTCCCGCCCGCCAGGATCAGCTGCGTCCCTGCCACCTGGCCCGCGGACGTCAAATTGGTCATGGAGATCAGCAGCGCCACCCATACCGGCAGCCCTCCTTGCGTCGCCATGATACCAAAGGCAAAGGATACGCTGAGATAGCCGAGGCAGATGGGCATGCCGTCCTTGAGACCCTTCCGGAAGGTCAAAGCTGTCTGTTCCACTCTTTCAATCGCTCCAACTCTTTCTGTGATCCCTCTCAAAGAAGGCTGCAAACCAGATCGCCCATCTCCGTGCAGCTGACGGTGCGGAGGCCCTCCGCCGCAATATCCGGCGTACGCGCCTGCTTCAACGCAGCGGAAACCGCATCCTCAATGGCCTGCGCCGCCTCCGGCTGATCCAACGAGTATTTGAGCATCATTCCAGCCGACAGGATGGTCGCCAGGGGGTTCGCCTTGCCCGTCCCCGCGATGTCCGGGGCGGAGCCATGGATCGGTTCGTACAAGCCCGCTTTTCCGGAGCCCAGGCTTGCGGACGCCAACATACCGATGCTGCCGCTGATCATCGAGGCCTCGTCGGAGAGGATGTCCCCGAAGATATTCGATGTGACGATCACGTCAAACTGCTGCGGGTTGCGCACCAGCTGCATGGCACAGTT
Organism: Anaeromassilibacillus sp. 1001302B_160321_C8; assembly: GCF_015554745.1. NCBI lineage: Bacteria > Bacillati > Bacillota > Clostridia > Eubacteriales > Acutalibacteraceae > Anaeromassilibacillus > Anaeromassilibacillus sp. 1001302B_160321_C8. Next base: position 130,957 of record NZ_JADNJD010000001.1, on the reverse strand, counting down.
GTCCACATACATATTGCTGAGCTCTACATCCGGGTACTCTTCCGCGCCGATGCGGGCAACCGTTGCACGCCACAACCGGGAGGATTCCAAAACATTTGCCTTGTCCACGCTGCACAGCTTCTTGCCGCGCTTGCGGGCCATGTCAAACGCCACGCGCGCAATGCGCTCGATCTCCGGCACGGTGTACATCTCGGTATCGTACGCCGCCGGGACGCCGTTGACCTCCTTGCGGCCGCGCTGTCCAAAATAGATGCCGCCGGTCAGCTCGCGGACCACCATCACGTCGAGCTTTCCGCCGATGATCTCCGCCTTCAGCGGGGAGGCATCGCGCAGTTCGTCAAAAATAACCGCTGGACGCAGGTTGGCAAACAGCCCCAGGGCGCCGCGGATTCCCAGAAGCCCTTTTTCCGGCCTCTGGTCCCCCGGCAGAGTATCCCATTTAGGGCCGCCCACTGCACCCAGCAGCGTGGAGTCCGCAGCTTTGCATTTGTCGATGGTCTCCTGTGGAAGCGGGGTTCCTGCCGCGTCAATCGCGCTTCCCCCCAAGAGGGCCTCCTCATACTGGATCGCAAAGCCAAACTTCTCCCCGGCTTTGTTCAACACTTTGACCGCCTGGTCAACGATTTCGGGCCCAATCCCATCGCCCTTCAACAATACAATTTTGTATGTATTCATTGAATGTACCTCCTAATTATATAACATCATTCGATCGTGTATATTCCAAATCGAACACACAAACGATTTTCTTTGCATCTCTGAATCTTTATCAGATTTTTCATCTGGCAAAACATCTTTTTAAGGTTTTAGCGGGGACAAACCCGTCTCCGCTTTCCTCTTTCGAACGGAGGGTACTCCTTACTTCGCTTCCCCCTCCGGGTCCTTTTGCTCGCTGCAAGCGCGGTTGATGGCGCAGATAATGCCTTTGATGGACGCCAAACTGATGTTGCCGTCCATACCCACACCAAAGACCGTCCTGCCATCCGGCGCAGTCAGCTGGATATACGAAATTGCCTTAGAGTCCGCGCCCTCTGAGACGGCGTGTTCACGGTAGGTGACGAATTTATAGTCGTGGATGCCCACGGTGCGCAGCGCCTTGAAGAATGCGTCGATCGGGCCGTTGCCCACCGCGCTGATCAGATGGTCCTCATGGCGGAAGCGCAGATTGCCTTCAAAGTGTACCACGGTCTCGCCTTCCGTGTCGTTTTCTTCATAGAGTTTGTATTTCTTGAGATTGTACGGATATTTGACGTCCAGATAATGGGCGCGGAAAATGTCGAAGATCTCGTTCGGCAGGAGTTCTCTGCCGGCTTCGTCGCAGGCGGCCTTGACCATCGCGCCAAACTCCGGATGCATGGCCTTGGGAAGTTCATAGCCAAAGCTCTGCTGCATGATGAACGCAGCCCCGCCCTTCCCGGACTGGCTGTTGATGCGGATGATCGGCTCGTATTTGCGTCCGACGTCCGCCGGGTCGATCGGCAGATATGGAACCTCCCAATACTGGGTATCGTGCTCGCGCATGTAGTCGATTCCCTTTTTGATGGCATCCTGATGCGAACCGGAGAAGGCTGTAAACACCAAGTTGCCCGCATAGGGATGGCGGTCATGCACCTTCATGCGGGTGCATTTTTCATAAATTTCACGGATCTCACGGATGTTGGAGAAATCCAGCTCCGGGTCCACGCCCTGGGAATACATATTCATCGCGACATTCATGATGTCCGCATTGCCCGTGCGTTCGCCGTTTCCAAAGAGGGTCCCTTCCACACGCTCCGCGCCTGCCAGGAGGCCCAGCTCGGTGGCGGCCGTCGCCGTACCGCGGTCGTTGTGCGGATGCAGGCTGATGATGACGCTGTCGCGGTTTTTGATATGGCGGCAGAAATATTCGATCTGATCCGCGTGATGGTTCGGGGTGCTCATCTCCACCGTGTTGGGGAGGTTCAGGATCAGTTTGTTCTCCGGCGTGGGCTGCAAGACGTCCATGACCGCCTCGCAGATGGCGACTGCATTGTCCATCTCAGTCCCGGAGAAGCTCTCCGGCGAATACTCATAGCGGATGTTCATCCCCGTCCTGGCGACCTCTTCGTCGGTGAGCTCTTTGATGAGCTTTGCGCCGTTGACGGCAATGTCGATGACGCCCTGCATATCGGTCTTAAACACCACTTTGCGCTGCAAAGTCGAGGTGGAATTATAAAAATGTACGATCACATTTTTGGCGCCCTGGATGGCCTCAAAGGTCTTTTTAATCAAGTGCGGGCGCGCCTGCACCAGCACCTGGATGGTCACATCGTCCGGGATCAGGTTGCGGTCGATCAGCGTGCGGCAAATCTCGTATTCCGTCTCGGAAGAGGACGGGAAGCCGATCTCGATCTCCTTAAAGCCGATGTCCACCAGCGTTTGGAAAAAGCGCAGCTTTTCCTCGAGGTTCATGGGGTCGATCAGCGCCTGGTTACCGTCGCGCAGGTCGACGCTGCACCAAATGGGCGCTTTTGTGATCACTTTATCCGGCCAGGTGCGATCCGGCAACGGGACCGGTTGAAAGGGAATATACTTGTGAAAGCCTTCGTACATAGCAATGTCCTCCTATATAGAATAAAAAAAGCCCCGAACTTTCCAACGAAAGTTCGGGGCGAATTTACAAATCCGCGGTACCACCCAAATTCAGCGCTTACGCGCCCTTCAGCCTCCAACAAGGCCTTTGCTTATAACGCAGCCATACGTCCGGTCCTACACAGCGGGTCAAACCGGCAGCTCGGGGATGAGCTATACACAAGCGCCTTTGCACCAGCTCGCACCACCCGCTGGCTCTCTGAAGAAAAAACGCAAGTCTTATTCCCGTCATCGCCTTTTCTCTATAGTATTAATATTAACGTTTCTTTCCGAAAATGTCAACCCTCCGGCGGCGCATTTTTTCCATCCAATTGTTGGCCTTTGTTGCGATAGGTCCGGTCCGCGGCCTCGCGCGCTAGGTCGATGATGAATTTTTCGTCGCCGCCCTTTGCGCTGCGTCCGGCCGGGATGGTGTCGTACACCTCTGCCACCATGGAACGCATCCAAAGGCCCGGCGTAATCCGCAGGGAATAGCCGCAGCCGTTCTCGGTCATCCAGTCATAGAAGCTGGCGCGCGGAAGGCCGTACGCAGAAAGGATGGACATCAGCGTGCCTCCATGGGCCACAACCACGGCCGATGTGGTGCCGGAGCGCATCAGCTCCTCCACCAGATTCTCAAAAGCGGCGCAGGTGCGCTGCACCAGCACGCCGGTGCTCTCGCCGTTCGGCGGGGCCACGCTGTGGCTGCTCTCCATCCATTGCAAGAAGCTGGGGTCTTCCTCGGCCAATTGCTTGGCGGTCTTTCCTTCCCAATCACCAAAGTCGCACTCCCGGAAACCGTCCACCAGCACGGGCTCTGCCTCTGGATACAGGATGCGCAGGGTGTCTATACAACGGCTCATCGGGCTGCAGTAATAGGCTTGCGCCTCGGGATACTCGTATTTTTCTTTGAGATCCTGTAAAGCCCGAATCCCCTCCGCGGCGAGCGGGGAGTCCGTCCGGCCGATGTACTGCCCCAGCAGGTTCCCCTCCGTGATTCCATGCCGGATCAAATGAATGGTATAGGATTTCATAAAACAGCGGCGGAGCCTATTGCCCGCCGTCCACCACCTTTCAAAATAACATTTCCATTGCTACTTGTTCTTGTGTCTTAGCGAGCAAATCACACTGCATCTAGTGGTTTACAAAATGTTGTATTTAGTATATACTTTACTATACGTTATTCTGCAAAAAATACGCTTTTTCGACGCGCACTGCGTGTGCCCCGGCCAAATAATGGGTCGAAATGGGGCTTTTGATCTACAGCGGAAACGCAGAGCATAAAGGATTTTGGAATTTTGCGGTTGCGCGGCTCTTGCTTATGATTTGATAGGATGCACTCGCTTTGGAGCGCGTCTTGAAATACTTTCCAACATAGGGGTGGAGAACAGCATGAACAGTCATTTTCCAAGGATTATCACGCTGCTGCGCAAGGAGCGCGGTTTAAGCCAAAAAAGCGCCGCGGAACAGCTGGGTGTTTCCCAGGCGTTGCTTTCCCACTACGAAAAGGGCATCCGGGAATGTGGGCTTGAATTCGTTGTAAAGGTCGCGGACTTCTACAACGTCTCCACCGATTATCTCCTTGGTCGCTCCCCACACCGCAGCGGCGCTATGATCACTGTGGAGGATCTCCCGGAACCGGACGCCGCTGGCAAGGAAAATGTGTTTAAGGGCAGCCTTTTGCCCACCTTAAATAAGAAGCTGATCGCCAATTCCCTGAATGTGATCTATGGCATTCTGCAAAAATGCAACAACAAGCACCTGACCACAGAGATTTCGTCCTTTTTGAGCGTTGCCGTATACAAGGCGTTCCGCCTGTTGTACTCGGCCAACGGGAAAAATCCGCAGGGCTTGTTCTCCGTCCCGCAGCGGTTGAGCGACGGCCGCTCCAATGCAGCGCAGGACGTCGCCATTTCCAATGCAGAGGCGCTCGCCTGTGGGGAAGATGTGGACGAGATGGAAGGGCTAAGGAAAGACCAAGCCCCGCTTCTCTCCCCGGAGCAGCTCTCGGAGGAATACCCGCTCTTTGCCTCTTCCCTGTTTAATCTAATCCAAAACGCGGAAGGCCGGATGGGCGGCGGGAAAAAGCCCGCAGAAAAAACGCACGCCCTGCATTCGATCGTCCGGAAGTGACCGCTGGAAATCAATCCCATTATAGCAGGAACCCTTCTAAAATGCAAACAATCGTTTGAACGCCGTCCCACAGAACGTGGAACGGCGTTTTTGCGTCTTCTTTATCCCTATAGAAAAAACTGAGAGATTCCCAAAACCTCCTTTTCCGCCATCCGCATCAAGGCAATCCAACTGGGCGTAAGGCGGCCTTCGCCAACGCGCCACGTTTTTCTTCAGCCGTGCTGCTCCATACGGTGGCGGGCCAACAAGCGTCGCGTCTCTTGACGGCCGCGCGGCGTCAGCTCCGCATACCCTTTGCGCAGGACGGGCAAATTGAACAGGCACCCCTCCACCGTGCGCGACGCTTCCAACGCCGTATGGCAGAGCAGTTCGTAAATTTTACTTTTATAATAGACGATATGGTCGCCCGCCACCCAAACCGGTGCGTCAAAGTCAATGGAAATCAGGCCACGTTCCTCCAAGCCGCGCAGGGCCTCCCCGCGCTTCTTGACCAGTCCCATTTCCTCCTCGGGATGTTCCATATACACATTGTCCAGTGCGGTCATAACCAGTTCTTTTTCTGCATCGTTGTGCAATTCAAACCGCGCCATGGGGAAGCGGGCTCCCCGCATGCACAAAAGCAACTCTTCCTGCATTTCTGTCAATCGCATCTATCCTACAACCCTTTCCAATTGATATTGTGTACAGCATTTCATCGCCAAAATCCGCAGCACCGATTCGTCCAGCCGTTCCTCCGTCACGGTCCCGTCTTGCACAGCAGCCAAGAGTGCGTTGTAATCCGCCTGCAAATCGGAGGATAACAGCAGGTCGTTGCCCGCGTTGATCGCCGCCGCACAGGGGTTTTCCCCTCCGGTATATGCCGGGATCGCCTCCATCGACAGATCATCGGTTAAAATCAACCCCGTAAAGCCGAGGTCCTCACGCAAAACCCGGTGTACCTCGGGCGAAAGCGAGGCCGGATGCTCCGAATCCATGCAGTTCACGATGTTGTGCGACACCAGAACCATCGGCGCGCCCTCTTCAATGCCCGCCGCAAACGGCAAAAAGTCCGATTCCATAAACGTCTCGTAGGGACGGTGATCGACCGCTATCCCCGTGTGGGTATCCACATTGTTCCCATAGCCGGGAAAATGCTTCAATGCGCAGGCCATCCGCTGCTGGTTGTACGTGGCCACGGAGTTCTTCACATAGTCTGCCGTTTCCGCCGCCCCTTGGCCGAACGTCCGCGCATACATGAAGTCGGCGGGGGTGGTGGATACATCCGCCACGGGCGCGAGGTTGACATTCAACCCGAGCGATTGAAGCAACTGCGTCTTCTGGACGGTATCGTCTACAATGGCCTGCATACCGCCCGATTGGAACACCTGTTGCGGCGATTGGAACGGTTTTGGCGCAAGGTTCGCATTGCGGCTGACGCGCACAACCGTACCGCCCTCTTCGTCCACAGCCAAAAACATCGGGATCTTGCTGGCCTGCTGGTAGGATTCCATCTCGGCACAGACCTGTTCCGCCGTCTTGCCGTCAAAATCCTTTGCAAAGAGCATAAAACCGCCGGGCTGGTACGTCTGCACCGCCGCCAGCGCATTTTCCGAAGGGCAGCGGAACAGGAATACCTGTGCCACCTTTTCCTCCAGGGTCATGTTCTCCAGCAGTTCCTGCGCCTCCGGATATCCCTCTGCAAAAAGCTCTTGCGTCGTTGCTGGCCCAGCTGGAACAGCAGATTGTCCCGAAGATGAAGCATCGCTCTCTTCGGAAGCACTGCCCTCCGGCTCTTCTGGTCGCTCCTCTGTCTCGGCCGGAGGAGCGCTGGATTCGCTTTCCGACGGAACGGACATACTGGATGATGACGAATTCGGTTCCTCCGTTTTCGCTGGGCCCGCTGCACATCCCACAGCGAAAAGCAATAGGACGGCTATCATAAGAAATAGGACGCTTCTCCGTTTCACGTTTGTCCCTCCCGGCCTTCCGGCCCTTGTAAAGCAAAAACAACCTGCCGAAAGACCCGGCAGGTTGTTTCCTTTTGCCAGAGTGTATGTTCAAACACACTCTATCACAAATTTCATTCTTTGACAAGTTCGCGGTACAAACGGATGTATTCGTTGGCGGATTTGCCCCAGCTGTTGTCGCAGCGCATGGCGCGCTCCACGAGAATTCTCCAGCCGTCGCGGTTGTAATATCCGTCGATTGCACGATGCAACGCATGGAGCATGTCGCCGCTGTTGTAGGTACGGAACGTAAAGCCGTTGCCGTAGCCGTCGCCGCTGTCCTGGATGGAGTCCTTCAGGCCGCCGGTTTCGCGTACCACCGGGATCGTGCCATAACGCAGGGAAATCATCTGCGCCAGACCGCAGGGCTCACTCTTGCTGGGCATCAGGAAAATGTCCGCACCCGCATAAATCTTGCGCGACAGCTCCGGAACAAACCCGAAGCAGGCGCACAGCCGGCCCGGGTACTTGTTCTGCATATCGCGGAAGAAGTTCTCATATTCAAAGTCGCCCGAACCCAGAATGACGAACTGGGCGTTTGTCTCCCACATCAGCTGATCCAGCGCCTCTTTGACGAGGTCAAGGCCCTTATGGGCCACCATGCGGGTGACCATACCGATCAACGGCACATCCGGGTCCTGGGCCAGGCAGAGGCGTTCTTGCAAAGCGCGCTTGTTTTCCGCCTTGTTGCTGAAATCGTCCGCCGAATAGTTGGCGTAGATATCCTTATCCGTCGCCGGGTCATAACTGACCGTATCGATGCCGTTCAGGATGCCGGTGAGCTTCCAGGAACGCTCCCGCAGGATGCCGTCCAGCTCGTGGGAGTACCACGGGTCGAGGATCTCCTGCGCATACGTCGGGCTGACGGTTGTCACGCGGTGCGCGGTTTCAATCGCACCCTTCATCAGGTTGACACAATCGTCATATTCCAGGATATGGTTCTCCGACTTCGGGATGCCGAGCACGTCTTCGACCAATTCTTTGCCATATTTCCCCTGGTACTGGATGTTATGGATGGTGATAATCGTCTTGATGCCACGGTACCACTCGTTGTTCGCATAGAAGATGCTGTAATAGATCGGCACAAGGGCGGTTTGCCAATCGTTGCAATGGATGATGTCCGGCTTAAAGTCGATATAGGGCAGCATCTCCAATGCAGCGCGAGAGAGGAATGCAAAGCGCTCCGCATCGTCATAGTGGCCGTAAAGCCCCTTGCGCTTAAAATAATACTGATTGTCGATCAAATAGTAAATCACACCGCCGGACCGCGCCTCAAACACGCCGCAATACTGACGCCGCCATGCCACCGGCACGGACAGGCTGGTGACAAAGCGCATGTTGTCGCGCAGCTCCTGCGGGACCTCTTCATACAGCGGCATCACGACGCGGCAGCCAATCAGCCGCTCGCGCAATGCCTGGGGCAAGGACCCCGCTACGTCTGCTAAGCCGCCCGTAGCGGCAAATGGCCGCGCCTCACTGGTACAATACAATACTTTCATATTTGACTGTCTCCTCCTTCTTTTCCATGCTGCACGTCGCGCGGCCGAATCAGACCACGCTTCCTTTGCTGATAAAGACCGGATAAGACTGGAATCCCATGAGGGAACGGTCGTTCTTAATGACAACGTCCTTGTCAATCACAACATAGTTGAGTTTACAGTTCGGTCCGATCTCGCTGTCCTGCATAATCACACAGTTCTCCAACTTGCTGCCCTTATCGACCTTCACCCCGCGGAACAACACGCAGTTTTCCACAGAACCTTCGATTACGCAGCCGTCCGCCACAAGGGAGTTGCTGACGTTTGCGCCGAGGCCATACCGGGCGGGCATATTGTCACGCACCTTGGTATAGATCGGGCGGTTCGGGTCAAACAGCTGGCTGCGCACCTTGGGCAGCATCAGGGCCATATTTGCCTCAAAATAGGAATTCATCGAGCAGATATTCTGCGCAAAGCCCGTGAATTCATAGGCATAAATGCGGAACTTCTCGATATTCCGCTGTAAGAAATCACGTTTAAAATTATACAAATTGCGGCTCACACACTCGGTCACCATCTGGATCAACAGGTCGCGGCGCATCAGCAGCATGCTCATGCCAAAATTGCACTCGCCGCTCTGCCGCGGGCTGATGACCATATCCCGCACACGGCCATCCGGATCGATGGTGTATACCGAAGGATTGCTGATCATCTTCGGCAGCTTCCCATAGCGGTAAATCACAGTGATATCCGCCTGGTTCTTTAAGTGGAACGCCATCACATCGCGATAATCGATGTTGCAGATTACATCACAGTCGCTCAGAATGACATATTCCTCTTGGGAATTCGTCAGAAACCGCATGCTGGATTCCAGGGACTCAACCCGGCTGTTGTTGATCAAGGACTCATGGCCGAACGGGGGAAGCATGAACAAGCCCGCGCTTTTGCGGGACAAATCCCAAGCCTTTCCGGAGCCAAGGTGATCCATCAGGGATTGATAATTGCCCTTTGTGACAACACCGACCTTGTTAATGCCAGAATTGACCAAATTTGACAGCGGGAAATCAATCAGACGGTACCGTCCACCAAAGGGTACAGAACCCATGGTGCGTTTCTCCGTCAATTCCCGGATCTTTTCCTCGTGGACATTGGCAAACAGAATTCCCAGTATATTGTTTCCGCGAATCATTTTGACCCCTCCTCTGCAAGTGTATCCGCATCAATCATCGCCTTGGGGGGTACGGTTGTGCCCGGAGCTAGGACGCAGCCGCTACCAACGACCGCAACACCCCATTCGTCCTTATTTTCCATGTCTTCCGGCCGTGCGCCGACGACGCTGCCCTTGCCGATGACCGCATTCTCTGCGACAATGGCATATTGGACAATGGCGTTCTCTTCTACGCGCGCGCCCGGCATGATGATCGAATCCTTGACCTGTGCGCCCGGAGCAATGTACACGCCGGCAAACAGGACGGCAAAGTCGATCTCGCCATAGACATTACATCCCTCTGCCACCAGGGAATTTTGCACCTTGGCGTCTTTTGCAACATAATGCGGCGGCATAACCGGGTTGCGGGAATAGATCTTCCAGCTCTCTTCGCTCAAGTCCAGATCCACATTGGGATTGAGCAGGTCCATATTGGACTCCCAGAGGCTTTCAATGGTCCCAACATCCTTCCAATACCCCTGGAACGGATAAGCGAACATGCGCTCGCCTGCGTTCAACATGGCCGGCAGGACGTCTTTGCCGAAGTCGTTGGAGGATTTCGGATTGGCCTCGTCCTCTTCCAAATATTTGCGCAGTTTGCTCCAGGTAAATACATAAATACCCATGGAAGCCTTATTGCTCTTCGGCACCTTTGGCTTCTCGTCGAACTGATAGATGGAACCGTCCTCGTTCGTATTCATAATGCCAAAACGGGACGCCTCTTCCATGGGGACTTCGATGACGGCAATCGTACACGCTGCATCGTGCTCCTTATGGAATGCCACCATCTTGGAGTAATCCATCTTATAGATATGGTCGCCGGACAGGACCACTACATAATCGGGATTATAGCGCTCAATAAAGTTGATGTTCTGATAAATCGCGTTAGCTGTGCCCTTGTACCAGTCGGACTTGCGGCTGCGCTGATACGGCGGCAGGACGCGCACACCGGCGTTCATACTGTCGAGATCCCACGGTTGGCCGCTGCCTATGTACTCGTTGAGCAACAGGGGTTGGTACTGGGTAAGGACGCCCACGCTCTCAATGCCGGAATTCACACAGTTCGAGAGCGGAAAGTCGATAATACGGTATTTGCCACCATATGGAACAGCGGGTTTTGCCAGGTTTTTCGTGAGCACGCCCAACCGGCTGCCCTGGCCGCCTGCAAGGAGCATGGCGACGACTTCTTGTTTTGGCATCATAATGAGATTCCTCCTTGGCTTCATATTTCATTGTGAAGGGATTTCCATGTATCAACGTCCGCCAAATGGCGGTCACGCTTGTGGTTCGGCCTTCTTTTTTCTGGGGCGTGTTGTTTTGGTTCCCGCCCCGGAGGAGGTCTTGGATGCAGCCGTCTTTTTTGTCTTGCTGGCCGCAGCCGTCTTGGATTTTGCCGCAGGTTTCTTGCGGCGTACTTTCTTTTGTTTGCACCGGATAAAGACAACGGACAGAGGCGCCAGGTTGAGGCAGATGCTCTGCTCCATCCCGTGCATGGGCTCGTCGTCCTGGGTTTTGATCTCAGCGCCATTGGAAAGCCCGCTGCCGCCGTAGATCACAGCGTCCGAAGAGAAGATCTCTTCATAAACCCCCGGATACGGGGCGCCAATGCAATACTTCTCGCGCAGGACCGGCAAGAAATTGCACACCACCATGAGCTCGTTGCCCTCTTTGTCAAACCGGCGGAAAGCGATGACGCTCTGGGTGTAATCGTCGTTGGAGATCCAGGAGAAGCCCTCCCAGGAGAAGTCCACCTCCCACAGCGGGGCATGCTCCAGATAGAAATGGTTCAGGTCCTTTGAGAAGCGCTGCATTTGTGCATGGCGCTCATCGCTGAGCAGGCACCAATCGAGCTCCTGCTCATAGTTCCATTCGATTTCTTGGGCGAACTCCGTTCCCATAAAGTTCAGCTTTTTGCCGGGATGCGCCATCATATAGGAGAGGAACGTGCGCACACTTGCAAACTTTTGATCCCGATCGCCGGGCATTTTATTGAACAACGAACACTTTCCATGCACCACCTCGTCGTGGGAGATGGGCAGGACAAAGTTTTCGGAGAACGCATAGAAAAAGGAAAAGGTTATGTTGTCGTGATTAAACTTGCGGTAAATCGGGTCCAAGGAAATATAGTGGAGCATATCGTTCATCCAGCCCATATTCCACTTATAATTGAAACCGAGCCCGCCGCAGAAGGTGGGCTTGCTCACCATGGGCCAGGAGGTGGATTCCTCCGCAATCATCATGACCTCTGGGAACAGCTCAAAGATGGATTCATTCAGCTTTTGCAGGAATGCGACCGCCTCCAGATTCTCTTTGCCGCCGTTCTTATTTGGAACCCATTCGCCCTCTTTCCGGCTGTAGTCCAGATACAGCATGGAAGCCACGGCATCCACACGGATTCCGTCGATGTGGTATTTCTCCAGCCAGAACACCGCGCTGGAAATCAGGAAGCTGACCACCTCATGGCGGCCATAGTCAAAGACCAGCGTGCCCCAGTCCTTATGCTCGCCCTTGCGCCAATCCGCATACTCATAGCAGGGCGTGCCGTCAAAACGCGCAAGTCCGGCCTCATCTTTCGGGAAATGCGCCGGCACCCAGTCCATGATCACGCCGATTCCCGCTTCATGGAATTTCTCCACAAAGCTCATAAAGTCCTTTGGTTCGCCATAACGGGAGGTAGGCGCGAAATATCCCATGACCTGATAGCCCCAAGAACCGTCAAACGGATACTCGGTGATCGGCATCAGTTCGACGTGCGTATACCCCATTTCTTTGATATAGGGAATCAGCTCGTCAGCAAGCTTGTCATAGGAAAAGACATTTCCATCCGCATACCGGCGCCAGGAACCGAGATGTACCTCGTAGATGTTCACAGGCTGGTTGTAATGCGGCTTTTCTTTCTTGTGCTGGTACCACGCCTGATCGTTCCATTGGAATCCCTCGATGTCATAATAGCGGGAAGCGTGTCCAATTCCCGCCTCGAAGTGGAACGCATACGGGTCGCTCTTCATCACTTTTTTCCCATCTTTGCCGGTGATGCTGAACTTATAAATCTCATACATGGGGAGGACAAACGGCAGATAACATTCCCACACGCCGTCGCTGATTTTTTCCATCGGATTTTTTTCTTCGTCCCATTCGTTGAACGGGCCGACCAGCGAGACTGCCTGGGCGTTGGGCGCCCACACCCGGCAGGACATCCCTTCTCCTCCGTCTACGGCAGCTTTATGCAAACCCATGTATTCATAGGCCTTGACATTCGTTCCCTCGTGGAATAAATATAGCGGAAAATTATTTTCTTCCGTTTTTTTCACATCTGGCATTTGAACCGCTCCCCCTGGTAACATTTTCTTTAGGTTTATCATATCACAAACTGACAAAATAGCAAGTGTTTTTGGTTGTTTAATTGGAGATTTTGCGGATATATATAAATTTTTTTGTTGACATTGTTATAAAACGCCCAAGTTTTTCGCTGCAATGGCCTTTTTCCCAAAAATCAGTATACCATAGGGTGCTTGTCAGATTTTGCTTATTCTCCCCACAGACTTCCCATTTACATTGTTCTAACAAATATAAAACAAGGATTTAAGACAAAAATTGAACACTTCCAAAGGCACAGACCCCAACGTCCCTTGGCCTACGGCAGACGCATAGCGTCTCTCGCGCCTACGGCGGGCACACAGTGTCTTTCGCGCCTACGGCGGGCACACAGTGCCTTTCGCGCCTACGGCGGACGCGCAGCGTCTTTTCGCGCCTACGGTGTTCCCTACGAAAGCAAACTGTGAGGAGTTTGCTTTCCGCTCCATAGGGGAAGCTCTACGGAAGCAAGCGAAAACCTTCCTAAAGACAGGAAGCCATCGTTCCGCATTAGATATGAAAAAGAAAGGCGTAGAATATAGAAAAGGGCCCAGCCTTGGGAAAACTCCCGGGCTGGGCCCTCGTTGCTTATTGGGAAGGACCTCCGGTCGGGACACGCCTACGGCGGACGCACGGCGTCTTTCGCGCCTACGGCGTTCTCTACGGAAGCAAACCGCAATTGGTTTTGTTTTGTGCTCCACGTAGGAAGTCCTACGAAAGCTCTTACGCAATCGTCACGGCACAATGCTTCACTGGACGTGCAACGTCTTTCGCGCCTACGGCGTTCCCTAAGAAAGCAAACCGCAAAGAGGTTGCTTTCCACTCCATAGTGGAAGCACTAAGGAAACACTTAGCCAATCGTTACTGTGCAGTGCTTTGTAGCGTTCTGGCCCGGCAGGGTGGTGTAAACGCCCGTGCTCTGGCCCGGCGTGCCGGTGGCATAGACTCTGTAATAGTAGTCGTTGCCAACCTTCGCCACGAACTGCGTCTTCAGCACATCGCCGTTGCCGACCGTGAAGCTCGGCGTCATAGCGTTGCCGTTGACCACGGTCATCTTGAAGCAATACGCCTGGCCGTGCTTCAGCGTGAAGTTGACTGTCGTGTCGGAAACCACATAGGCATTCGCTGCCACGCTCTGGCTTGCGGATACCACGCCCGCTGCGCCGTATGCGTTGCCAACGTTTGCAGACGTGCTGCCGCTGTTCTTCGAGCTCGTGGAGGTGCTCTTCTCGACCAATCCGTCGATGCTATTCTCCAGCGCCTCGACCGCGTCTGCAACCTCTTCCTCGGTCGCTTCTGCGTCGTTCAGGACTGCTTTCGCAGTGCTCAGGGCGGCCTTCATCGCTGCGACGCTCTTCGCCGTGTACTTATTGGTGTTGATCGCTTCGGCTTGCCCGATCAATGCTTCCAGCGCATCCTTATCCGGGATCAGGCGCAGGGCGGAGATCGCCGCTGCCAAATCTTCTGCTGCGGTGTCCACCGCATCCTGCGTTGCGTTTGCATCTTCCAGCACGGTCTTTGCTTCGGCCAGGACGGTCTCAAAGCTTGTCCATGCGTCGTTCTGGATGTACTGGTCTGCATTTTCGACAATGCCGTCGCCCTTGAGGACCAGCGCTTCCAGCTCGCTGATGTCTGCGCGGTAGACCAGGCCATAAATGGCGTCATACAGCGCATCGACTGCTGCGGTGATGTCCGCTTCCAGGACTTCCTCGTCGTCCAGTAGGTCTTCCGCCGCTGCATACGCTTCGTCCAGCGCTTTCAGGCTGTCCGGCGTGAACAGGTCGCGGTTGATGGACTCTGCGATCTCCATCGGGATCTCCAGCTGGCTCTTATCGCCTGCGGCAAAGCTCAGGTAGTGCAGCGCGTCGATCAAGTCGCTCCATGCGGTGTTGATCTCGTCCTGCGTTGCGGTCTTCTTGGCTTCGACGTCCTTCGCTGCCTGCAATGCCGCTTCGTACTTCTCCTGCACGGACGGTACGGCTTCCGCTGCTTCGTCCGCCCGGCCTTCTGCAATCTCAATGGCAGCGCGCAGGTTCTGCTTGTCTACCACTGTGAAGCCAAGCTCGATCGTGGTGTCCGCGTTCGGCATGGCCGCGCTGTACACATACCCGGCAGCGTCAAAGCTGTCTTCCGCAATGGCTTCGCCGTTCACGGTGACGCCTGCAATCTCTCTGCCGTCTACTCTCGGAGTGAAGGTCAGTTCGAGCTCGGTGTCCGCCATCACGTTGGCCGAATACTTGCCCAGCAGGTTGGCAATCGTCTGCTCTTGGCCGTCGATGCTCAATTTCACCGTCTTCGGGAAGGTGACGGTCAATTCCGGCTGCCCACGCAACGTGAGATCGGCATCGGTCACATCCCCGTCCGATACGGTTACGGCAACGCTGGACGCCAGATAAGCGCCTTCCACTGCGTTGACCTGGACAAGATAATCGCCCGCTTTTACATCGGTAAAGGTAAAGTTCCCTTCTGCATCGGTCGTTGTAAGATCAATCGCTTGATCCGGATTGCCGGCCGTATACAGGTACACGGGGATTCCTCCCACGTCCACACCGGTTTCGCCGGCAAGTACGCATCCAGAGACCGTATAGACCGCAGGCACTTCGTAAACCCGCAGCTCTGCTGCGCTAGCAAAGCCACCGTATCCTTCTATGGCGGTCAAGCGGACAGCCTGTGCCTCTGTCGGGGAGAATTCCACGGTTTTCTCCGCCATATCCAGCGCCCAGTCGCTCTCCGATACCTGCGTCCATGTTCCATCCGCTGCCTGGATTTCCAAGCGGTACTTTGTAATGATACCGTTGTTCTGTCCAGGGGTCTGCCGCGGTACATATACAAATTGGTTAATCTGGCGTACGGTATCAAAGCGAAGCGTGATATCCACAGGCAGCGGGTCCTGCTGCGGGTCATAGCGGCTGTGCCAAAGGGTTTGGATGTTCCCATCGATGGCAAAAGAGGCCGGCCCATCGTAGTCGTGCTGTGGATTCGTTTCGCTGCTTGCTTCCGCCGTCATGCTGCTATTGGGAACCATGTTGCCATATTGGAAATTCGCACGGACGGATTGATCGCTATTCATAATCAAATAGACTTCCGAATCCGTACCGGTCTGGCTGCCTTCCCAGCCAATGAACGTACCTGTGGTTTCAATGGCCTCTATGGTCACCCGGTCGCCCTTTGCATATTCCTGGGAATATGGCAGGGACACCAACTCGCCATTCACGGAAATCTTTCCTCCGGGCGTCCCCTCCAAATACAGCTGATAGGTGTCTTGTGCTTCGTCGATGCGGTATACACCCATCTCAGAAAGCTGGAACATATAGTTGGTGGTCGTATCGGCTGCCAGTTTGCCAATCCGATTCACCGTGACGCGGATATACCGGGCATCTTGCATTTCATCAAAGGTATAAACCGCTGGGCGGTAATACTCGGGGGCCACAACGTCGTGGTAAGTGCCGATGACCGTGTATGTATCCTCCCCATCCTTGCGCACGGAGATGGTGAAATCCTCTGGGAAGGAACATGTGCTTCCATCGGCCGCAAAATAGTCGGAGCGTGGATACAAGTGCACGCGGTTAAACTCGGTGTTTTCCCCCAGATCCACTTCAACCCAATACGGGTCTGCGGAGACATCGGGATTGGTAGTTGCCGAGCTTGTATAGCCCTTGGAACCGCTGACATCTCCCGGCGTCAAAAGGACGCCATCCGTCAGGTTCGATGTGCTCCAATCCGGCAGAGATTCAATGGTGTTCTTCGCATTCACCGCCGCATGCAGCGCCAGATTTTCGGATATTGCCAATGCCTGATTCAACACCAGCGAATGGTCGCTGTCCATCGTCAAAGAAATGGTTTCTTCATCGGAAGAAACATCGCCGCCCCAGGAGAAGAAACCGTAGTCCGCTTCGTTGAGGATGACCGGTTCAATCGTCAGCTCCTGCCCTTCACGGAATGCGCCTGTATATGGGAGGATTTTCTCATCGCCGTCATTGATGCGCACCGCTGCATAGGCCATTGGGTCATTGGAAGCGATCTGCAACATAACCACATCATCGCTATAGACTTCCAGCTCGCCAATCTGCATCAGGTAGCCGTCTGTCTCATTCGCCAAGCGGAGCTTCGTGCCCACTACGCGGATATAGCCAGCCTCAACCGGCTCGTCAAACAGAATGGCGCGGGGTTTGCTGGTGACCGTGTCTCCCTCCACCTTCTTGACCGGCGTCCATTCGTTTCCGTCCACCGAAACCAAGACTTCATAATCCACAGGCATCATAGCGCCGTCGAGATTATCCGAAGGATACAGCAGGATCTCCTGGATGGAGCATACGCCTCCCAGATCCACCTGGACCCATTCCGTGCTGTCTTCTGTCTGATTTCTGCCCGGCATGGAACTCCAGCCGTTGGTATAGGCGCCGTCCACCAGCCCGGAGATCCCCCAGCCGTCCGCCTCATAGGAACTGGACGCGGACACTGCTGCGCCGGTGGAAATGCTCATATCTTTATTGGGCGTGTCCACCACCTGAATGGAGGTCGCCGAACGGTCGGACTGGCTCAAATGGAACGCCTCATAGATGGGCTTCAACGTGCGTTCTTCGAAGGGAAGGTTCTGCTCGCCTTCCACATCTGTTCCAGGACCGTTGAACCATCCCAAAAGGGCAAAGCCCTTGGAATAGGTGTACCCAAACATGTGGTCCTCCGCGGGCATGGTCACATTGCGGATCACCGGAATGTCAAAATGGAGTGCGATTTCGTCCACGGTTGTGGGATCAAAGGAAATCTCCAAAAAGCCGTTCTCTACGTTTGCTTCTGTCTCCATCCCATCCACAGTCAAGCGGAGTGTTGTGAGATCCACATAGGATGGAATAAACAGCCGCATCGTAAGCTCCGAAGCAGTGCTGCTTTCCACGGCAAACTGCACGTCTCCATTCTCCGGATAGCCGGATGTCTGCTGCAAAACTGTCTCCCCGCCGCCGGAAGCAAACGTCAGGCGATTGTTCGAATATTGCAGCACATACAGGCGGCCCTGGGCATCGGTCATATACTGGTATCCCAATGCTTTCCCCATGCCTTCGCCGCCGCGCATCGTGCAGCACCAGGTCGCTTCATAGGAACTTACGTCCAAGGAATCGCTGGTCACACCACAGCAAGTATCGGTACCAAAGCCACCGTTGCTGCGCTGGCCTGCGCCCATGCCATTGAGCAGAATTTTCTGGGCCAATTCCAGCCATTTTACATCCTGTGTATAGCGGAACAGCTCCATGGAGGCGATATAGGAATCAATGATCGCGCACGGTTCTGTCCATTCCGGACGCTGATACCAGTTATAGTTCATATACGTCTCCGTCATGCCGGAGCTGACATATTCCTCCATGCGCTGTACCGCATAATCGAGGTACTTCTGCTCATGGGTAGCGCCGTAGAACCGCAGGATGCCGCGTGTGGCAGACAGCGTGGCGTGCGTCTGGAATTTTAGGGTGCGCACATCCTCCTGCATAAACTTTTCAATCATGATCTCGATGACCGAACGGAGCTCTTTGTTTTTCGTAATTTGATATGCGTGGGTTGCCCCGTCCAACATGATAAACACGCAGCCGGTATCTGTGGACAACTTCCAACCGGCCTCTTCCCCGATAATCTCGCCGGACTCTCCGCCGCCCTGTCCGCCTTCGATAATGGGATACCGCGCAAAGCCGTCCTTCGCCGGGATTAAAAGCTTATTCACCAAACCCTCTATAATTTCGAGCGCACGGGGATCCTGGTTCCATTCGTACAATTCGCACATCGCACGCAGGAACCAGCTGTGCCCGGCCATCAACTGCTCATTAATCATATCGGGATTCAAGGTTTCATTAAAGAAACAGCCGTCGAGCAGCTTGTCCGGCAAAGCCTGCATCATGGCTTCCAGGTTCTGCGGGGCGCGGTCTTGGTTTGCCTTTGCCTCGCTGATGATTCCCAGCAATGCCCGGCCTTGATAATCCCCCGGCCAATTGGGGTCGCCTTCCAGAACAGAAGGCAACAGATAGGGGTCGCTCTCCAACCGGTCATAATTCTTTTGGGAACGCTCATATAGGTACCCGGAAAGCATATCCACGTTGGCCATGTCCAATACGGACAGCTCCGCATCCGGATCGGCCTGTACATTATTTTTGGCTGCAAACGCGGGGGTCAGGCTTCCCAAACAGAGCAACAGCGCTAAAACTACGCTCAGTAGATTACGGACTTTTTTTTGTATCATGCAAAATCTCCTTTCCAAAATAGCTTTTTATTCCATTTGCAAGAAGACACATGAGAAGGGCCGCAAAAGCCCTTAAAATTCCGCTCCTCCCTTCTATTCCTTTTATCATATATCCTCTTTACAATTTTATATATATTACATATTTTTAACGACTAGAGTCCGACTGTTTCATTCATTAATTATACATACATTTATCAAGGAATAATATATTATGGCGAATTTTTGGAATATTTTTCTATATTTTTTTAGGAAATCCAGCAAAACACTCGAGCGCGGTTCCAAATAAAATGAAAAGCTTAACATAATCTCAATGGAGGGCAGACGCCCTTTAAACTAGGCAACCTTTTGATCTTTTGTGCGATACAACCGCTAGGTAAACAAAAAGAGCCCCTGCCCTTTGCAATGCAAAGAGCAGGGGCTCACAGCCTTTACGTTTCGGTTTTAACCGCCGGCCAAATTATTCGTGGTCAACCTTGTACATATGCTTGATGAGGTCGAGCACCTTGTTGCTGTAACCCCATTCGTTGTCGTACCAGGATACCAGCTTGACGAAATGGTCGTTCAGCATGATGCCAGCCTTCTCGTCGAAGATGGAGGTGTGCGGATCGCCCAGGAAGTCGGAAGAAACAACCGCTTCGTCGGTGTAGCCGAGGATGCCCTTCAGCTCGCCTTCGGAAGCTTCTTTGATCGCCTTGCAGATCTCTTCGTAAGTGGTCTTGGTCGCCAGGCTTACGGTGAGGTCAACAACGGAGACGTCCAGGGTCGGAACACGCATGGACATACCGGTCAGCTTGCCCTTAACGGACGGGATAACCAGTGCGCAAGCCTTAGCAGCGCCCGTGGAGGACGGGATGATGTTGCCAGCAGCTGCACGACCGCCGCGCCAATCCTTCTTGGACGGGCCGTCAACGGTCTTCTGGGTTGCAGTGGTGGAGTGAACCGTCGTCATGAGGCCTTCCACGATGCCGAACTTGTCGTTGATAACCTTGGTCAGAGGAGCCAAGCAGTTCGTTGTGCAGGAAGCATTGGAAACAACCTTCATGTCCTTGGTGTAGGTGTCGAGGTTAACACCGCAGACAAACGTGGGGGTTTCCTTATCCTTTGCAGGAGCGGAGATAACAACCTTCTTAGCGCCAGCCTGAATATGAGCGGAAGCCTTCTCGGTGGTGCAGAACACGCCCGTGGACTCCACAACGTACTCCGCTTCAACAGCGCCCCACGGAATCTGGGACGGCTCCTTCTCAGCAAAAACGCTGATCTCCTTGCCATTGACAACGAGCTTGCCGTTCTCAGCCTTTACGGTGCCATCGAAATGACCATGCATGGTGTCGTATTTCACCATGTAAACCATATAGTCGAGGTCGATGAACGGATCGTTGATGCCAACGATCTCAAAGGTCTCCGGCTGCGCAACAGCGGCACGGAATACCAGGCGGCCAATGCGGCCAAAGCCATTAATGCCAACTTTAATAGACATAGAACTTGTACCTCCTGAATTTTATAGTGGTCTATCCTGCTATTATTTTATAGCATTCGCAGCGATAATACAAGAGTTTGATATAAATTTAACTTACATTTTTTAAATATTTTTCTGGAAAACTCTTCAATTTTCTTCTTCTGGTGTTCGGATGGCAGCGCTTACGCCCGCGGGCAGCTTACGCGCGGCGAACAAAAAGGACAAAATGTAGCAAGCCATGCACAAATTGACCAGATGAAGCCCTGCAGGGAACAGCCCCGGGACGGTCCTTCCCAGAACCGCCATCAGCAGGGTCGGCACAGAGGTCAAAAGCGCCAGCAGTGCTGCCGGAAGTCCGGTCGCAGCCAACATGCGCCCGCTCTTTTCGCCCTCCACGCCGGCGAAAAATTTCGCCTGTGCAAACAGGAACAAAAGGAGCAATACCACCGCAAACATGTCGTACACATTTTCCGACACATTGACCACTGCTGTATAGGAGATAAACAGCAGAACCAGGCAAATGCATCCCCAAACCGCTGGCAAAAGCGCGACGAGCGGATGCTCGCCCACTGGGTTCGTCCCCGTGGCAAAGCCATAGGCCGCCAGAAAAATGGCGAACGCCGCCAGGATCCCGACAATCGCCATTGCCAGGCCGATCACACCGGCAGGGGTTGTGCTCTCCCCGCTGGGAGCCGTTCCATTGATCTGCACACTATAGATAAAAATATTGCTGACAGAGTTGACCAGAAGCAGTGCGCCGGTCAAACCGGACAGGACAGCCGTGGGGATGCTCCGCAAAGGCGTGTATCCCGCCGGCATCCGCTTGCTTCCCTTCGAAATGACCACGATCGCAGCAAATGCAAGCAGCAGGACAACCACCAGCACCGCTGTGGTCGCCGTACCGCCGTTTAAAAATCCAGTATCCTCTTCCATCAGGGCAAAAAGCTGATACAGGCGAACGGGAAGCACCACAACCAGCGCAACCAGAAAAACCAACCAGGCGTGTTTCATAGACATCGGATATTTCCCCTTTTTACAATAGTATCAAGCGACATTGTATTCTATTCTACACAATTGCAGCAATCTTAATTTTCTTATTTCTCATAATAGCAAAATGTTGCCGTGAATCAAAAACCGCCAGGCAGCGCTGAAACACTGCCTGGCGGTACGAAGCCTCTTATTCCCGTTCGTCAATGGGTATGTACTGCTTTTCATGCGTCAAGGAGCGGTATGCGGGGCGCATAATGCGGCCGCAGGTTTCCATTTCCTCGATGCGGTGTGCGCACCAGCCCGCAATGCGGGATACGGCGAACATCGGCGTGTACAGGTCGCTCGGAATCCCCAGCATCTCATACACCAGGCCGGAGTAAAAGTCCACATTTGCAGAGATGACCTTCCGGTCGTTCTTCACCTTTGCGAATACATCCGGCGAGAGCTTTTCCACGCGCTCAAACAGCTCAAATTTCCGCAGCATGCCGTGCTCCTCCGCCATTTTACGCGCATTTTCTTTTAAAATCACGGCGCGCGGGTCGGACAGCGTATAGACCGCATGGCCCATGCCATAGATCAGCCCGGAGCGGTCGCCGGCCTCCTTGCGGACAATCTTTTCCAAGTAGCTTCCCACTTCGTCGTCGCTCTCCCAGTTTTTCACATGCCCCATCAAGTCGTCCATCATCATCATGACGCGATGGTTCGCCCCACCGTGCCGCGGCCCCTTCAAGGAACCGATGGCGGCGGAAATTGCGGAATAAATATCCGTCCCCGTGGAGGAAAGCACGCGCGTGGTAAAGGTGGAGTTGTTGCCGCCGCCGTGCTCCGCATGCAGAATCATGCACAGATCCAGCAGCTTGGCCTCTTCATCGGTAAAGACGCGGTCCGGGCGGATGGCATTGAGGATGGCCTCCGCCGTGGAATGGTTCGGGTCCAGCGGGTGGAAAAACATGCTTTGCCGGTCAAAATGGCGGCGTTTCACCTGGTAGGCATACGTCATAATGGTGGGCAAACGCGCGATCAGCTGGATAGCCTGGCGCATGTTGTTTTCCAAGGAAGGATCATCCGGGTTGTCGTCATAGGAATACAGTGCCAATACCGAACGGCCCAGTTTGTTCATGATGTTGCGGGACGGCGCCTTGATAATCATATCCTCGGCAAAATACTCCGGCAGCTCCCGGCAGCTGTTGAGCAGCTTGCTAAAGCCCTCCAACTGCGAGCGGGTCGGCTGCTTGCCAAACAGCAACAGCCAGGCGACCTCTTCAAAGCCAAAGCGGTTTTCCCGGCGGCAGCCCTCCACAATATCCTCCACGTTGATGCCGCGGTACGTCAGGATACCCTTATCCGGGATGCGTTCCGCGTCGTCGATCAAATAGCCATGCACGTTGCAAATCAGCGTCAAACCGGCCATGACACCCGTCCCATCGGGATTCCGCAGGCCGCGTTTTACCTGATACAGGTCAAATTTTTCCGGGGGAATCTGGTTATTCGCCCGAAATTCCTCACAGAGCGCTCGAAATTCCATTTTTTGATCATTCTGCTGTGTCTCTTCCATCCTAACATTCACTCCGTTCTTTCAATCATCGGGCAAAACCGACCTGTTTCACCCACTCCCTTTTGTGCAACGATTTTATTGTAAAGGATTGCCATAGGGAAGTCAATCCTTGGAACAGAGACAAAGGCCGTAAAAATGCATGAAAAATTGTCAATTATTTCATTTTTTGTTCGAAAATGCGAATATCGTTGCAATTTACAGCATCCTTATGCATAATTCAAACATCCTCCATGTAAAAATGGAATAGCCGTAGAAATGCGGACAAGGCGCTTGTTTGCGGAGGTGTAAAAATGAAAGGTACGACGATTTTATGCTTATTGCTTTTTCTCGCCATGCTGTGCATCCCCTTCCTGGCGATCGGAGCGAACCTGTCCGGATCGCTTCCAGATTCCCCGCGGGTGACGGATTCCGGCCCCCCGGCGGATCTTGAGAACGCCTCGTTCCGCATCCGGGACGAATCCACCAACGAGGTCCTGACCGTCGGGGACCGGGACTTCCTCTATGGGGCCATCGTCACGGAAATGGCCCCCAGCGCGGAGCCGGAGGCCTTAAAAGCACAGGCGGTCGCCGCTTACACCTATTACAGCCGGCAGCGTGCGCTGGCCCGCGAGCAAAACGCGGACAGCGACTTTTCCGCCGATCCCCAAAACTGGAAGGTCTATGTCAGCAAAGAACAGATGCAGGAGCGCTGGGGAGAATCCTTTCAGGAGTATTACGACAAACTCACGGAGGTGATCGACTGCATCGCGGGCCAGACCCTTCAAAGCGATGGGGAATTGATCGACGCCACCTATTTCGCAATCTCCTCCGGAAAGACGGAGAGCTCGGAGGACGTATGGGGCGGAAAGCTGGACTACCTCGTCCCGGTTGCCAGCCCCGGCGACCTGTTTGCCAGCGGTTACCAGACCACCGCCTCGTTCAGCGCCGAAGAATTCCGGAACGCCATCCAGGAAAAGGCGCCGGACGCGGATTTTTCCGGCGACCCATCCACCTGGGTGGGCGAAGCTGCATGCACGAATTCCGGCTCGGTGAAACAGATCACCATCGGCGGGCAGCCGGTGGATGGCGACGACGTGCGCTCGGCGTTCGGCCTGCGCTCCTCCAATTTTACCCTCGCCTGCGCGGATAGCATCTTTACGTTTACGGTCCGGGGATATGGGCACGGCGTGGGCATGAGCCAGACCGGCGCGCAATTTATGGCGCAGCAGGGTTCGGATTATCAGGAAATTTTGGCGTGGTATTACCCCAACACCACGCTGGTTTCCGTATAAGAGAACGCCTCCCGTCCCAAAGGACAGGAGGCGTTCTCTTCTGCATATTGACGTTCCGGCGGGACGAGCGCCATTGTGGGAAAATACAGCTTATGTAAACAACCCCGAACAATAAGCAACGATGACCGGTAACAAAAAAAGCGCTAAGCAAAGAAGCGACAACCAGAAGGCACGCGCACGATACCAAACAAAGGGTTTCCCCGCCTCTTGGCACTGTACCTTTTCCCCTCTTAAAGCCAATACAAACATAACACCCCAGCCGATGGCCAACAGGATGTACCAAAGCCAGCGGAGCGCAGGGAATTGCCTGAGGAATGCAACCAACAGCCATGTATAGGCATAACAAGTCGTATCGAGCATGTTCAAAAACGCCGGTTCCGCCCAGCCAAGAAAACGCCGCCCTTCCTCCCGCGCTTCTTCCCGGATGGAGAAATAGGACAGCCACGCGCGGAACAGGCTGGCTGCCAAAACCGTCAATGTACAGGCGACCCAATAGAC
This sequence comes from Anaeromassilibacillus sp. 1001302B_160321_C8, assembly GCF_015554745.1. Taxonomy (NCBI): domain Bacteria; kingdom Bacillati; phylum Bacillota; class Clostridia; order Eubacteriales; family Acutalibacteraceae; genus Anaeromassilibacillus; species Anaeromassilibacillus sp. 1001302B_160321_C8. The sequence goes on along the minus strand of NZ_JADNJD010000001.1, from coordinate 106,221 downwards.
AGGCGAACTAAACCATACGATCAGCAACAACAAGATCACGACGCCCAAAGCGGCTTGAATCACGCCTGCATGGTTCCGCAAAAAAGCACCCATGATTCTCCCTCCTTCCAAGATCAATATAATATATTTTCGGCAAAATAACAAGTGGTTTTGAAGTGAAATTTCTTTACAAAATTAAAAGCTCTAATTTGTAAGAATAAATCGAATGATTTAGATCGAATCTCCGAAACAAAAAAGCCTCTACCCACATCTTTTTTGACATGGATAGAGGCTTTCGAACATCTTATGCGCAGAAGGTTCTCTGGGCGGGAAACGCAGGCGTTTAGCCCTTTTTCACCAGGTCACGGATGACTTTGAAAATCTGGATGCAAACGGTGGGCAGGATGGCAAGCAAAACGATCATGCCAACGTTTGCCAGGGTCAGCGGGGCAACCTGGAACAACGTCTCCAAGAAGGGCAGCAATAACACAGCGGCCAACAGCACAATCCCCGCTGCAAACGCCATCAGGGAATATTTGTTGCTGCCAAGGCCCAGACGAAAGATCGACTTCTCTCCCCGGCAGTTAAACCCGTGGAACAGGCGGGCAAGCGTCAAAGTAGCAAACGCCATCGTCATTGCGAGCGCTGCATTCTGCGTCGAGCCATAGCCAATGTAGAACGCCGCCATGGTCGCGATGCCAATCAACAGGCCCTGCCCAAAGATTTTCCCCAGAAGGGACCGATTCAAAATGGGTTCCTTGGGATCGCGCGGTTTGCGGTCCAAAAGGTCCTTGCGGGCAGGCTCCATGCCGATCGCAATCGCGGGGAGGCTGTCGGTCAGCAGGTTGATGAACAGCAGATGCACCGGGGCAAACGGCATCGGCAGGCCCACAATGGATGCGAAGAGCACGCAGAGGATGGCTGCCATATTGCCGGAAAGCAAAAACTGAATCGCATTTTTGATGTTTTCATAGACATTGCGCCCATTTAGGACCGCCTTCACAATGGTGGCAAAATTGTCGTCTTCCAAGATCATGGAAGCGGCGTCTTTGCTGACCTCTGTGCCGGTGATCCCCATGGCAACGCCGATGTCCGCCTTTTTCAGGGCCGGCGCGTCGTTCACGCCGTCGCCCGTCATCGAGACGATGCGGCCCTTGCGCTGCCAAGCGTCCACAATGCGGATCTTGTTTTCCGGGGAGACGCGGGCATAGACCGCGATTTTGGCGAGCTTTTGATCCAGCTCTTCATCGGACATGGCATCCAGCTCCACGCCCTCGAGTGCCATATCCCCATCGGTAAAGATGCCGATCTTGCGGGCAATCGCCGTGGCGGTCACCTTGTGGTCGCCGGTGATCATCACCGTGCGGATGCCGGCGCGCTTTGCGTCTGCAACCGCCTGCACGGATTCCTCACGCGGCGGGTCGATCATGGAGATCAAGCCCACAAAGGTCATATCGGTCTCGTCCTCCAAGGTGAGGGGGCGCACCGCATCCAACGGGCGATAGCCAAAGGCCAGCACCCGCAGGCCCTGCTCCGAAAGCGCATTGTTGACGCGCAGAATTTCCTGCTTGCCCGCTTCATCCAGGGGCAAAACCCCTTTGCTGGTGAAAATCTTCGTTGCACGGCCCAACATCACATCGATCGCGCCTTTGGTCAACAACGTGGGGGTCCCGTCGATGTCGTGCAAGGTGCTCATGAGCTTACGGTCCGAATCAAAGGCGATTTCGCCCAGACGCGGGTGCTGCTGGCGGTAGGCCACTTCTTCGACCCCGAACAAGTCGCCCAACTGCACCAGCGCCACCTCGGTCGGGTCGCCGATGTCCGCGCCGTCCACAGAAGTTGCATCGCTCGCTAGGATCGCGATTTTTAACAGCAGGCGCTGCGGGTCGTTCGGCAATTGGAGGTCCTTCCCGTCCAGCAATTGGCCGTCGGCATAGATTTTCTGGACGCACATCTTATTCTGTGTAAGCGTACCGGTCTTATCGGAACAAATGACCGAGACGGAACCGAGGCTTTCCACCGCCTTCAGGTCTTTGATAATGGCATTTTCTTTGGCCATCTTCTGCGTCCCCATCGCCAACACGATGGTCACTATGGAGCTGAGCGCCTCTGGGATTGCAGCCACTGCCAGCGCCACGGCGAACATCAGGGAGTCGAGGATGGGCATCTCCCGATACAGGGACAGGCCAAAGACCACCACACAGATCGCCAGAATGATGACCGCCAATTTCTTGCTGAAGTCGTCCAAGCTCTGTTGCAACGGCGTCTTGCGCTGCTGGGTCTGGTTCATCAGCGAGGCGATTTTGCCGATCTCCGTATGCATGCCGGTTCCCGTCACCACAACAGTGGCGCGGCCATACGTCACAAGGGAACCGGAAAAGACCATATTCTTCTGGTCGCCCAAGGCCACTTTCTCGCCGGGGATGACCTCCTCGGTCTTTTCCACTCCTTCGGATTCGCCGGTCAAAGAGCTTTCGTTCACCTTGAGGGAAAAGTTCTCAATCACGCGCCCGTCTGCAACCACCAGGTCGCCCGCTTCCAGAAACACGATGTCGCCCGGCACCACCTCTTTGGAGGGGACCTCCACCTTTGCGCCTCCACGCAAAACCTTCGCCGTTGGGGAGGACATCGCCTTGAGGCTTTCCAGGGATTTTTCCGCCTTGAAGTACTGCACGGTGCCGAGGATTGCATTGAGAATCAGAACGGCAAAGATGACAATGGTGCTCTCTCCCTGCCCGGACAGCATGGAGATGATAGCCGCCACGATCAGGATCACCACCAATAGGTCTTTAAACTGCTCCAGAAACACCTGAAGGACGCCCTTCTTCTTTCCCTCCACCAGCGCATTTGGGCCGTATTTTTTCAGCCTGTCCGCTGCCTGCGCATTGGACAAGCCTCCGGAAGAGCTCTCCTGCTCCTGCAGGACCTCCTCCACTGAACGGTTGAAAAATGTGTCTGCCATAATGTTTTCTCCTTCCATACAGTTCTTCCTGCTGCCGGCCGTATATAACAAAAAAAGACTTCCGGCCAGCTGCCCACACGTAATGCAGGACAGCCATCCAAAAGTCTTGTTAACCGATCAACGGCACACACCGCCAGATTTTTTCAAATCGGGTATGTTGACGGCATGTCTATGAAACTACTCCCTCTTGATGGATGAACAACAGAATGAGTGTTTAATTTGAGATTAGTATACCGTCAAACCGCTCGCTTGTCAACCGTCCCACAAAAAATTTACAATTTCTTTCCATATTACGCTGTGGCGTGGGTATAGACCTGCCCTGCCGTTGGAACGATGTCCCGTTTCTCCAATAGCTCGGATACTGTGACAAATTGGTAACCCTCCGCTGCCAACGCGGGGAGGATCACTTCACACGCATCCGCTGTCGCGGCGTACAGGTCGTGCATCAGGATGATATCCCCATCCTTTACCTTTTCCAAAACCTCGCTGGCAATGGCGCCGCTGCTGCGGTTCTTCCAGTCCTGCGTATCGATCGACCAGAGGACAAACGGCTTTTGTATGGTCTCTCTTGCTGCATCATTGATCGCCCCATAAGGGGGCCGCAAGAGCACCGGCGCTGTGGGAAGCAAATGCGAAATGCGTTCATCCGTCTCCTGCACCTGAAAGGCAATCTCCTGTGCATCCAGTTTGGAAAGGGATGCGTGGTTATAGGAATGGTTTCCAATTTCGTGCCCTTCCGTGTATTCCCGCTGCAATACGTCGGGGTAGCTGTCCACACGGTTTCCCAAGACAAAAAAGGTTGCGCGCGCGTTGTACTGTTTGAGCAAATTCAGGATGCGGGGCGTCACAATCGGATGGGGGCCGTCGTCAAAGGTCAGGGCAACCATCGGGCGGTCTGGATCGACGGCGACCGGCTCCGGTTCTGTGAGTTCCACCTCCGGCGCAGCCGCGACGGAGAGCAGCGGCCCCTCGGTTCGGATCCGAAGAGCGCCCGCCAGGTCTTCATAAGGGATTTCGGCCATTGGTGCTCCATCCTGTTCCGGGAAAATCTGCCCCTGCTCAAAATAGATGCGTACGGCATCCGTTGTGAGGGCAAAGTTTTGAAAATTATCCATATCCGGTGTGGTGCCCGCCAAAAACTGCTCCGTTTCGGTTGCGCTAAGGTTGCCGGACGATTCGCGGAACGATTTTCGTACCCCTTCGGAAAGGCGTTCCAGATAATCGTTCTGGAAAATGTCCCCGAGCCCCAGCTGCCTCCCCTCTAGCAGGTCAAAAACCATGGCGATCGTTCGATCCCGTGCGTTGGACCAAGTGGAAAATTGTTCCTTCACCGTGAGTACCATGGAGGCAGTCCGATCCCCGACCAGATAGGATTGATAATCCACCAGCAAATCGGATTGCACATCCGTTGTAGTGGTCTGCTGTTCCTGTCCCAACTGTTCCCGATGGCCCTTTTGCAAGTCCTCCACTACCTCCAAAACCTGTAAATCGATCGCTTGTATGCCGAAAACCGGATGGTGGATACTGACCGCATGATCTGGGTCGTTGTTTACAATGGATTCCGTCTCTCCGATCTGCTGATTTTCCGATGGATTTGGAAAATAAAGCGTCTGTGCCAACGCCTGCCGTTCCCGTTCGGACAAATTTTTGTTGTCGCCCATGTGCATAACGAAAAATATGGCTGCGGCCGCTAAAACCGTCAAAATGGCCCCGATAAAAATTGCCGCACGTGCGCTCCGCAGTTCTTTTGTGCTTCGCATGGTATCACCCTCTCGTAAGTAGTATCCCAAAGAAAGGGCGCTGCATACAGACGATAAACCATTGGCAGAAAAATTTTCCTTTTGTATTCGTAATCTTGTAAATAAAAAACCCTCCGTGGTCATACACAGAGGGTTCTCACTTGTATACAAAATGGATCGTTAGCCGCCGAGGTAGGCTTTGCGCACCTTTTCATCGCGGCTGAGGGTGTCCGCATCGCCGGACATAGAGATCGTTCCCGTCTCCAAAACGTACGCCCGATTGGCGATGGACAGTGCCTTTTTTGCGTTCTGCTCCACCAGCAGTACGGTCACGCCCGACCGGTTGACATCGTGAATAATCTCAAAAATTTCGTTTACCAACAACGGGGACAGGCCCATGGAAGGTTCGTCCAGCAACAACATCTTCGGCCTGGCCATCAGTGCACGGCCAATCGCCAGCATCTGTTGCTCGCCGCCAGAGAGCGTCCCGGCAATCTGCTTGCGGCGCTCCTTCAAGCGCGGCAGCCGCTTGAATACGGATTCATAATCCTCGTCGATGCCGCTCTTGTCCTTTCGGATATAGGCGCCCATCTCCAAGTTCTCCTGCACCGTCATCCGCGCAAAGATTCGGCGCCCTTCCGGAACCTGCGCCAGTCCGAGACGGATGATTTTATGCGGGTCCGTTGTCCGCAGGTTCTGACCGCAAAAGGTAATCTCTCCCGCTTTTGCCTTGACCAGCCCGCAGATGGCATGCAGTGTCGTCGTCTTGCCCGCGCCATTTGCACCGATCAATGTGACAATCTCCCCTTCGTTTACCTCAAAGGAGACGCCCTTGATCGCATGGATCGACCCATAGTAGACCTGCAGATCCTTCACAGAAAGCATAGCCATGTCTTCATTCCCCTCCCAGATACGCGGTAATCACGCGCGGATTGTTGCGGATCTCCTCCGGATTTCCCTCAGCGATCACCTTGCCATAATCCAGCACATAGATGCGCTCGCAGATTCCCATCACAAAGTTCATATCGTGTTCAATCAACAGGATGGCAATCCCGAACCGGTCGCGGATCAAACGGATGGTCTCCATCAGCTCTTTTGTCTCTGTGGGGTTCATCCCCGCAGCAGGTTCATCGAGCAGCAATACCTTCGGATTGGTTGCAAGCGCACGGGCAATCTCCAATTTGCGCTGCTGTCCATAGGGGAGATTTTTGGCAAGATCCTCTGCCTTTTCGTCCAGGTTGAATACCTGCAGCAGCTCATGCGCGCGTTTGTCCACCCGCTCCTCCTCCCTGCGATATGCAGGAAGACGGAAAATTCCGGAAAGAACCGAATACTTCATCTGAAAGTTCATGGCAATTTTTACATTGTCAATTACAGAGATATCTTTAAACAAACGGATATTTTGGAATGTGCGGGAGATTCCCCCCTGTGTGATCTGGTACGTCTTTTTTCCCACGATATTTTGGTTTTCAAGGGTGATGGTCCCCTCCGTAGGGACATACACATCCGTCAACAGATTGAATACCGTGGTTTTCCCCGCACCATTCGGCCCAATCAGGCCGATAATTTCTTTCTCGCCAATGGAGAACTGTACATCCTGGAGTGCGCGCAGGCCGCCAAAGGCGATTCCCAAATTCTTTGCTTCCAAAACGGCCATTTCTTACGCCTCCTTTTTTGTCTCCGCTTTTTTGCCGCGGAATTTGTTTAAGATCTTGGTCAGGGACAATTCATGCTGCCCCAACAGGCCGGAGGGCTTAAACAGCATCACGCAGATCAAAATGACGGAATAGATCAACATGCGGTACTCGGAGAAGCCACGCAGCAGCTCCGGAAGGAGCGTCAGCACAATCGCCGCCACGATGGAACCCGTAATCGAGCCCATGCCGCCCAAAACCACCATAATCAGGATCTCCACCGAATAGTTGAAGTCAAACTTGCTCGGGTCCAAAACGCCGATATGATGTGCATAGAGGCCACCGGCGATCCCGGCGAAGAACGCCGCCAGGACAAACGCGAGCAGCTTATAGTAGGTGGTATGGATTCCGGCCGCTTCTGCCGCAATTTCATCTTCCCGGATGGCAATGACCGCACGTCCATGGCGGGAATGAATAAAGGCAAAGATCACCGCAACGGTTATAATGGCGATGATAAACACATATGTGAAGGTTGTCAAAAGTGGGATGCCGGACAAGCCCGCCGCGCCGCCGGTAAACGGCATGGCCAGGATCAGCACACGGATGATTTCGCCGAATCCCAACGTCAAAATGGCCAGGTAGTCGCCCTTCAGACGAAGCGCCGGCACGCCGATGATGACGCCGAAGGCCGCCGCCACAATGCCGCCGACCAACAGCGCCAACGGGAAACTAACCACTGTGGGCAATCCGGAATACATGGTGAACAACGCCGCCGAATACGCGCCCACACTCATGAAACCTGCATGTCCCAAAACCAGCTGGCCCAAAAAGCCGGTGGCCAAATTCAAGCTAACAGCCAAAATCACATTGATGCAGACCATGGTCAAAATGCCGGAGTAATATGGATTGATGATATTCGCACTGATTAATACGGAGAGTAAAATATAGAGCGCCAGCACCAAAACAAGGATGATGACATTCGGAATCCACTTTTTCTGTTTCATGCTGCCACCCCCTTAAACTTTTTCCCGGACATTTTTTCCGAGAAGGCCCGCCGGCTTGATCAGCAGGACCAGGATCAAAATGCCAAAGACCACCGCGTCCGTGATCTGCGAGCCGCCCGCCGCCGTGGTCAAGCTCTCGGCTACGCCAAGGATATAGCCGCCGAGCATCGCGCCCGGTATACTTCCGATTCCTCCCAGAACCGCGGCGACAAACGCCTTTAGGCCCAACATGCCGCCCATATATGGGGTAATCTGGTGGAATGTGTTGCAATACAATACGGCGCCCACTGCCGCCAGTGCAGAACCTACACCGAAGGTAAAGGCGATAGTCGAGTTGGTATTGATACCCATCAGCTTCGCTGCGCCCGCATCTTCACTGGTTGCGCGCATGGCCTTGCCAATCTTGGTCTTGTTGACCAAAAGTTGTAAGGCGATCATCATGACCACTGAAGTGAGGATGTTGAGAATTGTATTGGAACTGATCTGCAACGCCCCAAGCTCCAGCATCCCATTCGGGAACATAGCAGGCATGGATTTCGCGCTGGACGAAAACAGCAGCTGCGAAAGGTTCTGCAGGAAAATGCTGACACCGATCGCTGTGATCAATAGGGAAATCCTGGGGGCGCCTTTTTTCAGAAGCCGGCTGTATGCCAGCTTCTCAATGAGCACACCAGCCACCCCGCAGAACAGGATGGAAACCAAAACCGCCGCCCAAAGCGGCATTCCTGCCATTACTAAACCAACATATGTAACATATGCGCCCACCATGATGATGTCGCCGTGGGCAAAGTTAATCAGCTGCACGATGCCATACACCATGCTGTACCCCAGTGCAACCAGGGCATAAATACTTCCAATGCCAAGCCCATTGAACACCTGCGCCAAAAGATCCATGGCTGCTCCTCCCTCAATTTCATTAGCTCTTCTTTTGAATAACCGGAAAAGAGGGTGACCGCAATCGCCCTCTTTTCCATTTTGTTCCATTCTGTTTTACAATTCGTATAAATTTGTCGAAAAATTATTTTTCGTAGTATTCGATAAACTTATACTCGCCATTATCGATCTGCGTAATTGCCGCACTCTTGACCGGGTTGCGGTTTTCGTCAAAGGTCATGTGACCCGTCAGACCGGTGAAGTCGATCGCTGCCATCGCAGATGTAATTGCGGCGGAATCCGTGGAACCCGCCTCGCTGATCGCCTGGGCGAGCATCTTCATCGCGTCGTAGCCCAATACCGCAAACTGGCTTGCATCCATGCCATAGGTTTCCTTATATTTCGACAAGAACGCCTGCAAATTCGGGTCGTCGCTCTGTGCGGAATACTGGCTGCAGAAATACGCGCCATTGACCGCATCCATATTGCTCTCGTCCACCTGGCCGATGACGCCGTCCCAGCCGTCTGCGCCCAGGAACTGCGCCTCAATGCCCAACTCCTTGGCCTGCACGGCAATCAGGGCCACGTCCTGATAATAGACCGGCAGGAAAATGACGTCCGGGTTTTTGCTCTTAATATTGGTGAGCTGTGCCTTGAAATCGACGGTGCCTTTGCCGTAGCCTTCGACCTGCACCACTTCAATACCAAGATCTCCGGCAGCCGCTTCAAACGCCTCATACAGGCCCTTGGAATAGTCGTCGGAAATGTTATAAATGATGGCTGCAGTCTTTTTCTCCAGTTTCTTGGAGGCATAGGAAGCCATCAGTTCCCCCTGGAACGGGTCGATAAAGCAGGCGCGGAAAATATTTTCGCCCGCCTGGGTGATGTTTTCCGCCGTGCCGCTGGCCGTGATCAGCGGGATCTTGTCCTTTGCCGCCTGCTGCGCAACCGCAAGCGTAGGCTTGGACGTAACGTCGCCGACAATTGCTACAACATTGTCGCTCTGCACCAGCTTATTATAAGCGTTGACCGCCTCGGTCGCATCGCCCTTTTCATCATATACGATGTACTCAATCTGCTTCCCCAGCACGCCGCCATCTGCGTTGATCTCTTCAACTGCCATTTTTACGCCGTTGTCAACCGCCACGCCATAGACGGAGACATCGCCGGTCAGAGGAGCCAAGCCGCCGATTTTAATCGTATCACCCGTTGCACCGGCATTGTTGGCATTTCCACCATCCTGTGTATTGCCGTTGCCACAGCCGACCATTGCCGTCAGCATCATGGCCGCCGCCAAAACCATTGCTAAAAAACGCTTTTTCATGATTCTGAACCCCCATTTCAAATTTGGATCAAACCCTTGCGCCAAAATCCCTCTAATATGAAAACGACCGGGTGGCCTTGCCGGACGGAACTTTCACCTACGTCCATCGCGTTTTACCGCAGGAAACTGCAGGTGATCCATTTCATCCAGCGTGAAAATGGTCACGCGGCGCCGTGTTTAATCCGTTCACATACAGTTCATTATTGTGATTATACTACGCAGGCCATCCTTTTGCAATATCAAAATAGGCAAGATGCGCGCTTTTGTGCAAGAATCGGCTGATTGCCCAATTCATTTTATGCCCTATACGCATATTGAGGATAACATTGCAATTTTTTTGCTTTTTCTTGCAAAGCGCTCTTCCTATCTTTTCCATTTTCCCCATTCATGCAAAACAAAAAGAGGCACCTCGCAAAGCAAGGTGCCTCCTCGGCTTATGTTTCAGCAGAATAGCATCTTATTCCGCTGTCTTGGTGCAATACATAAAGAACTTATAGCCCAGCGGGGAATCCCAATAGCCTTCCAGGTTCGGCTTCTTGAGATAGGTGTCCGCATAGTAGTAGATCGGGGCGCCAGGCATCTCTTCCGCCCACAGATCTTCCGCCTGATGCAAGATTTCAAAACGCTTCGCGGAATCGGCCTCTGCCTTCGCCTGGTCAATCAGGGCGTCAAATTCTGCGTTCTTCCAATGGCAGTTATTGTTGCCGTTATCGCTCTTGAAGATCTCCAAGAAGGTAAGCGGATCGTTGTAGTCTGCAATCCAGCCATCGCGGGCCACTTCAAACGTACCAGCCGGACGGGTTGCCAGGAAGACATTCCATTCCTGCTGTGCAATCTTGCACTCGATGCCGAGCGCTTCTTTCCACATGTTCTGGAGAGCTTCTGCAACACCCAGATGCAGGGTTGCGGTGTTCGTAGTATACTCAAAGGTCGGGAAGCCTTCACCGTTCGGATAACCCGCCTCGGCAAGGAGCTGTCTTGCTTCCTCAACATTCTTCTCATAATCGGCCGGATCCGTGGAGAAATAATCGCCGCCAACCTCACGGAAGGTCGAATCGCCCTCTGTAACCTTTTCTGCAACGATTGCTGCTGCCGGGACTTCGCCCTGCTTGGAAACGGTCTCAACAATGTAGTTGCGGTCGATCGCCAACGTCAGAGCCTTTCTGACTCTCGGATCATTAAAGGGTTCCTTCTCCGTCTGGAATGCGAGATAATACGTACCAATCTCATTGATGGTGCCGAAGTCCTCGCGCTCCTTCAAAGCATCGAGTTCGTCAACCGGCAGCTGGAACACATAGTCGAGCTCGCCGTTGTCATAAGCTGCCAGCTTTGCGTTGTCGTCTTCCAAAAGGATAAACTTCAAAGTGCTATCGGTAACCTTGTCCGCATCATAATAATACGGGTTCTTCACATAGGTAATGCTCTCTTTGTGGCTCCAATCGGTCAGCATCATCGGGCCATTGCCGATGAACGTAGAAGGATCCTGGGTCCAACTGTCGTTGCCTTCAACAACATCCTGGCGAACCGGATAATAGATCGGGAATGCCAAAAGCTTATCAAAGTACGGGCAGGGAGCTGCCAACTGAACGGTCATGTGGGTGTCGTCCACCTTTGTAACACCCAGCGTGGACGGATCGGCTTTGCCCTGATACACATCAGCGCCGCCCTCGATCACGTCAAACAGGTTTGCATAGTCGGAAGCCGTTTCCGGGGAAGCGGCACGCTGCCAGGAATAGATGAAATCGTCCACCGTGACCGGCTCACCATCGGACCACTTGATGTCGTCGCGCAGGGTGATGTCCCAAGTCAAACCGTCATCGCTGACGTCAACCTTTTCTGCCTGGCCAAGAATCGTGTTGCCGTTCTCATCGAACTTGTAGATGCCTTCAAACGCATGGACCGCATAGCAGGCGCCGTCCACGGACTTGTTCAGGGCCGGGTCCAAAGTCTCCGGCTCCGGGCCGATACAAGCCGTGATTTCGGGAGCAGCCGCACCGCCGTCGTCGGACGGAGTCGAAGCGGTTTCGCCACCGTTACCGCAGCCCACGAAGGTTGTCGCCAACATAGCAACTGCCAAAATGGTTGCAAGTATCTTCTTCATGAATAAATCCCTCCAGTTTTTAAAATTGGATAAATCTATTTTAATCCGCTAAATTGCGAATTAAAAGCCCAAGAACTACCGGAATTCGCAAAAAAAGCATTTGCTATTTTATCAAACTTCACCAATTCTATGACACGCTGCATAATGTCCGCCGCCGTAATCTTTAAATTCTGGTACTTCTGCGGCGCAGCGCTCTGTTGCATAGGGGCAACGGGTACGGAAGCGGCAGCCGGACGGCGGATTGACTGGGCTGGGAACGTCTCCCTCCAACACGATGCGTTTTTTCGCACGGCTGGCCTTCGGATCCGGAATCGGGATTGCCGAAAGCAGCGAACGTGTGTAAGGATGGATCGGGTTCTTATAAAGCTCGGAGCTCCCTGCCAGCTCAACCAGCTTGCCGAGATACATGACGCCGATTCGGTTGCTGATGTGTTTGACAATTGCAAGGTCATGGGCGATAAAGAGATAGGTCAAGCCCAGCTCCTGCTGCAAATCCTCAAACATATTCACAATCTGCGCCTGAATGGAAACGTCCAGTGCGGAGATCGGCTCGTCACAGACGATAAACTCCGGGTTCACAGCCAAGGCGCGCGCGATGCCGATTCTCTGGCGCTGGCCGCCGGAAAACTCGTGCGGATAGCGGTTTGCATGCTCGGAATTGAGCCCAACGCGCTCCAACAACGAAAGGATCATGTCGTGGCGCTCCTGCTTGCTCTTCGCAAGCTTATGGATATCAATGGGCTCTCCGACGATATCGCCAACGGTCATACGCGCATCCAAGGATGCATAAGGATCCTGGAACACGATCTGCATCTTTTTGCGGTATGGCGCAAAATCTACGTGGGTAACATCTTCCCCTTTGTAGATGATTTTGCCACCCGTCGGCTCATAGAGGCGTAGAATGGTACGGCCCGTCGTCGTCTTACCGCAGCCCGACTCACCTACCAGGCCAAAGGTTTCGCCCTTATCGATGTGAAAGTTGACATCATCGACCGCCTGCACATACGTTTTGTGGAACAGCCGGCCCTTGACGGGAAAATACTGCTGAAGGTGCTGTACCTCCAAAAGTTTCTCACTCATGCTTCTTTCCCCCCTTCGGCTTTCGCTTCTTCCATCTGCCTCTTCTGAATCAGCCAGCAAGCGCTGACATGTCCCTCGGAGATCTCCGTATAGGGCGGCATTTCACGCAGGCAAATTTTCATGCATTTGTCGCAGCGCGATGCAAACGGGCAGCCCGCGGGAGGGTTGAGCAAATCGACCGGCGTGCCTTCAATCGGGATCAAACGCTCATGTTCATCCTCGTGGATTTTCGGAATGGACTTGAGCAGGCCCAGGGTGTAACAATGCTGCGGGTTGTAGAAGATGTCGTCTGTTGAACCGATCTCCACAATTTTGCCCGCATACATCACCGCAATGCGGTCGCAAACGTCCGAAACAACGCCCAAATCATGGGTGATAATGATAACGGACATATTGATTTTTTTCTTTAACTCAACCATCAGTTCCAAAATCTGCGCCTGGATGGTCACATCCAATGCCGTCGTCGGTTCGTCCGCGATCAAAAGCTTTGGTTCACAGGCCAACGCCATGGCAATCATGACCCTCTGGCGCATACCGCCGGAAAACTCATGCGGATACTGCTTCATACGCTTTTCTGGTTCATTCATTCCAACCAGGTGCAATAGCTCTACCGCACGATCCCAGCATTCTTTCTTTGTCTTGGTCGTATGCAGGCGCAGCATCTCGATCAGCTGGTTTCCAATGGTATAAACCGGGTTTAAGGAGGTCATCGGGTCCTGGAAAATGATACTGATCTCGCTTCCGCGAATCTTTCGGAATTCCTTTTCCGTCATCTTTTCCATATGTTCATGACCATTAAAGGAAATTGTGCCTCCAACGATCTTGCCTGGATCTGCGATGATCCCCATCAGGGAGTAAGCGGAAACACTCTTTCCGCTTCCGGATTCTCCAACGATTCCAAGCACCTCGCCGTACTTCATGCTATAGGTTACGCTTGTAACGGCTTTGACTTCGCCAGCGGGGGTAAAAAAGGAAACATGGAGATCTTCAATATCGAGTAAGGTATCTTCTGTATTCATCTTACAAATCTCCTATTTCTTTAGCTTCGGGTCGAATGCGTCGCGCAGGCCATCGCCAAACAAGTTAAACGCCAAAATAATAATGCTGATGGCTACGGCAGGGATGAACAGACGGTATGGGAACGAGTTAATGCTGCTGATCGCATCCGAGGCGAGAGAGCCAAGGCTTGCCATCGGAGCTGCAACACCGAGCCCCAGGAAGCTTAGAAACGCCTCTGTGAAGATTGCGGAAGGAATCTGCAGCGTGGCGGTTACGATCAACGTGCCAATACAGTTCGGAAGCAAATGCTTGCGGATAATCCGGCCATTTGAAGCGCCCAGCGCCTTGGCCGCCGTGACAAATTCCTGCTCCTTCAACGTCATCACCTGGCTACGTACGATACGTGCCATACTCACCCAATACAACAAACTAAATGTGATAAAGATACTGATTAATCCGACGCCCACACGATTGAGGCCGTCAAAGATTGGGCTGCTATCAAACAGCGCCTGCAGAGGGGATTTTAAAGTAACCTGTAATAGAATGATAATCAAAATATCAGGGATCGAGTAGATGATATCCACGATTCGCATCATGATCAAGTCCACTTTTCCACCAAAGTACCCTGCCACTGAACCATAGATCGACCCAATCAGCAAAACCAGAGCACTCGCAACCAAGCCGACCAAAAGGGAAACCCTGGCGCCCGTGAGCACGCGAATCCCCAAATCACGTCCCAGCTTGTCCGTGCCAAAAATATGGGGGAAAACGCTTTCTCCTGAATCAATCAGCGCCTGCTCTTCCTCGGAATACTGCATCGGCCACAGATTTTCGCTGCCGCGGATCTGCTGGTCGTATTCATAAGGATAAAAGTTTGGGACAACAAACGCACAAATGATTACCAATAAGATCACCACTGCGGCAACCATAGCCACCTTATTCTTACTAAAACGCTTCAGCGCATCCTTCCAGAAGGTTGTGCTTTCGCGCATAATGTCCAGCTGTTTCTTCTCGTCTTCGCTTGCCGGGAGAAAATCGTCCGGGTCAAGCTGGAGGCTCAGCGGATTTTTTTTCAGCTTAATATCCACCATTAGACCGTCTCTCCCTTCTTATCTCAGTTTAATACGCGGGTCCACTATCTTGTAGAGGATATCCACGATCACATTCATCAATACCAAAAACGTTGCCAAGAAAATAGTCGTACTCATCACCATTGGATAATCACGCCCCGTGATGCAGTTGATAAATTCACGCCCAAGGCCAGGAATGTTGAAAATCTTTTCCACAACAAAGCTTCCCGACAGGGTAAAGGCCATCAAGGGGCCCGCATATGTGATAATCGGAATAATCGCATTGCGCAGCGCATGTTTAAACAACATCTTAAATTTGTTGACACCTTTCGCACGCGCTGTGCGGATATAATCCTGATTGAGGGCATCCAGCATACTGGAACGCATCAACCGTGTGATATAAGCCATTGGATAGAAAGCAAGGGTAAACACGGGGAGAATGTAATGCAGCGGCGTTGATAAGCCCATTGTTGGCAACCACTTTAATTCTACGCCAAAGATCTTCATCAAGGTGGTAGCCACAACAAAGCTCGGAACAGCGATTCCCAAAGTGGAAACGACCATAATCAACTGATCACCCCACTTTCCTCTGCACATAGCAGCGACGGAACCAAGCCCGACGCCTGCTACCAGAGCAACTAAAATCGAAATCCCACCCAAACGGGCAGATACGGGGAAAGTCGAAAAAATAATGTCGTTTGCCGTCCGGCCTTTTTGTTTCAGGGATTCGCCAAAGTCTCCATGAAGCAGTCCATTCATATAGTTCAAATACTGCTGGGGCTTTGGAACATCCAAGCCATATTTTGCCTCCAAAGCTGCTTGGGTGGCGGGAGTCACCGCTTTTTCGCTCAAAAACGGCCCGCCAGGGATCAGGTTCATCAGTGTAAACGTAATAACAGAGATCAAAAAGATGGTCAAAATTGCGTATCCCACACGTTTACATACATACTTCGCCACTGTTTGCCACTCCTTAGTCTAAAAGATTTGCTGCCTTCTTTTTGCATTCTTTCCTCGGTGCATCATACTGAACCGGTCTTCGGAAAAGCCGTCAAATCTTGTAGACTACTCCCCCCGGCAATCCCCTAAATTCAACATTTTGCACCAAAACCAATGGACATAATCCACATTTTCTACAGAAAGTTTGTCAAAAATTGGAATAAAATATTAATATTTTATTATTGTAACACATAGCCCTTGATAATTCAATAGGATTCGTAGCTATATAACGCTGAATAGGACACCTCCATCATTGGACGTGTCCTATTGATGTGATCTATTATAACAAATTTATGAACAAAATGCAAGTTCAAGTTTTTATTTTTCATTTTCCATAGCCCCCTTTGGGAGGCCAAGCAAATAGAGCCAAATAAACCCAGAAATCACGCCGTTTGCCAAACATCCCAATTGCTGATGCGCTGTTTGCGGAAGCTTGTTTATGCAAGTTTTATATTTTAAAATGCATACTTTCCTTCTATCTTAGCCAACCTAAATTTCGTAAACGAACTTGTTCTTTTTAGGATTTCCGAAAAGCCTCTGTTCATGCGCCATGCGCCTCACATTTGATATAAAGCGCCCTTGAAAGGGAGGTTCCTTTAAAATTAGGCCCTTTCCTGCTCTATGAGCTCCTGAATCCGCTTTTTCGCACGATAAATCCGTATACATACATTTTTCTCTGAAATCCCCAACAGAGTGCCAATAACCGGGTTAGGCAGCTCAAAATAATATTTCAGGACAATTACGTCCTGATAATTGGAACGCAACTTGGGCAAATAAGGAAACGATCTCTGTTCCAAATCATGCAGAATCAGATCCTGATCCTCCCCTAATGGGTTAAACATGCAATCCTTACTCTTTTGAAGAGATTTGGCAGCATTGCGGGCAATAATCAAAATGAGTGCCTTCAAATTGCTTTGCCGAAGTTTACAAATCCAACTTGCTGCACTGTAAATCCTCTCTTCTGCACAAGCAATCGCTTCCTCAACACATATGGGGTCCTGTAAAACCCTTCTAACCTCATTTTGCAAATCCATCTGATAATGTTCCAAGATCGCTTGAATTTCACCTAAACCGGTCAAGCCCCTATCTCTCATTTCCATCATGGTCTATGCATCACCTTAAACTCTGTTCTAGGGAACAATTCCTGGAAAAGATCGTTAAAAGCGCCCATTAAGAAATTTTATATGGAATGAAACCCGCTGAAACTATTTTGATCGCTTTATCAATTTATAAAATTACCATATAAAAATCTAGTTTCCAATTTCCCCCACTATTATAACATATAATTTTAATAAATAAGCCTCCGAAAACAAATTGTCTCCGGAGGCCTGTGTGAAAAATTCACTTTTTTTTGTACGTGATGACCGTTGTCTCGCCCGCAGTAGCTTCTCCCGTAATCCCTTCCATACTCTTAAGGTCGTCCATTGTCGTGATGATACAGGGAGAAATCGTCTGGAACCCTTTCGCTGCAATCGCCTCAATATCCATGTCCATCAACTTATCCCCAGCATTTACATGATCGCCAACTTTTACATGGCAAGTAAAGCCTTCGCCGTTTAACTTTACGGTGTCAATTCCCAAATGGACCAACACCTCCGTCCCATCGTCCGCTTCAATGCCAACTGCATGGAATGTGTGTGCGACCTGGGCAATCGTACCGGAAACCGGTGCCACTACAGTATTGCTGGTCGGAATGATTGCAATTCCATCCCCCAAGACCTTATCAGAAAATACTGGGTCGGGAACTTCTGTGATCGGCACAACTTTTCCCGTTTGCTGCGCTACAATTTTGCTGTCTTTCTTACCAAACAGTCCCATGGAACATACCTCCAAATTTTATTCCGGGATATAACAATCCCTGTTTCTCCATTTTAATCGAAAAAGGGACCCACCAGGTATTATTGTGCATCGTGACCGGGAAAAATCCTCAAAGCTCTGAGGCCTTAAAAGAATTTTCTTCATCAATCGACGATGCAATTGACCCCTGCATACAATCATCTGAAAACAGCAGTCTCCCTGAACTTGCGGAGGGAGACTGCTGCCATTCATACGATCACAGGAATATAATGCTGAAAATTACAGATACTTCTTCATCGCATCCACGAGAGCCTCTGCCTTCGTGCCAACGATAACCTGCGTAACCTGATCGCCAGCCTTCATGACGCCGGAAGCACCCAGAGCCTTGATTGCCTTTTCGTCAAGGTTCTTGTTGCTCTTCAGCACCAGGCGGATACGGGTGATGCAGGATTCGATTTCCTTGATGTTCTCTTTGCCGCCAAGGATGTCGACATACTTCTTTGCAAGGCCGTCATAGCCCTGGTCCTTGACCAGCTTGGAGAAACCTTCTGTTTCCTCATCGTCGTCGTCCTCACGGCCAGGGGTCTTGAGGTTGAACTTAACAATGGCGAAACGGAAGACGATGTAATAGATTACGCCAACTACGAGGCCGATCGGGATCAACAGCCACGGATTCTGTGCCAGCGGCACCCAGGAGCTGAAGAACAGATCTACAAAGCCTGCGCTGAAGTTAAAGCCTGCACGGATCGGGAGAGCCGCTACAACCGCCATGGAAATACCGGTGAGCAGGGCATGGACGACATACAGTGCAGGAGCAAGGAACATGAAGGAGAACTCCAACGGCTCGGTTACGCCGCTGACGAATGCGCACAGCGCGCCTGCGAAGAGGATACCACCGGCAACCTGCTTCTTGCTCGGCTTCGCAGTGTGATACATTGCCAAAGCAGCACCCGGCAGACCGAACATCATGATCGGGAAGAAGCCGGACATGTACATACCGGTGACGCCGGGAGTGCCCGTGCCGCCCCAGAAATTGCCGATATCATTGATACCAGCAACATCAAACCAGAACACGGAGTTCAATGCGTGGTGCAGGCCAACCGGGATCAACAGTCTGTTGAAGAAGCCGTAGATACCAGCGCCGATCGCACCCAGGCTGATGATTGCCTCGCCGAATGCAACAAGTGCATTGTAAACAACCGGCCATACGAAGAAGAAGATCAAGCCAACTACTACGCTAACCAATGCCGTCACAATAGCTACCGAACGCTTGCCGCTAAAGAAGGACAATGCCTCCGGAAGTTTCGTGTTCTTAAAACGATTGTAGCAAAGTGCACCAACAACGCCGCAGATGATGCCGATGAACTGGTTGTTTGCCTTGGAGAAAGCAGCATCTGCTTCCGCCCCAGTCAAAACTGCGACGACGCTGGGATTCAAAATCTGCTGGACCATCAACCAGGAAACCAGGCCGGCCAGCGCGGATGTACCTTCGTGATCGTCGCTGAGACCAATCGCAACACCGATCGCGAACAAAATGGGCATGTTGTCAATGATCGCTCCACCGACTTTCACCAAGAAGAAAGCGATGACATTCGGATCACCAAGACCGGACATAACGTTGGAATCGATCATGTAACCGATTCCCATCAGGATACCTGCTACAGGCAAGCAGGCAATTGGAAGCATCAAAGCTTTTCCAAGCTTTTGAAGCTTTGCAAGGACCTTTTGCATAATTTTACCTCCTCGAAAAAATTAATTAATTCATACAAACCGGGTCCCTTTCCCGGTTTCTACCTTAATCAAGCTGCTGCACCGTCCGGCGCAGCTCCAGCACAGTGCCTGGGGTAACCGAAAGCTCATTGATTCCAATGTCTACATAGAACCTTGTCAATTCGGTATCTCCAGCGGATTCCCCACAAATCCCAATCCAGATTCCCGCCTTCTTTGCATTCTCCGCTGCCATCTGAATCATGCGGAGGACTGCCGGATGGCGAGGATCGTACATCGAAGAAATCTGCGGATTCATACGGTCTACAGCAAGTGTATACTGTGTTAAGTCGTTGGTCCCAACACTAAAGAAGTCCACTTCTTTCGCCAGTAAATCACTCAAAATGACAGAAGCGGGCGTTTCGATCATAATCCCGATTTCAAAGTCCGGTGCAAACGCAACACCTTCCGCCTTCAAATCTGCTTTTACTTGGTTGAGCAACTCCTTGATTTCCTTAACCTGTTCCACCGAAGTAATCATTGGGAACATGATAGCCAGCTTGCCAAAAGCAGAAGCCCGAACCAATGCACGCAATTGGGTAACAAAAAGCTCCTTACGGTCCAAGCTGATCCGAATCGCACGATATCCCATCGCCGGATTCTCTTCCTTAGGAATATTCAAATAAGGGACCTGCTTATCTGCACCTAAATCCAGTGTGCGGATAATCACACGCTTGCCCTTCATCCCCTCCAGGACCGTTTTATATGCTTCAAACTGTTGCTCTTCTGTTGGAA
The DNA here is from genome assembly GCF_015554745.1 of Anaeromassilibacillus sp. 1001302B_160321_C8. Taxonomy (NCBI): domain Bacteria; kingdom Bacillati; phylum Bacillota; class Clostridia; order Eubacteriales; family Acutalibacteraceae; genus Anaeromassilibacillus; species Anaeromassilibacillus sp. 1001302B_160321_C8. The sequence continues at coordinate 86,161 of NZ_JADNJD010000001.1, read as the reverse complement.
AATCGTCGCTCTCCATATAGAGGAATTCACTGCGGAACAAACCAATCCCATCGGCATCGTTTTCCAAAACCATCTCTACATCGCTGGGATGCCCTATATTGGCATTGATCTCCATTTCTACGCCGCTTTTCGTCACAGCCTTTGTCCCTTTAAGCAGCTGCAAATCTTTTTGATGCTGCAGGAAAGCGTCGCGCTTTTGCTCGTATTCCTTGAGGGTAGCCTCATCCGGCTCTATAATTACGTCGCCCGCGCTGCCGTCTACAATGGTCATCGCGCCATCTTTCAAGCTTGAAAACGCATCACAAAGTCCTACTACAGCAGGAATGCTCATCGTACGGGCCAGAATCGCCGAATGCGAACTCTTTGAACCCTGCTCGGTAACAAACGCCAGGACCTTGCTCTTATCCATTTGGACGGTCTCGCTCGGCATCAAATCAGAAGCAGCAACAATCGCTTCTTCCTTTAAACTATCCAAGCCACTGTCCAAATTCGGGTCAAGGCAACTCAACAAGCGCTTCGAAATATCGACAACGTCGGCACTGCGTGCACGCATGTATTCATCGTCCATCTGGGCAAACATCGTTGAAAACTGCTGCGCTGCCTGCCAAACAGCATATTCTGCATTCACCTTTTCGTCAGAAATGCAATCTTTAATTGCATCAAAGAAATCGTCGTCCTGAAGCATCATGATATGGATCTGAAAGATCATCGAATTCTCTTCGCCTACTCGTTTTAAGGCATCCAGGTAAATCCGATTCAGCGCAGCTTCCGCCTCTTCTTTTGCGGATTCAACACGCTTAATCTCCGCCTCCACATCGGTAATCGGCTTTTTCGCAATTTTATCATCCAGCTTCACACAGAGCTTCAATTTCCCAATTGCAATACCATTGGAGGCTGCAATCCCTTTTAAGGCCTGCATTTCATCACCACTTTCTATAACCATCTCTTTTGCACACAGGAAACGTTTTAACTGTGAACAATCTGTTAATGTAATATTTATATTATAGCTTTTTCAACAAATTGTCAATATATTTAAAAAAAATCCATACTAGATTGTAAATCTTGTCCACTTCTGTGCAAAAGTAGTACGCAATTATTCTATCTCAAACCATAAATACCAAAAAAAGCATTCGGGAAATAAATAGGATTGACTGAAATCTATCGTTTGATAGTAAAATAATCTTCTGTTAATGTTTACATCCCGCTTACTGTTGTTATAATGAACAAATTTTCCTATTATAACAAGGAATTTATCAATTTGCAGTTTTTCCAGTTATTAAATGGAGCTTTTTCACACCTCCTGCACGATCTGGAAAACGGTAAAAAAGAAAAACAGCGGCCCGGGTAAATACCCGAACCGCTGCCGCGCAAATACAACTATCGAAAGATTCAAATAGCTATACTTATAAACTTAAATCGTCAATCTCGAAAGATCTTATTTCACGGTAACCGTGCAGACCTTCACGCCATTGACATACACGCCGGTGCTCTGGCCAGCGGAGCCGATTGCATAGACTGCGAAGTAGTAGTCGTTGCCATCGATCTTACCAGCCTGGGTCTTCAGAACAGCACCGTTGCCAACCGTGAAGGACGGAGCGGACGGAGCAGTGATCTTGAAGACATAGCGGTTGCCAGCTGCAAGGTTGAAGTCAACCGTCGTGTCGGAAGTCACAACAGGCTCCGTAACCTTGATGATGAAGAGCTTCACAGCGTTCTGGCCAGGAACCGTAGCATAAACGCCAGCGGTCGTGCCAACAGCGCCAGTAGCCTTGATGGTGTAGGTAGCCTGGCCGTTTGCGAACGGAGTCTTCAGAGCATGAACAGCAACATTGCCAGTGCCGATGGTAACCGGAGCCTCAACCTGGGAATTCACAACGAAGTCCTTCGTGGAGCCCTGCGGAACCTCAACAATGCCGGACAGGTCGCTGGAAACAACAACTTCCGGAATTGCAGTTACGGTGCAAACTGCGGAATCATAATCCTCGAGTGCATCGCCGTCGGAATCAACAACTGTTGCATACAGATCAAAGCTGTTGGAAGTTGCATAAACGTCGTCATACTCCTTAACCTTAATGGTCAGAGTTGCGCCGTCTGCAGTAATCTCGAACACGTCCTTGTCAGCGTCGCTGTAATCCCAAACAACGGAAGCGCCCGCCGGCAGAGAAGTGCTTGCCGGATAGTTAGAAACAGTTACAGTGTCAGAGAAGCCCTTAGCAATGGTAACTTCGCTCTTGTCCAGAGCAACACCTGCGAAGGAAACGCTCTTTACGAGGAAGGAATCAGACTTCGTATCAACAGACTTTCTTTCGAGTGTAAATCCAACACCATCGAAAGCATCGACAGAGCCAACATCCTTAGCTGCTCTATAAGCTACATCACCAACATTAACATTGGAGCCAGCAAGTCTGAGCTTTACATCACCGGAAATGCTATCAGTTACATACAGCTTATCAGCGGCAACAACCAACTTACCATCGCCAGAAATGCTTGCAACCTCGACAGTATCTCTGAATTCAATGGAACCGCCATCGGCAATATCCAAGGAATCAATGACAACCGGGCCTTCAACTACAACATTTGTATCTTCGTCGACTGTAACATCCTGAGCGTTCAAAAGGCTCGGCAGCTTACCTTCGAAGCCTTCAAAGGTAACATTACCCTTATAAGCACAATCCAACTTTGCAATACTGACGTTGTCACCCTTCAGAGTAATTTCGCCATCATCCTTCAGCAAAACATTTGCCAACTGAACCTGACCATCTTCACTGCTGGAATCAACAGTAATGTTCTGAGCCTCAATTGTGCCAGAAACAACTGTATTGATGTCATCATCTTCCGCATCAATAGTTACACTCTTATCAGTCGTAACATCTCCGCTTACTGTGCCGCCAGTAAGATCAATGTCGCCATCAGCTTCAATAGAAGTTACACGGCCATCGCTTACCGAAACATCCTCTTTAACATCTACGACACCAACAGTACCGCCGGAAATAGCAACCTTTCCACTTGCGTCGGTAATGTCACCAACCTTGGCCTTATCTTCGATGTTTACTTCGTTAGCATTTTTGATTTCGCCAACACTTGCACTGCCAGTAACGGAAACATTTGCATACTTGCCTCCGTTTTCCAGCACTCTAATGTCATAGCCAGACACATTACTGTCAGCATTCATTCCATCAGGAATAGGAGTAATATCTGTGCTGCTACCATCTTTATCGATAGTCGTATTCGCAGTAACATCAATTCTCTTCAGAACGGTTGCAGTAGTTGTATCCTCTGTTTCATTGAATTTCCATTCACCATCAGAGTTCTTACTACCGCCGCTCTTAATGGTGAACTTCAAGGTGCCAGGGCCCTTGCCCTTGTTTGTCATAGCAGTAACGGACTCGCCATCTTCAGCCTTATCCAACTCAAATCTATTGTTGGTGCTGCCCTCAATGCGAACCGGATCACCTGTCGGCTCACCTTTCTCATCATAGCCATCAACAGTCGTTACCAGCTCATAGGTAGCTCTCAAACCGTCCGTCTTGCTATCCTTTGCCTGAGCTTCCGAAGTTGCTCTATACACACCTAACTGTTTGGTATTGAGATCATTGTAAGAAACTTCCAAATTTGGAATTTTATCGCCGGTCTCATCATCTGGTTCGCCAACAATGCCAACAAACAGAGTACCATTCTTCACTACATTAACAGTAATTTCGATCTGGCCCTTCAATGTGACATCCTTATCGTCGCGGGTAATCTCGCCTTCTGCATAGACCATAATGGTTTCAGTACCAGTCTTATCGGTCTTAACTCTAGCCTTACCATCTTTAACAGAAATCAGGCTATCGCCCTTTGCATGACGGAAAGAAAGATCGTCTTCATCGGTTACTGTAATAGACTCTTCTTTATCCGCAGTCGTCAACTCTACGCCGCCGATAAAATTAATAAGATCAAACTTATAATTGTTTGCGTCATCGGTATCTTTTACCAAAGTGATCTCATCATTATCAGAGTTCACCAGCGACACGCTGCCAGCCTTCTCAGTTCTGGATGCTGCGAAAGCAAAAGTTCCCGAAAAGCTAGACGTAATCAATGCCATTGCGAGCACTGTTGCGAGAGCTTTTCCTGTAATTTTTCTCATCCTTTTTGTCCTCCTTAAAAATCGTGGTTTGCGTATTTGCGCATGCCTTAAGAGAAATGAACATAATGAACGTCACGGACATTAACAGGATTAGCCCTTGACTAAGACGGTATGGGGGAGGCCCCTCCTAGATGGCGCTAGAAAGACAACCCGCATATGCGTCCCTCATATGTTACTTGGATTATAAGATATTTATTTCGCAATGTCAAGTGCGGAAATCACAATATTTTTCGGATTTTTATGCGAAAAAGCCGCATGAATCCTAGGTTTTTGCTGTTTTGGCAGCGTTTGCTCTAAAATATTGGCAGCCTTGGCAGGCTTCTGCCAACGCCGCTTTCTTCGCCTTTTCCCGATTTATAAGCCTGACTGAACCGGGAGATCATCGCACAAACATGCGCGTTCTCCCCCGTGCGAAACAATATAAATCCCGCACGGCGCCGTTCCCTTCCGGTCGCGGCAGCGCGGGCATTTGATCGTCAATCCTGCGCCCGTGGGGAGATCGTAACAGCAGGCAACGCGGTTACAGGAACAGCCGCTCGACGCATACCAAGGGCAGGCGGCGCGGTTCGTGCAGTGCTTCACCGCGGGCAAATCCACGTATTCCGAGGCAATCTTGCCACCCTTTTGATACTCTCCGTTGCTGATCAGGATATGGGAAGCAGAAATCTCCGCCAGCCAATGGCTCCAATGGCTGGCCGTCCCATGGTGCGGCGCCTTTACAATATAATAGTCGCGGTATAGGCGGCCGGCAATGACGTCAAAGCTCTCCGGCGCCGCGTCCCCCGTCATCAGAATGTCGTCCAGGCTGGCTTCCTTTGTACGGCGGTTGTGGAAAATCACGCTGGCCGCATTCAGTTCATCGGAATAGGCTGCCGTCGTGCCCGGATCGGTCAAAATCTGTACAACGTCCGGGGCAGTCGGCAAAAGATGCAGCTCTGGAAGCAGCGCGTCAATCTGCTCCAAAAGGGCGTCCAACTGCGCGATCCCTTCCGCCCGGAGGGGGGACGATTGGCAGCAGGCGTCATACGCCTTCCCGTAGCGCGCCTTGAGCTCCAAAAAGCGGCGGGCCGCCTCCGGCAAAAACGGGGAAGCCAAGCAGACGTTTAACTGTTCCACCGCCGAAGCGAAGAGCTCCGAAAAGGGGTACCCCTCCCGGTCCGGCCAAAGTACCTCGTACGTCACGCCGTCAAACAAAAAACTGGAGCCGCCCGCAATCGGATAGACGCGGTCCGCCCCCGCACTTTTCGCAATGCGGCTAAAAATTCGCAGGGCGCTCAAATTGACCTGCGCATAATCGCTCTGCCGCGGCAAAAAGGCATAGACAAATAGAGCAAAATCCAGCAACAAATGCTGCCCGCGCGCGTCCGCCGGGGATACCGGCAAAAGGATGCGGTCAAAATACCCGCCGCGTTTCGACAGCATCTGATACAGCCCACAGAGATGGTCCCTGTGATAATGGGTCAACAAAAACTCACGCCCTGAGCAGCCGGAATAGCGCTCCATCAACGTTGGGTCCACATAGGCGCTGAAATCCAAATCCCCTTCGCGGATCTTCTGGTTGATGCTTCCGCAGTCCACCATCAGAATATCGTGATGGGAACCGCCCAAAACAATGCATTCCCCATATTCTACATTATGTAGTTCGAGCCATTGCAAAACGGCTCACCCCCATACTCCTATAATAAATCGTCCAACCCCTGCACTTTCCCGTTTTCAAAAATGCCGGTGATGACCGTCCCATTCGCCAATGTCAGCGTCCCTTTGCCATGGCGCAGGTCGTCTTTCCACTCCCCTGCGTATAGAACCGCCCCATTCCGGTATTCGGTTCCGTGCCCATCGCGTTTGCCGTCCTTCCATTCGCCCGTATATAATAGGTTGCCTTCCGCGTCGAAGGCCGTCCCGCATCCCGTCGGGATATTATCCCGCCACTTTCCGACAAAAATGGAACCGTCATGGGAGCTAAAGGAGATCCCCGACCCGTGGCGCAGGTTGTCCTTCCAGTTGCCGACGTAGCAAAGCTTGCCCGACTTATAATAATAGGTACCGAATCCGTCGCGCTTGTCCTCATGATATCCGCCCTCGTAGGCGGTATGGCCATTCGTCATCTCGGTGCGCCCATTGCCTTCGCGCATTCCATTTAAAAGATCGCCAAAGTAGGCATAACTCTCTTCCGCACTGATAATAATGCGTTTGACCGGCATAGCGGCGGGCTTTGGCGATCCATCGGCCTCCTCGCCGGTTTGCTGCGAAGCTTTTTGCTTTAACTCCGGCGCATGCACAACAATCCCGTGCCGGTTTTTCGCCGCCACCGCGTAGCGCTCCGCATGCGGCGGGCGTACGACTTCTTCGAACGCATCGTCCTCTGCCGGCTTTTCCTCCGCGGCAGGTTCCGGCTCCTTTTGTTCCTGGGCCTTGAGCTCCGCTTGCACCAACTTTAAAAGCTGGGAAAGGCCGGAATTCAACGCAGGAAGCGGAAGCTCCTTTTCTTGCCAGGAGGGCTGCGGAACGTCCAAAGTCGGCGGGCAGGCCGTACCCCACTGGGCCGGTTTTGCAGCGTCCTGGCCCGCGGAAAAAAGCTCATGGTCCGCCGCATAGTCCCCCTCTTGCGCAGCCGCAGGGGATTCTGAAGCCGGTAGCTCCGGGGAGGGTCCCTCTGCGATGGCCTCCTCGGGCTCCGCCCCCGCTGTTTCCGTCTCTGTCTCAGGAGTATCCGCATCATTGGCGATGTATGTAAACCCTGCGAAGGCGGACTCTTCCCCGCCGGTTTCCGAATCCTCCGGGCGATAAACAAGATCTTCAGGGATTGCCTCCGGCGGGCGTTCCACCAAAGAACGGCGCAACGCCGCTTCTTCCTCCGTGCAGTAGCAAAAATCCCCTTCCGAGGTCTCCGCCCAGATGCGGGGCTCTCCCAAGCGCGCATCCGCCAAGCTTTGTTCCGGCGTGCCGCGGCGCAGCGCGCAGGGGACCAGTTTGATCCGGCTGTATTTCCCGCTGTCCGGGTTCCACTCCGTCAAAAGCAGGCCGTCTGCAACCGGGGATAGCACAGCCGCCGGAAGCTGGTCCCTCCGGCCGTCCATATAATAAGCGGTGCTCTCCCAACGCAATTCCAACGAAAAACGCGCTTTGCTCACCGGCTCGCCGCGCTCCCCGAAATGAACCAGTTCAAACCCATTTTCACCGCGAAAAGCCTGCTGGACCAAAGCGCCGCCGCGCCGGACAGACCACGTGAAGCGATGCCAGCCTACTCTTCCACGATAAACCGTCTTGACGCCGGAGTTGAAGTCTTCTTCCCGCACAGACACCGTCCGGTCCTGTGTAAAGCATTCGCGCCGTGCCTGGCTCAGCAGGGAAGGCTTGGCGGCGGGGCCGTCGTAGTCCCGATGGTACACGGCATAAAAAAGGATGTCCGTTTCGCTTTGCATAGTCGATCCTTCCTTAATCAAAGAAAGCAAAGGCTTTCTATCTCTATCATTATATATAAGGTCATTATACATGTTTCGCGCTGGTTCCGCAAGGATTTCAGACGCACAGCGCCTTTTCACGGGTCCGCTGCACAAGCAAAACAAGAAACGAGGCCCCTGCCCAGGAGATTTCCTGGACAGGGGCCCCGCTGTTTCTTTGGAGCAAGATTCCTCTGCTTCCGCAGATGCAGGGAGCCATTCCCAGCATACCGCCATTTTTATGAGCTACTATCATCGCGGAGCCCCTGAAACGGCTATGGCAAAGCAATTACGCTTTAAACATATGCTCCACATTCTGCATCGCATGGCCGACTGCATGCATAGCGCGGTGTGCATCCCGGCGCAGATGGCGGTTCTTCTTCATCATTTGGCTGCCGACCGCCGCCACCGCAACACTGGCGACAATACCCGCGCCGATTCCTTTGACAAAGCCCATCGTTTCCTTATACATCATATACGACCTCCAAATTGCATTCGATTTTTCCAACAATTCGATCAGGGTGTTCCCCCGCATTAGTTTCCCCTCCTTATGGATGAATATCGATTCCGTTTGTTTCCGGTCCTTTTGCAAAATTTTGCGGTTTCTGGCGATTGATGGTATAATGGCCATGCATCTTAGCAAAACTGAAATCGGGCATGTCCCGGGGGAGAATGAAAAACATGGCAACACTCAACATTGTACTGGTGGAACCGGAAATCCCGCAAAACACCGGAAATATCGCCCGCACCTGCGCGGCCACCGGCGCCCGGCTTCACCTGGTCGGGCCGATGGGGTTTAAAATCGACGACCGGAAGCTCAAGCGCGCGGGCCTGGATTACTGGCATCTTTTGGACATCACCTATTACGATAGTCTTTCCGATTTTTTCAGGCAAAACAGCGGCAATTTCTACTATTTTTCCACAAAGGCACGGCACGTGCATTCCGGCGTCGCCTATCCGGACGGCTGTTATCTGGTGTTTGGCAAGGAGACCGCCGGACTGCCGGAAGAGCTGCTCCTTCAGCACCCGGATAACTGCGTCCGCATTCCCATGCTGAACAATCCGGACGCGCGCAGCCTGAACCTCTCGAATTCGGTGGCAGTCGGCGTCTATGAAGTATTGCGGCAGTGGAATTATCCGGATCTTCTCTGCGCCGGGCAGCTTCACCGGCTCTCCTGGGATTGACAGAAAGCGCCGGAAAACCGCCTTAGACCCTGCAAAAATCGGGTCTTCTCTCTTGAAAATAATTCCCATTTATTGTATACTGAAAATCAAGCGTAGAAGACTCTGAAAATTCAAATAAAGGAGCGCAAACGTTATGAATTACCTGAATAAAAAAACCGTCGAAGACATCGACGTAGCGGGCAAGAGAGTCCTCGTCCGCTGCGACTTTAACGTCCCGTTTGATGCAGAGGGCAACATCACCGACCCGAAGCGCATCAACGAGGCTATGAAAACCATTAAATATTTGATCGACCACAAAGCGAAGGTCATCCTCTGCTCCCATCTGGGCCGCCCGAAGGGTGAATTCAACATGAAGTATTCCCTCGCTCCGGTCGCTGAATACCTCTCCAAGGCACTCGGCCAGGAAGTCAAGATGGCGAAGGACGTTGTCGGCGAGAGCGCAAAGAGCATCGCCGCTTCCCTGCAGGACGGCGAGGTCGAGATGATCGAAAACGTCCGCTTCCATAAGGAAGAAGAAAAGAACGACCCGGCTTTCGCAAAGGAGCTCGCTTCCTTGGCGGAAATTTATGTCAATGACGCATTTGGCACGGCACACCGTGCACATGCTTCCACCGCTGGCGTTGCCGACTATCTGCCGGCTGTCTGCGGCTATCTGATCCAGAAGGAAATCTCCATCATGGGCGGCGCGCTCACCGACCCGAAGCGCCCGTTCGCCGCCATTCTGGGCGGCGCGAAGGTCTCCGATAAGATTGGCGTCATCACCAACCTGCTGGACAAGGTGGACACCCTCATCATCGGCGGCGGCATGGCTTACACCTTCATGAACGCACTGGGCTATTCCATCGGCACCTCCATCTGCGAGGGCGACAAGGTCGAGCTGGCAAAGGACACGATGGCAAAGGCCAAGGAAAAGGGCGTCAAGTTCCTGCTCCCGGTGGATAACGTTGTTGCAACCGAGTATAAGGCCGACGCAGAGAACAAGGTTGTCGATTCCGACCAAATCCCGGACGGCTGGATGGGCATGGACATCGGCCCGAAGACCTGCGAGCTGTTCGCAGACGCCATCAAGGGCGCTGGAACCGTGGTCTGGAACGGACCGATGGGCGTCTCCGAGTGGGATGCGTTTGCAAACGGCACGATCGCCGTTGCGAAGGCTGTTGCAGACAGCGGCGCAATCTCCATCATCGGCGGCGGCGATTCCGCTGCTGCGGTTGAGAAGCTCGGCTTCGCGGACAAGATGACCCATATCTCCACGGGCGGCGGCGCTTCCCTCGAGTTCCTGGAGGGCAAGGTTCTCCCGGGCATTGCCTGCTTGAACGATAAGGACTAATTTGAGCATCCGCGCCTTCGGCGGGGACTCCCGCCTGCCAGGGATTCGTTCCCGGCTGTGCGGTTCCCGCCGGAGGCTTCTTTTTTGACTATCATATAAAAGGGGATAGACATCCATGAACAAAGCACTGAGAAAAGCCGTCATCGCCGGCAACTGGAAAATGAACAAGACCCCTGCCGAGGCCAAAGAGCTGATCGAAGGCATCAAGCCGTTGGTCGCTGGCGCAGGCTGTGACGTCGTTGTTTGCGTCCCGTATGTGGATCTCGCCACCGCTCTGGAGGCAACCGCAGGCACCAACATCGGCGTGGGCGCGGAGAACTGCCACTGGGAAGTTTCCGGCGCTTACACGGGAGAAATTTCCGCAAATATGCTCACCGCAATGGGCGTAAAATACGTCATCATCGGCCACAGCGAGCGCCGCACCTATTTTGGCGAGACGGACGTCACCGTCAACAAGCGCGTGCGCGCTGCATTGGACAGCGGCCTGACCGTGATCCTCTGCGTGGGCGAATATTTGGAGCAGCGCGAACAGGGCATCACCGCCGAGCTGGTGGCTATGCAGACCAAAATCGCATTGCAGGGCGTCAGCAAGGACGAGCTCTCCCGCGTGATCATCGCTTATGAGCCGGTCTGGGCAATCGGCACCGGCAAGACCGCGACCGCAGAGCAGGCCAACGAGGTCTGCGCCATCATCCGCGAGACCGTGAAGGGCCTCTACGACGAGGCGGCTGCCAATGCGATGACGATTCAGTACGGCGGTTCGATGAACGCCAAGAATGCAGCGGAGCTGCTGGCGCAGCCCGATGTGGACGGCGGCTTGATCGGCGGCGCTTCCCTGAAACCCGCAGACTTCGCGGAGATTGTCAAGGCTGCTACGCAGGGCTAAAATTCCTTGCAATGTTTAATAGAGTAGGAGATCGAATCATACATGAATAAAAAGCCTCTGATTTTGATGATTTTAGACGGTTTTGGCATTGGCGGCGATTACGGCAATGCAATCAAGGCGGCCAACAAGCCGAACCTGGACCGCGTCTTCGGCAGCAACCCGATCACGCAGATCGGGGCTTCCGGTATGGACGTCGGCCTGCCGGATGGCCAGATGGGAAACTCTGAGGTTGGCCACACCAACATCGGCGCCGGCCGCATTGTGTACCAGGAGCTGACCCGCATCACCAAAGCCATCCAGGATGGCGATTTCTTTGAGAATTCCGCCTTCATCTCCGCAGTGGATAACGCCATTGCGAAAAAGACCGCGCTGCATCTCATTGGGCTGCTCTCCGACGGCGGCGTGCATAGCCACAACACCCACCTGTATGCCCTGGTGGAATTGGCCAAGCGCCGCGGCCTGAAAAAGGTCTATGTCCATGCATTGCTCGACGGCCGCGATGTCCCGCCGACTTCCGGCAAAGACTATGTGGCCGAGTGCGCCGAGAAGCTCAAGGAGATCGGCGTGGGTCAAATTGCCACCGTGATGGGCCGCTACTATGCGATGGACCGCGACAACCGCTGGGAGCGCGTGGAGAAAGCCTATGCAGCCATGGCGTACGGTGAAGGCATCCAGTGTGCCGACCCGGTCCAGGCAGTAGAGGATTCCTATAAAGAGAATGTAACCGACGAGTTCGTCGTTCCAACCGTCTGCGCAGAGGGCGCAGAGATCGGCGCGGACGATTCAATTATCTTCTTTAACTTCCGCCCGGACCGCGCGCGCGAAATTACGCGCACCTTTGTCGATCCGGAATTCACCGGCTTTGAGCGCAAGAAGGGCTTCTTCCCGGTCAAATACGTCTGCATGACGCAGTACGACGCTACCATGCCGAATGTCCTGGTGGCCTTTAAGCCGCAGAGCCTGAAGAACACCTTCGGCGAATACATCTCCGACAAGGGCCTGACCCAGCTGCGCATTGCAGAGACGGAGAAATACGCGCATGTGACGTTCTTCTTCAACGGCGGCGTCGAAAAGCAGTATCCCAACGAGGACCGCGTGCTGGTCAACTCCCCGAAGGTGGCCACCTACGATTTGCAGCCGGAGATGAGCGCTTACGAGGTCACCGACCGGTTGATCGAGCGCATTGAATCCGGCAAATACGATGTGATTATCCTGAACTATGCAAACTGCGACATGGTCGGCCATACGGGCGTTTTTGACGCCGCAAAGGCCGCCGTGGAAGCGGTGGATACCTGCGTTGGGCGCGTATTGGATGCGATCGCCAAGCAGAACGGCGTGGCGCTGATTACAGCGGACCACGGCAATGCGGACAAGATGTACGAGGAAGATGGCTCCCCGTTCACCGCGCATACAACCAACCCCGTTCCCTTCTGTGTGGTCGGCTATCCCTGCAAGAAGCTGCGCAAAGGCGGCCGCCTTGCGGACATCGCCCCCACCATGCTGCAGATCCTGGGCCTGCCCCAGCCTGCGGAAATGGACGGCCGTTCCCTCATCGAGGAATAAACCGGCCGTTCTTCCCATTGTGTTAGAGGGGGCGGAAGGAAACAGGCTTCCGCCCCAGCTTGTGGAACGCGGACCTACTAGCAGTTGCTGGAAGATCCCGTTCTACAATACAAATTGACAATCCGTCCTCCAAACAGGAAAAGGGCGTTTCCCTTCTCGGGAAACGCCCTTTTCCTATGTGTGGATTTCTAAAAGAAAGATTTATTTCTTGATTTCTGTTTTCCACAGGCCATGCAGGTTGCAATACGCATAAACAGCGATCAACTCGTCATCCTGCAATGCAAAAGATACCTCCGGCTTCTCTCCCGGCTGGATGGCTTTGCGCTGGCCGCCATGCGCCGTCTGCAGATATACCCAAGCAATATAATGCTCTTCCGTCGATGGATGCTCAACGCTTCCCACGCTGACCTTGACAACATTCCCATCCATCTCAACCACCGGCAGGTGCTTCTCCGTTGCGCCCTCTGTGGTGTTGGGGACCAATTCGCTCATTTTTTCCCCACAGCAAACCAGCGGCACGCCGGAATCATGAATCAACCCGACAATATTCCCGCAGTGCTTGCAAATATAAAACTTGACTTCTTTGCTCATCCTTTTGACCTCCATTCCGATTTTTCTTAGTCATAAATATTTTTTGTGGGATGCATGTTTCCCACACATTTATTATACCCTATGAAACGGGGGTTGTATAGGAGCATTTCCATTTTTTCGAATCCTTTTCGAGTGGCAATTTTTCGGTTCCATCCGGCATTGGATTACGCAAAGCTTACGTTTCTATGACAATTCTGTATCCACATTGCATTGCCCCAGAAAAGATGTTAGAATAAATGAAAAACGGGAAGGAGTGACGGAATGAAACGTTTTGCGGCAATGTTCTTGTGTGTGATCCTTTTGCTTTCTTTCGCCGCATGTGAAGAAGACGAACCCAGCAATGCAAACAAATCCTTCCAATACCATCTGGCCGCGGAGCCGGAGACGCTCGATCCGCAAATCGCCGCCGATGAATCCGGCATCATCCTCATCCAGGCCCTTTTTGAGGGATTAACCCGCCTGGACGCCGACGGCAATGCTGTGCCCGGTGTGGCGGAGAGTTGGACTTCCAACGCCGATTTTACCCAATTCACCTTCCAACTTCGTGAGGACGCGGTTTGGAACGACGATGACAATACACCCGTAACCGCAGACGACTTCGTCTATGCTTTCCAGCGTGCGCTGGACCCCGCAACCAATTCGACCACATGCAGCCCCATGTATTGCATCCAAAACGCTCGCGCCGTCCATGCCGGGGAATTGCCGGTGGAGCAGCTGGGGGTTTCCGCTTTGGATGCCCATACCCTATCGGTGCAATTGGAATATTCCTGCGAAGACTTCCCGGAGCGTACCGCTTCTGCCGTCTTCATGCCCTGTCACAAGGATTTTTTCCTCACCACAGGCGGACGCTACGGCTTGGAGCGCTCTACGTTGCTGTGCAATGGCCCCTTTGCCATCGACGGCGTGTACGGCTGGGAACACGGTTCCTACATCAATTTGCGCCGCTCTCCCAGCTATTCCGGCAATAGCAAACCGCTTCCGTCCGATGTCAAATTCAGTATTGGCAACAAAAAGGTCGATGTTTCCGACCCCGTGGCCGCTTTGACGGATGGAACCGTGGACGCCATCGCCATGCCCTCCGACCTGGTCGAAGAGGCCAAGGAAGCGGGCTGCACTGTGACCGGCTTTGAAGACACCACGTGGGGGCTGTGCTTCAACACGCAAGATGAGGTGATGCGAAACCTCAATATCCGCAAGGCCTTTACCCAGGCGTTTTCGCGTGAAAAGGTCCTGGCCCATCTTCCGGAGGGCGCAACGGCCGCGGAAAACATCATCCCGCCGGACACAAAGCTCTTCGGGCACGTCTATCGCGAATTGGCGGGCGGCGGCGCTTTCTATCCCCTACAGGATACAGCCGCGGCGCAGTATCTGGCCGCCGGTATCCAGGAGCTGGGCTTGGAGGCCCTCCCAAAGGTGACCATCCTGTGCCCGGACGATCCGGATGTCAAGCTGATGGTCAACGAGATGCTGACCGAATGGAATACACAATTTGACGACTATTTTAATATGGAACCGCTCAGCGACAACGAACTGGCGTCCCGGGTTTCTTCGGGGAATTACCAGATCGCCATCTGTTCCATTACGCCGGAATCGTCCGGCCCATTGGCCGTCCTGAACCTGTTCCGCAGCGATAATCCGAACAATCCGGCCCATCTGCGCTCCGCAGGGTTCGACGAAAACCTCGCCAATGCGGAAAATCAGAGCGGTACGGAGGCCGCTGTTTCTTGCGCCGCAATGGAGCGGTACCTCAACGAGCAATGTATCTTTTACCCCTTGTTCTACGAAAGCCACTATTTTGCCACCGCTCCTGGCGTGACGGGGATTGTGTTCCATCCCTATGGCGGAGGCGTCGATTTTATCAATGCCGGCAAGGATAGCTTATAAAGCGCTTTACGCCGGGCAGCACATCTCCATGATTCCTATGCGGCATGCGCATGTGCTTTCATCCATATCTTTCTGGGAGGCCAGTCGATGATTACCTCTTGTATGGCGTTTTATCCCTGCCTTGACCTTGCAAAAACCGAGATGTTTTATACCCAAGTGGTCGGCCTGCGCACGGTCTTCGCCTCGGATACCGTCCGTATTTTCCACGCAAAGCAAGGGTATTTTGCCTTTGTCGCCTATGGGGACGGGAAAATCCCCCGCAAACACCTGTGCTTGTCGCTCAATTGCGCCAACCGGGAGAGCGTCGATGCGGAATACCAGCGCATCTGCGCACTCGGCATTCAGCCGCAGAGCGCCCCTGCGCAGCATCCATCCCAACCGGTCTATTCGTTCTTTTTGGAGGACCCGAACGGTTACACGGTGGAATTCCAGAAAATCGATGGATTCCAGCTTACATAGCGGAGAACTTCATCTTTTATAAAAGGCCGCACAAGCGAAAGCTTTCCCGTGCTACACATGCTCTGCATTTCTAAGGGGGAATTTATGAAAACGATCGTTGTCTATAGTTCGCAATACGGCGCAACCGAACAGTATGCGCGCTGGCTGGCAGAAGCGCTGGACGCAGATCTCTATGCAGTCCGCGCGATTTCCGCCGATGTATTGGGCGGCTATGATTGTATCCTGTACGGCGGGGGCCTCTATGCCGGAGGGGTCAAAGGGCTTCCCACTTTTCTGAAGCATTTCTCCAAATGCGAAGGGAAACCCCTGATCCTGTTTACCTGTGGGATTGCAGACCCAAAGGACCCAGCGAATGTCGAACAGATCCGCAGCCAATTGCACAAGGCGCTCCCAGCAAATATCGCAGCGCAATGCACCTTTTTCCACCTGCGCGGCCGGCTGGACTATCCGCACTTAACGGTGGTACACCGGGCGATGATGGCCATGCTCCGGAAGATGCTCTTGAAAAAGGCTCCCTCTTCCCTGCGGGAGGAGGACCGCCAGCTCCTGGAAACCTACGGCAAGGACGTGAATTTTATAGACCGCTCCGAAATCGAACCGATTGTGTCCTTTGTCCGCAGAGGCGCGGAATAGGACCTCTTATCTCATTATAAAACGGAAGGGAAAAATTTTCCCTTCCGTTTTTCTTTTTTCGCAATCCTTCCCGCGCGGCACAGTACACCACTCCCCTCTCTCCTTTTCTATGAAACCCCTGAATTTCCGTTCCCCGCTAAACAAAAGAGCGGACAGGAAGTCTTCCTGTCCGCTCCAATTCGTATAAAAGTCTAAACAAATTACAAATCGTAGATTTCTTCTGCGCTCAAGATGGTAATTCCATTCTCCCTGAGCATGTTTACTGCCCGCTCGCTGTCGTCCACACGAAGAATCACAAAGGCTTTTCCATGCTCACGGCTGACAAACGCATAGATATATTCCACGCCAATCTGATTGTCCGCCAGCACGCGCATGGCTTTGGCAAATTCGCCGGGCTGGTCGTCGATTCCCATGGCGATCACGCTCGTGAGGGAAACCGTCAATCCCGCAGCCTTCAGAGCTTCTACGGCTTCCTTTGGCTTATTGACAATCAACCGCAAAATACCGAAATCGCTGGTATCCGCGATGGAAACCGCCCGGATATCCACATTTGCTGCGGCAAGCGCCTCCGTGATCTCTGCAAGGCGGCCGGACTTATTCTCCACAAAAACGGAAATCTGCTGGATCTGCATACCGATTCCTCCTTTATGGTTTGATTCTCTTTCGGTTACGCGCTTGGGCTTCCCGCATGCGGGACCGGCGCCAACCGAAACAAGCTTCGCGCTTTTTTATACGTCCGCGTTGTACCCCAGTTCAAACGCTTTGAGGTTCATATCGATAAATTTGGACGGCACCGTCTCCTTGATGGTATCGATCCAGACCTCCTTGGGGAGATCCAGTTTCTTGGCCATGGCGCCGATCAAGACCACATTGACCGCCTTGGATGAGCCGGCCTCTTCCGCCATCCCCAAAGCATCCAACGCGACCACTTTAACGCCCTGCTCGCGCACCTTTCCAAGGATGTCCTTCGGGTATTCGGCCACGCCTGTTACAACGGGCATCGGGTCCATCTGCTGGGTGTTGACCACCACGGTCCCCTCCGGCTTTAACCACGGCAGGTACCGGGCCGCCTCCAACGCTTCAAACGCCAGCAGAACGTCCGCCTCACCCTGCGCGATGATCGGGGAATACACCTTATCGCCATAGCGCACATACGTCACCACGGACCCACCGCGCTGGCTCATGCCGTGCACCTCGGAAACCTTTACATCGACGCCCTGGCTCAACATCGCGCTGCCCAGCACACGGCTGGCCAGCAGCGTTCCCTGCCCGCCTACGCCGACAATCATGACACTTTTCACGTTGCTCATGCCTGTACCTCCTGTTCTGTGATCGCGCTCTTCGGGCACAGGGTGGTGCATACGCCGCAGCCTACGCACTGCGTGCGGTCAATTGCAGCTTTCCCGCCGTGCACACTGATCGCCGGGCAGCCAATGCCCAGGCACGCTTTACATCCAATACATTTCTCCGTATCCACCACAAGGGACGGCTTATGTTTCACATATTTCAACAGCGCGCACGGACGGCGGCTGATGATGACAGAAGGCTCCTCCGCTGCCAGTTCCTCTTTCAGAACTGCCTCTACCTCTTTGAGGTTATAGGGGTCGCAGACGCGCACCCGCTTGATGCCGACCGCTTTGCACAGCGCCTCCAAATCGACCGCTGTGGTGGGGTCGCCCTTGATGTTGTAACCGGTCGTCGGGTTCTGCTGGTGGCCGGTCATGCCCGTAATCGAGTTGTCGAGGATGATGACCACGGAATTGCTCTGATTGTAGGCGATGTCGATCAAGCCCGTAATACCGGAATGAATGAACGTGGAGTCGCCGATGACCGCAACGCTCTTCTGCTCCGCGTCCTTGCCGCGGGCCTTGTTGTAGCCGTGCAGCGCAGAGACGGACGCGCCCATGCAGATGCAGGTATCGATCGCGCTCAACGGGGCGGATGCGCCGAGGGTATAGCAGCCGATGTCGCCGCTGACATAGACCTTTGCCTTCTTCAAGGCATAGAACAGGCCCCTGTGCGGGCAGCCGCAGCACATCACCGGCGGGCGGCCCGGCGTCTCCGCATCCACCTTTTTGCTCTCCGGCACCTTGCCCAGCATGCACTGGCGGATCACATTCTGCGAAAACTCATCGCAGCGCGGGAATACGTCCTTGCCATGCACGGCGATCCCGTTCTTTTTGCAGAACGACTCGATCACATCGTCGAGCTCTTCAATGACATAGAGCGTCTTGACCTTGGAGGCCAGCTCTTGGATCTTCTTGAGGGGCAGCGGGTGTACCATCCCCAGCTTTAAATAGGACACGGTATCGCCCAACGCCTCTTTTGCATACTGATATACCGCGCCGGAAGCGATCACACCGACCTCGGAATGATTATCCTCCAACACGTTGATGTCCGCTTCATCCGACCAGGCGGAAAGCTTCTGCGTGCGCTCCTCCACCTTATAGTGCTTCGGCTTCGCAAAAGCGGGCAGCATGACGTTTTTCGCAGGGTTTTTCTCGTACGGCTTGAGTGCGTGCTCCTCGCGCTCGTACAGCTCCACCGGGCTGCGGCTGTGCGCGACGCGCGTCGTCAAGCGCAGGAGCACCGGCGTATCGAACTGCTCGGAGAGCTCATAGGCCAGCTTCGTGAAGTCCCGGCACTCCGCGGAATCGGCGGGCTCCAGCATCGGGAGCTTTGCGGCAATCGCATAGTTGCGGGAGTCCTGTTCGTTTTGCGACGAATGCAGGCCCGGGTCGTCGGCCACGGCAAGCACCATGCCACCGTTCACGCCGATGTAGCTCATCGTGAAGAGCGGGTCCGCAGCCACATTCAGGCCCACGTGCTTCTGCGCGCAGAATGAGCGCGCCCCGGCAAAGCTCGCGCCGGCAGCGACCTCCGCCGCCACTTTCTCGTTCGAAGCCCATTCGCAGTAAATTTCCTCATACGTGGCGGCCGCCTCTGTGATCTCCGTGCTGGGGGTGCCAGGATAGCTGGACACCACCCGCACACCGGCCTCGTAAAGGCCGCGCGCGACCGCTTCGTTTCCCAACAGTAACTTTTTCATTTTACCTCTCCTATATATCAGACCTATCCGCCGCATGGACGGATGAAATTCCCATGTTCGCTTATTCCTCCGGCTCGTTGCGCAGGTCCAGGATGCGTTTTGCCTTGCCCTGGAAGCGCTCCAAGCTCTTGGGTTCGGCCAGCGTGACCTTTGTCTCCAGGCCAAGGACGCTCTTCAGGCGGTCGTGGATCTTATGCTGCAACGCCTCCAGCTCGCCATAGCTCTGCAACAGTTCGCCGTTGCTGAGCTCCACTTTGACCTCCAGGGTATCCAGGAAGTTCTTCTTGCGCACGATCAGCTGATAGTGCGGGCCGACATGCTCCATCCCCACCAAAACGCTCTCGATCTGCGACGGGAATACGTTGACGCCCTTGATAATCATCATGTCGTCGGTGCGCCCCATCACCTTATCCATGCGCGCGTGGGTGCGTCCGCATGCACAGGGCTCATAATTGATGCGGGTGATGTCCTTGGTGCGGTAGCGCAGGACCGGCATTCCTTCGCGCGACAGCGTGGTGACCACCAGCTCGCCCACTTCACCCGGCCCCTTGCGCTCAAGGGTATCCCGGTCGATGATCTCCGGCAGGAAGTGGTCCTCCGCGAAGTGCAAGCCGCAGCGCAGTTCGCACTCGCCGGAAACGCCCGGGCCGCCGAGTTCGGTCATGCCGTAGTTATCTGTTACAAACATATGTAGGTTCTTTTCGATCTGCGTCCGCATCTCTTCGGTGCAGCCCTCGGACCCCAGCAGGCCGATGCGCAGCTTGTATGCGCTGGCGGGATACGGGGATTCCTTGACCATCTCGCCCAGATACAGCGCATAGGACGGGGTCGCCACCAACCCGGTCACGCCAAAATCGCGGAACATCATCAGCTGCTTCTGCGTATTTCCGGAGGATGCCGGGATAACCGTCGCACCCAGCTTTTCCAAGCCGTAGTGCAGGCCCAGCGCCCCGGTAAACAGGCCGTAGCCAAAGGAAATCTGGATGATGTCCTCATCCGTCACGCCGGAAGCCGCCCCGATGCGGGCGATCAGCTCCGCCCAGGTGTCGATGTCCTTCTTGGTATACACGCCGACCGTGGGCTTGCCGGTGGTCCCGGAGGAGGCGTGGATGCGCACAATATTTTTCATTGGGCACGCCATCATGCCAAAGGGATAATTGTCGCGGATGTCATCCTTTGTGGTAAAGGGGATATATTGGATATCCGACAAGGTTTTTATCTTATCGCCGGTAACGCCGGCTTCTTGCAGCCGCTCATGATAAAACGGGATGTTATTGTAGCAATAATCCACCATCTTTTTCAGCTTTTGCAGCTGTAGCGCCTCAATATCTGCGCGGCGCATGGTTTCCACGTCTTTTTGATAAAACATGGATCGGGTACACCTCCACACAACAGCCGCTCCAGGAAAAACGGCGGGGGCCGTGCTCCGTCGTTTGGTGGAGGCGATGCTGTAAAATTTACCGCACCAAAGGCCAGCTCTGGTGCGGTTGTCTTTTGTTATTTTAACTCTTTTTCCGTCGAAATGCAACCTGCTTTTTGTGGAAGGCATACGGTTTCGAGCAATGTGTGCAGTTTCTTTAACGCTTTTTGGTGATATAGTACAAAAGCAAAGGGAAATATCACCACACACTCCTTATTTTTCCTTTTCTTTTGGTGCTAACGGCAAGCAAATCGTGAAGGCAGTCCCCTTTCCGGGCTCGCTCTCCACCCCAATTTCCCCGCCGTACAGCGCTACCAAATGCTTGACAATGGAAAGGCCCAAGCCCGTGCCGCCGATCTCCCTGGAACGGCTGGTATCCACGCGGTAAAAACGTTCGAATAAGCGCGGGAAATGCTCTTTCGCAATGCCAATCCCTGTGTCCTTCACCCGCACCACAGCGGTCTGACGCTGGCGCTGCGCCGTGATGAACACGCTGCCGTCCTTGACGTTGTATTTGACCGCATTGTCGATCAGGTTCCCAAAGAGCTGCTGTAAGCGTGTCGGCGTACAAGCCACATAGAGCTCCGGATCGGCATCGATATGCATGCGGACATGGTTCTCCTGGCCGAGCGACTTTGCGCGCTCCACACAGGCTTCCAGCGCCTCTTTCACATTGCAAGGGCGCATGGAGGGGTCGTCCTTGGCGTTCTCAATCTGGGAGAGCACCAAGAGGTCGTCAATTAAATGGGTCAGGCGGTCTGTCTCAATATCCAATACATCATAAAAATACCGGCGTGTTTCCTCATCGCGGTCCGCGCTCTTCAGAAGCTCGATGCTGCCGCGGATCGAGGTCAGCGGCGTTTTGAGTTCATGGGTGACATTGGAGACAAACTCACTGCGCATCTGCTCCATTTTCCGCATGTGCGTCACATCGGAAAGGACCACCAATGCCGAACCTGTGGGCCGCGCCTCCATCGGCGCTGCATAAACGGTATACCGCTTATCCTCCGGCAAATTGATCCATTCGTCATTGATCGGTTTTCCGGCACAGATCGTTTCTTGCAGCAGGGCGGAAACTTTTGTCAGCAGAAGGCTACCTTCCAGATGGTCCCCGACCTGCATCGACGGGCAGTGGAGCAACTTGCGTGCGCTCTGGTTGAGGAAAAGCACTTCCCCGCCCTCGTCTACTGCAAGAACCCCGTCATTCATCCCCTGGAGGACCCCTTCCAACTGTTCCTGCTTTGTCTTGAGAAGGCTCACCGCGTGTTCCGTACTGTCTGCCATCTGATTAAACGCCTGGGCCAGCTCTGCAAATTCATAGCTAAATTTCCCTTCCACCCGGATGGAAAATTCGCCGTCCGCCAAGCGGCGTGCTGCAACGCTCATCCGTTTGACTGGTTCGCTGATCCACGTGACAAAAATGCTCGACGCCATACACACCATCACAATACCAAACAGCATACCGAGCCCTGCATCCATCCACATCTGCTGGATTGTCTCCTCCAGCGCGCCTGTAGGCAACGCCGCACGCAAATAATATTGCCCTACGTGCCGCGCCTCATAGTAATATTGTGTTCCCACGCTGTTGCTCTTTCGCATATCATACCCAACACCCTCTTCACGCGCCTGTAGGATCTCCGGGCGGTCTGCGTGGTTTTCTGTGATCTCCCGCCCCTCGCTATCCCCCAGGACGTTTCCTTCCTCATCCAGGATGGTGATGCGGATGGGCAACCCCGCCTCTTGCAGCGCTTCCCCCAAAGCAGAAGCTTCTTTTTCCGGATCTTCCAAATCCTCTATCTGTGTAGAAAGCACCGCCAGCGCGGTATCCAATTGCCTGGTGAACTCCCGCTCGTATTGATTTTGTACTAGCAATGTGGCTGTCAAAAAGGCGGCTACAAAGCCTACGACAATTATGATGATGTTGCACAGCATCATCCGCTTTTTCATTTTGCTGTCCCCTCTGCTTGTCAGATAAATACGATGTAAAAAAAGTGGCACACCCCAAAAGGCATGCCAACAATTTTATTCGGAAAACCGGTACCCAACGCCGCGCACCGTCTGGATTAAGACCGGATGATCCGGGTCATCTTCTACTTTTTGCCGCAAATAGCGCACATGCACATCCACGGTACGGGTGTCTCCAAAATATTCCACACCCCAAACTTTATCCAGCAGGCTGTCGCGTGTGAGCACTTTCCCACGGTTTTTCATCAACATTGCCAGCAGGTCAAACTCTTTGGCGGTTAATTCGATTTTTGTTCCATTCTTTGTAACCGTATGGCGCGCGATGTCCACTTGCAGCGTGCCGGCTTCCAACTTCTGCTCCGGCTCCTGGGAACGCGCCGTCCGGCGCAGAACCGCCCGCACACGTGCGCAAAGCTCTTTGATCCCAAACGGCTTGACGATATAATCGTCCGCGCCGAGCTCTAAGCCCAACACCTTGTCAATCTCTTCCCCGCGCGCCGTCAGCATCAGGATCGGGATATCCCGTGTATCTGCATCGGACCGCAGCGTACGGCACACTGCCAAGCCATCCGGCGGAGGCATCATCCAGTCCAGGATAATAACATCCGGCTTCCGCGCCTTTATCCCGGCCAAAAGCGTCTCCCCATCTGCAAACTCAGCGGATTCGAAGCCGCTGTCCTTTAAGCCAAACGCAACCAGGCGGCGAATATTTGGTTCGTCGTCTGCAATATATACCAAAGGCATAAAATGCCCCTCTCTTTCTCTGCGCGCTTCCGCACAACAACTATGTATGGGGCGGCCAGGGGATGCCCTGCCGCCCTGCAAGCGAACTCAAACGACTTTTGTATTGAGGTCCGGATGCACGCCAGTCTCCATATAGATGACCCACTCCGCGATATTGGTCGCATGGTCTGCCATACGCTCCGCATACTTCGTGATGAAGATCAAATCGACGTCACACATAACATTCTGCGGGTTCTCCGTGATGATCCCGCAAACTTCCAGGACAATCTTGGAAAACATGGAATCCACATTGTCGTCCGCCTTGCAGATTTCCCGCGCCTTCTCCACGTCACGGCTCAGAAATACATCCAATGCGCCGCGGAACATATCATGCGCCGCTTCCATCATCTGTACCACATGGGACAGCGCCAAACTGCTCCGGTCAAGCTCAGCGATGGTGAGAATGTCGCAAATATCTGCGCACTGGTCAGCCTCACGCTCCATATCGGTCAAAATCTTCAAACAGGCCGCAATCGTACGCAGGTCGCTGGCGATCGGCTGCTGCAACGCAATCAGATTCATGCACATCTGCTCAATCTTATGCTCTTCGCCGTCGATCTCACCGTCGCTAGTCGCCACATATTTCGCCTTTTCCATATCGAGCGTACGCAGGGCATCGATCGTCATCTGAATGCGCCCGTCCACCTTGTTCCCTAATTCAGTCATCGAGTGGATCAGATCGTTAATCTCACGGTCAAATAGTTTTCTTGCCATAATTCCAATCTCCTACGTTTATAATACACAATAAATTTGCCTTATTTAGATATTATACAGCAAATCCGCTGAAAATGGAAGAAGAATTAACCGAAACGGCCGGTGATATAGCGCTCTGTCCGTTCGTCCTTAGGCTTATTGAACATGGACAGCGTATCGGAATATTCCACCAGTTCCCCTAAGAGGAAAAACGCCGTGCGGTCGGCAATACGGGCCGCCTGCTGCATATTATGCGTAACAATGACCACCGTATACCGGTCGCGCAAGTCATCCATCAAATCTTCAATCTTAGAAGTAGAAATCGGGTCCAGGGCGCTGGTCGGTTCGTCCATCAGGATGACATCCGGCTCCACCGCCAGAGCACGCGCAATGCACAGGCGCTGCTGCTGGCCGCCGGACAAGCCGAGCGCGGACTTCTTTAGGCGGTCCTTTACCTCATCCCACAGAGCGGCGCTCCTCAGGGATGTCTCCACAATTTCATCGAGCTTCTGACGGTTCTTGATCCCATGGACGCGCGGCCCATAGGCGATGTTGTCGTATACCGTCATCGGGAATGGATTCGGCTTTTGGAATACCATACCGGCCCTGCGGCGCAACAAGGTCACGTCCGTACGCGGGTCATAAATATCTTCCCCATCCAAGGTCACCAAACCAGTGATTTTGCAATTATCCACCAGATCGTTCATCCGGTTTAATGTCTTCAAGCAAGTGGATTTTCCGCAGCCGGAAGGTCCGATAAACGCGGTAACCTTATTGGCTGGAATTTCCATATTGATCCCTTTCAGGGCATGAAAGTCCCCATAGTAGAGGTTTAGATCCTTCATTACAATTTTACTATTTCCCATTTCCATTGTATGTTCTCAACCCTTCTTTACAGCTTTGGTAACTACTTTTGTCAAACAATTTAGAAGGAATACCAAAATCAGCAACACCGCTGCGGTGCCAAATGCAATATTCATCGCATCCGGTGTAGAAGCCTCGCGTGCTGTCTGATACAAGTGCAATGTCAGTGTCCGGCCGCTTGTCATAATCTGGCGGAAGAACCCTCTCGGCATGCTATAGCCGATACCCGAGGTAAACAGCAAAGCGGCACTTTCGCCCACAATGCGCCCGACAGCCAGGATGACCGCCGTCAATACGCCCGGCATTGCGCAAGGGAGCACAATGCCCAAGATCACACGCAATTTCCCTGCGCCAAGCGCCAGGGCCCCTTCCTTATAGCTACTCGGCACCGACAGCAAAGATTCCTCTGTTGTGCGCACGATGGTCGGAAGGATACAGATCGCCATCGTAAGGCAGCCCGCCAAGATGGACACCTGCAAACGGAATAGAATACAAAACACGGTGTAACCAAACAGGCCAAAAATGATCGATGGGATACCGGAAAGCACTTCCGTTGTAAAACGGATGGACCGGACAAGCCTGCCCTGCTTGGCATACTGGGTTAGATAAATTGCAGAAGAAATGCCGATTGGAACTGCGATCAGCAGCGTAATCACAACAATGTACAGGGTATTGATAATCATCGGCAAAATACCCTTTTGATCCGGGTTCATTTCCGAATACGGTGTGGAGATAAACTGCCAGGTGATGTAAGGGACGCCATTCACCAGGATATATCCCAGAATCCCAACCAGGACGACAACCGTAATCCCTGCCGCCAAATTGATCAGGACCTTCAAAAAAGTGTCTTTGGGGCGGCTGTGCTTGCAATAAAGTGAATTAGTTGGCATCCATCTGCACTCCCTTCTTGGAGATATACGTAAAGCTGATATTGACAATCATGATGAAGACAAAGAGCACCAGGCCGATTGCAAACAGCGCCTGACGGTGCAGGCCGGTCGAATAGCTCATCTCCATCGCAATGCCCGTGGTCAGGAAGCGTACCGAGCCCAACAGGCGCGGCATATTGGGCACATTGCCCGCCACCATAATGACCGCCATGGTTTCGCCGATCGCACGGCCTACACCCAGGATCACGCCGGAGAGGATACCGGATTTTGCCGCCGGGACAGTCACTTTAAAGATCGTCGTGGTCGGCGTAGCACCCAAAGCCAAGGACGCCTCCCGGTAAGAAACCGGAACCGCGCGCAAAGCGGTCTCCGAAACATTGACGATGGTTGGGAGGACCATAATCGCCAAAATGATAATGGCCGCCAACAGGCTGTCGCCCGTTGTATGCCCCTGGAAGGGCGGGAACGTACGGATTGCCGGCACAATCACCAACATACCGAAGAAGCCATAAATTACAGAAGGGATGCCCGCCAAAAGCTCGACTGCCGGGCGCACAATTTTTGCCAAGATCGGGTTTGCCGTCTCCGAAAGGAAGATCGCCGTCAGCAGGCCGACCGGCACACCGATGATGATGGCGCCTATCGTGCCCACAATCGACGAGAGAATCATGGGCAAGATCCCAAAAATTTCTGAACTTGCTTCCCATTCCGTACCAAACAGGAAATTGCCCACGCCGATTTCTGCCAACGCTGGGGCGCCGGAAACAATGATATAGATGGTGATGACTGCCACCGACCCCACGGACACACAGGAAAACACCTTAAAAATCGACTGCGCCAAGCGTTCTGTGCCTTGGGTCCAAAGGGACAGAATGGCACCAGCGATACCAAACGCTAATGTACAGAGGAAAGGCCAAAGGTACTGAATTTCGATCTCACTAATATTCAGGGAAGTAACCGCGGTTTGAATATTCGAAGTTGTAATCAGGGAAACCAGGGGCGTGACGCCGGCAAGGATATAAGCAACGCCAGCCCAAACCGGCTTTCTAACCAAAAGAAGCACAATGCCAGCTAACGCTAACACCACGCCCGCGATGACTGCAATGCGGGTAAGTAAAGGGATTGTTACCAATCCGCTCATCTGCGGCCCGTAAACCATCATACCACGGACCGTAGCTAGCTGCAAACCGGTCAACGGATAGGATGTATCTCGAAATACAAACCGAATGTAAGGAAAAAAGAAAGAAACAATGATCACCGCACTCAAGGCAATCGCCACAATCGTTTTGACCCGGTTGGCAATCGCTCGCTTTTGTTCAACATGTTCATCAGTCAAAGATGTCTGCATCAGCAGGTCCTCCATTCTTTATTGAGCCCCATTTGTCAAACTCCTTTGGATGCAGCAAAATGCTTCGGCACCCAAACCGAGCGCCGGAGCATTTCATACGGAGCAAGCGCTCCGGGGCTATTTTTTATTGTGCCGGTACAAGCCCTACATCCGAAATGATCTGCTGTCCTTCGTCGGAGTATACAAAGTCAAACCAAGCTTTAATCAGCTCGCTGTCAGAGCCCTTCTTATAGATCTGGATGAACGGACGCTGTGCCTTGTAGGAACCATCAATGATGTTTTCCTCTGTAGCTTCTACACCGTCAACCTTGCAAGCCGTGATGGAATCGTTTACAGAGTCGAGGGAAACGTAGCCGATTGCAGACGGGTCAGAACCGACCTTGGAGACAACCTCACCGGTGGAAGTAACTTCCGCTGCATATTTGCAGTTGCCTTCGCAACCAAAGATGGATTCGAAACCGTCTCTCGTGCCGGAAGCCGCTTCACGGCCGATCACGGTGATCGCCTGGTCATTGCCGCCGAGATCTTTCCAGTTGGTGATTTCGCCGGTGAAGATCTGCGTAATCTGCTCGCTGGTCAACTCGGTGACCGGGTTATCCTTGTTGACTGCAATCGCGATGCCGTCGATTGCGATCTGGTTGATTTCAAACTGATCCGGGTTTTCTTCATCCTTCAGGTTTCTGGACAGGTCGCCGATCAGGGCTGTGCCGGAGTTAACAGCTTCCGGTGCATCGCCGGAACCATTGCCGCTCTTCGTCACGGTCACATCCGGATATTTCGCCATAAATGCTTCGCCAAGTGCCTGGCAAACCTTCGCCATCGAGGTGGAACCATTCAGCGTGAGGTCGCCGCTCAATTCTGTGGTCGCTTCCTCAGAGGAAGGTGCTTCCGCATCGTCGCCCGCCGCATTGTCCGCTGCCTGGGAAGACGGAGTCTCGGACTGTCCCTCTACTGCAGAGCTGCATCCAACGAACGCCATACTCGTGCACATCATAGCCAGTACCATTAGAATCGAAAGAACTTTTTTCATGTTTCATTGCTCCTTACATTTTTCTTCATGGTTTCTTTAAGTACGAGCTTATTCTATCGGCGGAATGTTAAAAACAGGTTAAGCTTAGTTTAGATCAAAATAAAATTAATATGCATTTTTGAGCCATGATTTAACCAGTGGTCGTCCTGTCCAATTGCTTGAAAAATCCCTCTATTTATGTGTGAAAAATGACCGATCCTCTCCGTTCTTGGCATAAAAAAATCCCCTTGGAATCCCGGAACCACCGGTTATTCCAAGGGGTAACTATGCCATTTCTTTTTACAAAACGGTTAAACGCGCTTAACTTAATCCATCAATTCTGAGGATGGTATTCTGCGCAGGTGCACTTCTTAAACTTCTTGCCGCTCCCGCAGGGGCAGGGATCGTTCGGGCCGATCTTCTTGCCCTTGCGCACAGGCTGGGCGGTATCGGTGCCGTCGGCGCTGGTTGCAGTGGGCTTCGCCACCTGCTCGCGCTTCGGCTCCTCCTGCGTGCGCAGCTGCACGGTGAGCATCATGCGGGCGGTGTTCTCGCGGATGGTCGCGATCATCTCGTCGAACATATCGAAGCCTTCCAGACGGTATTCCACAACCGGGTCACGCTGGGCATAGGCGCGCAGGCGGATACCCTTCTGCAGCTCTTCCATCGCGTCGATGTGGTCCATCCACTCGCGGTCCACGTTCTTGAGAAGGATGACGCGCTCCAACTCGCGCATGACCTTGTCGCCATACGCCTGCTCACGCGCTTCGTACTGTTCCATGGCCTTCTTTGTGAGTTCATCCTTCACAAAGCCGGGTTCCAGCTTCTCCATCTCGGTCTCGTCATACTGCAAATCGTCCGGGCCGATCAGCCAGCCCATATAATGCTCGCGCAAGCCGTTCAAATCCCAGTCGTCGCGCAGGGTTGCAGCGGGCAAATATTTGTCCACCTGCGCCTCGATCGCCTGCTCGATCATCTTGACAATCTGGTCGCGCAAATCCTCGCCGTTGAGCACCTGGTCGCGCTGGCCATAGACGATCTCACGCTGGCGGCTCATGACGTCGTCGTACTGCAAGACGTTCTTACGGATGCCAAAGTTGCGGCCCTCGATCTTCTTCTGGGCGCCCTCGATGGTCTTGGTCAGCATGCCCGCCTCAATCGGCGTATTTTCATCGACTTTGAGCGTATTCATCATCTGCGTAATGCGCTCGCCGCCGAACAGACGCATCAGGTCGTCCTCCAGGGAGATATAGAACCGGCTCATGCCCGGGTCGCCCTGACGGCCGGCACGGCCGCGCAGCTGGTTGTCGATACGGCGGGATTCATGGCGCTCCGTACCGATGATATACAGGCCGCCCGCCTCGCGGACCTCGTCGGCCTCGCCTTTCGTCTCTTCTTTATATTTGTTGTTGAGCTCCTGGAAGGTCTTGCGCGCCTCCAAAATCTCTTCATTATCGGTATCCGAATGCGCATCCGCCTCGCTGATGAGCTCCTCCGGGTACTGCATACGGCGCATTTCCGCTTTCGCCATATACTCGGCGTTGCCGCCCAGCATGATGTCCGTACCACGGCCGGCCATGTTGGTGGCGATGGTCACCGCGCCCTTTTTACCGGCCTGTGCGACGATCTCCGCTTCCTTATCGTGGTACTTTGCGTTCAAGACCACGTGCTTGACGCCGCGGCGTTTGAGCAATTGGCTCAGCCGCTCGGACTTTTCGATGGAGATTGTGCCGACCAGCACCGGCTGGCCCTTTTCGTGGTGCTCGACGATGTCATCGATGACCGCATTGAACTTGCCCTGCTCCGTCTTATAGACGACGTCCGGCAGATCCTGGCGGATCATCGGGCGGTTGGTGGGGATCTCAATGACGTCGAGCTTATAGATCTCACGGAATTCGT
The DNA here is from genome assembly GCF_015554745.1 of Anaeromassilibacillus sp. 1001302B_160321_C8. NCBI lineage: Bacteria > Bacillati > Bacillota > Clostridia > Eubacteriales > Acutalibacteraceae > Anaeromassilibacillus > Anaeromassilibacillus sp. 1001302B_160321_C8. Next base: position 56,144 of record NZ_JADNJD010000001.1, on the reverse strand, counting down.
CCTCTTCCGTCATTGCCGTACCGGTCATACCGGAGAGCTTTGTATAGAGGCGGAAGAAGTTCTGGAAGGTGATGGTGGCGAGCGTCTTGCTCTCGCGCGCAACCTTGACGCCTTCCTTGGCCTCGATCGCCTGGTGCAGGCCCTCGTTGTAGCGGCGGCCATACATCAAACGGCCCGTAAATTCATCGACAATGATGACTTCCCCGTCTTTGACCACATAATCGATGTCGCGCGTCATCACGCCGCGCGCTTTGATCGCCTGGTTGATGTGGTGCTGGAGGGTGATGTTGTCTGCGTCGGTCAAGTTTTCTACATTAAAATACGCTTCTGCCTTCTTTACGCCGGACGGGGTCAGCGTTGCGGTCTTGGCCTTTTCGTTGACAATATAGTCCGCGTCTTTATAGAGCTCGTCGTTGTCCTCTTTGGTATCCAGGTCGGCGACCTTGACCATATGGAGCGTCTGCGCAAATGCATCCGCAATGTTATACAGCTCGGTGGACTTGTCCCCCTGGCCGGAAATAATCAACGGGGTACGCGCTTCGTCGATGAGGATGGAGTCAACCTCGTCGACGATGGCGAAATTGTGCCCGCGCTGCACTTTGTTTTCCTTATAGATGACCATGTTGTCGCGCAGGTAGTCGAAGCCGAACTCGTTGTTCGTACCATAGGTAATGTCGGCATTGTAAGCCCTCTGGCGGGAAGCATTGTCCATATCGTGGGCAATCAGGCCGACCGACAGTCCAAGGAAGCGGTACAGCTTGCCCATCCATTCGGAGTCGCGGCGGGCCAAATAGTCGTTGACGGTAACCACGTGGACGCCCTTGCCTGCCAAGCCGTTCAAATACGCGGGGAGCGTCGCCACAAGCGTTTTACCTTCACCGGTCTTCATCTCGGCGATGCGGCCCTGATGGAGCACGATGCCGCCGATGATCTGCACCGGGAAGTGGCGCATCTGCAGCACGCGGGCGGAAGCCTCACGGCAGACGGCAAATGCGTCGGGCAGGATGTCGTCCAACGTTTCGCCGTTGGCCAAGCGTTCCTTTAAAGCAGGGGTCTGCGCCTGCAAGTCCTCGTCGCTCAGCGCTTTGTATTTTTCTTCAAGTGCGAGCACTTTGTCGCAAAGGGGCTGGATGCGCTTTAACTCGCGCTTGCTGTAGTTGCCAAAGAAGGCTTTGAGAATATTACCCATGAACGTTCACCTCAAAATGGTTATAAAAAACCGATTATTCATCTCAGTATTGAGCATACGGGTGTTATTATACCATAGGTACGGGGAAAAGGAAAGAACAAATCGTGAATTGTGACCAAAGAATTGACAGGGATTTTGCGGAAACACGTTTATAAGAAAAGATTCCAGGCGTCTGCGCTTGCTTGAAAGCGTTTCTTGATATTGCTTTTATCTTCCTTTTATTCTATTATGATCGTGAATCCTATGTTTCTTGTTAACAACACCGTGTGATGAAACAATTACTGGAGAATGTGATGCGACTATGAAAAAGCACCGAAACCGATGGGTTTGTTTTATCCTGAGCATCTTGATCGTATCTGCTGCTGTGCTCGCCTGGGTTTTTCATCAAAACCGGATGGAGAATCTCTATGGAAATGGGATAAGTCCGATTTCTGAAGAACAGGTTCCCGATTTTCTCGCGGGAAAACCTGCCTATGCAATGGGGGTCAATTCCAAAGGTATGCCGGTCTTTGAAGACCCGGACGCCGCCTTTGCGGAAGCCACCATGGATTTTCAGACGGGCATCGCCGCCATTCAGGAACAATTCGATTTGGAACCCTTCACCCCTTCAAATTGGGAACCATGCAAAACCTATGGCGCGCAGATTCCCACAGAGGATGAAACCCTGCGGGAGGAATGCATGCAAGTGTCCATTTTTTGGATTTCTATGAAAACAGCTTTCCAAATACATAAGGTCAAAAGCCTGCCCTGCTCTTTTGCAGGACAGGCTTTTCCATCCACAATGATACAATTCTCTAGGAAGCAATCTTCACAGAGTAAAAACTATACGCTTTGTCCATGTGGAAGCTCCGAAAACGCATTCCCTTCTTTGACGCCCGTGACCGTCCCGTCGTAATACGCATAAACCGCATCCCCCATTTGCGTGGTGTGCGACAGCGTCAAATCGCCTTCCAAAACGGTTCCCGTTGCGGAATCCATGTGGGTACAATGATAGACCGGTTCCACCTTTTCCGGGGAAGCATAGATATACCGATAGCCGTGCAGCTCCTTCGTGATGACCTCCGAAGGGGTTTCGATTTCCGCCACATCTTCCAAATCCCGGCTGAAAACGGATGCCTCCAGGGACATGCCGTCCTGCTTTTCAAAACGAATCTCCTGCAACGCCTGTTGCCCCTGCCCGTCCGTCAGCAACGCATAAAGGGAAAAGCCGTCCATTCCCCATGCATTTGACCCTTCCGGCCGGACGCCCTCTTCCGGCAACAGTTTCACTGGGAACTCCAAATGGATTTCCACTTCCTCCCCGCCGGCAACCTCTCTTTCCACCGGGGTTTCCAACCATTTTGTTGCATTGCAGGGAATGGTCCCATCCGGGGAAAGCTGCTGGGATGTACTCTGCCGGAGCACGCGGTTTTCTGCAAAGCCCTCTTCTACATTGTCCGAATCATCCTCCGGCAGGAGAACATACTCCACAAATTTGACATCCGGGTTTCCGGAAAGAAAAGAAATATGTTTGATCCCACTCGTCAAAGGCTCTACAGAAAAGGAGTATGCTACCTCGCCAGCGGCTTGTCCGGTTTTGCCCAGAAGCACCGGCTCCGACATTTGCGTGATTTTCAAAAGGGCACTGGGCGCTTCGTCCGATTGCTGTTCAATATCCTTGTCTCTGGGCATTTCTCCGGAAAAAGGTTCCTGGGAGTCATGGAACAGCGGAAAGGCCGCCATCACGCCCACAAGAAATGCCATGGCCACGCCAATAAAAAACCGTTTTTGTTTCATCCTAATCTCCCTGCCTTTCCAAATATAGACTTTGCCAAAGGGTGCCAAAAGATTTCAAACATTCTCTAATTAAATTATAAATTAGAATTTTAACTCTGTCAATTTCGTGTAAACAACTTTCACCGATTGTCAAGTAAAAATTTTTGTGGGGGACTCTATTCCATTGTGAATGAATCCCCATTGCCGAAAATATAATACATTTGTCGCACATCCTGTAGCACAATTGTGATGCATACAATCCCTCATTTCCATTGCATAATATTCTTATAAACAATTGCGCCGTGGGAGTCCTGTGCATGAAACGGTTTCAAATTCCCTCCATTCCATCCACTACAAACAAAAGCATCCGATTTCCAAACAATCTGATCGAACAAGTGGAAGAAGAGATCAAGGGGACAAACTGCACCTTCTCTGCATTTGTCGTCGAGGCGGTCCGCGTGGCCCTGGAAGAAACCCGGGAGGCCGATTCAAAATGATCTATCTTTCGCAAAACCTCCGCTTCCTGCGCAAGGCCTTTCATTTCCCCCAATGGCAGGTTGCACTCTGGTTAAACGTGGAGCGCTCTTCCTATACCTATTATGAGACCGGCCGTACCCTGCCGCCTCTTCTTATATTGCTCAAGCTCGCGTGGTTCTTCGAGGTCTCCCTGGACGGCCTCGTCCTGACGGACCTTGCCAAAGCCCCGCCGGACTACCTCCCCGCCTGCGTGCAACCCTCGGAAACGACCGCCGAAGTGGAATCCCAGGAGGACGCCCCGCCAAAACCGCGCCGGGGCCGGAAGCGCAAAAAGCGCACAGCCTCCTAATTCATTTGTTTATTCCTCCTTAGCCGCCTTCGGGCGGCTTTTCTTTTGCCCGTTTTCCATCCCACAGAAACGGCTCTTTCGAACGCCCATGCCTGCGCCGGTATGGGCGTTTTCTTCCACAAGTAGTTTCCCCTCTTGCATAATGCACGATGAGAGGATAGAATGGGGAAGGGAAAATGGATAAAACCAAATTACACTTTATTTTATATGGAAAGAGGGAGTTCCCATGAAAACAGTCCCAGAACGCATTGCGGCCCTGCGCGCTGCAATGAAGGAAGCAGGGGTCGACGGCTTTTTAATCCCGTCCTCCGATCCCCATATGAGCGAATATTTGCCCGATTCTTACCAAGCGCGAAGCTGGTTCTCCGGCTTTAACGGCTCGGTCGGCACGTTGGCCGTCACAGCGGACGCCGCCGCGCTTTGGGTGGATGGCCGCTATTTCATCCAGGCGGAGCGCCAGATTGCGGGCAGCGGCATCGAACTGATGCGCATCGCGCAGAAAGGCACGCCGGAAATCCCCGCATGGCTAGCAGACACGCTTCCGGAAAACGGCGTGATGGGTGTGGACGGCATGGTGACCGCCACATCGACCGTCGAAAAACTGAACAAAGCCTTTGAAAAGAAGCATATTTCGATCCGCGATATCGACTTCGTCACGCCGCTGTGGGAGGGCCGTCCGGCCGCGCCTGCAACCCCCGCGTGGCTGCTCGATGTGAAATACGCGGGCAAAACCGCGGCGGAAAAGCTGGCCCAGCTCCGCGAAAAACTCCAGGAAAAGGGCGCAAATGCCATGCTGGTTTCCCGCCTGGACAGCGTCGCCTGGCTTCTGAACCTGCGCGCGGACGACATCGCCTGCACGCCGGTCGCCATGGCCTACTGCCTGGTCCTGCCGGACAGCGCCACGCTGTTTATCAACCGGAGCCGCCTGCCGCAGGAGGCCCAGTACGCGCTGGCCAAAGAGGGGGTGCAAACTGCCGCCTATGAGGACGTTGCAAACGCCATCGCCGCGATTGACCAAATGGTGACCGCGCTCTATGAGCCCGACGGGTTGAACTATACCCTGTACAACGCCTGGAAAGCGAATCCGAACGTCACCCTTCTGGCGGGTGAGGAACCGGTTCAGCAGCTCAAGGGCGTTAAGAATGAGGTCGAGATTGAAAACATCAAGAACGCCCATGTGAAAGACGGCGTTGCCATGGTGCGCTTCCAGATGGCCTTGGAGGACAAGATGGCGCGCGGGGAAGCCGTAACCGAATGCGACGTAACGGAGATGCTTGCCACCCTGCGCCGGGAGCAGCCGCTCTGCCTGGGAGAAAGCTTTGACACCATCCCCGCCTATGGCGCCAATGCCGCGATGATGCATTACCACGCTGTCCCGGAGACCTGCGCCACGCTGGAGCCTCACGGGTTCCTGCTGGTGGATTCCGGCGGCCAATATCTGGACGGCACGACGGACATCACGCGCACCTATTCGTTGGGAGAGCTGACCGACGAGGAAAAGACCTACTACACCTGGGTGCTCAAATGCCACATTGACATCGCCAAGGTGATCTTCCTGGAGGGCTGCACCGGCGGCAACCTGGATATTATCGCGCGCAGCCCCCTGTGGCAGCACGGGATCGACTACCGCTGCGGCACCGGCCACGGCGTTGGCTTTGTCGGCGGCGTACATGAGGGCCCGCAAAACCTGCGCACAAACAACCACGCTGTTTTCCAGCCCGGCATGACCATCACGGACGAGCCCGGCGTTTATGAGGAAGGGAAAATCGGCATCCGCATTGAGAACGAGCTGGTCTGCAAGGAGTGGGACACCACAGAGTACGGCCGATTCCTCTGCTTTGAACCGATCACGTATTGTCCGATCGACACCCGCCCGGTCAAGGTGGAACTGCTGGACGACGCCGAACTGACGTGGCTGAACAATTTCCATGAGACCGTATACCGGACCCTGGAGAGTTCCCTGAACGACCGGGAGCGGGAATGGCTAAAGGCCGCCTGCGCGCCGCTCACCCGGTAAGCGCATGAATGCACTGATTGCAATCCTGCTCCTTTTTGCCCTTCTGGGCGCAGTCGATAAGATCATCGGCGGCAAACTGGGGGTTGCCGAAGAATTCGACCGTGGTCTGGCCGCCATGGGCCCGCTCTGCCTTTCCATGTCCGGCGTGTATTGCGTGGCGGTGGCCGCGCTGGGGTCCCATCCGGAGATCCTCTCCGCCTGGGGAAGCGTCCTCCCGTTCGACCCCTCGATCCTGGCGGGCGCGCTGCTCGCGCCGGACCTGGGCGGCTATCCGATCGCCAGCCAGCTTGCGGCCACCCCCGCGTTAGCTGCCTATTCCGGTGCGATGCTCTCCTCCCTGCTCGGCTGCCTCATCAGCTTTGTCCTGCCCACCTCCCTGGGAAGCTTGGAAAGCCACGAAGTGGGAGGCTTTATGCGGGGCATCCTCTGGGGGATTGTGGCCATGCCCGCCGCCCTTGCCGTGGGCGGGCTGCTGGCCGGATTGCCAGTCCCCTCGCTGCTCGCCAACCTATGGCCGGTGCTGCTTCTCTGCGCGATCCTCTGCCTGGCGCTGCGGTTTGCCCCGCGCGCCTGTATCCGGGTCCTCTCTGGGCTTGGACTGTTCGTCCGCGCTGCGGGCATCGTGCTCTTCTGCATTGTGGTGGCGGGCGTATTCGTGCCCGAATGGTCGATGGTCCCGGACACGCTCGTCTTTGAAGCGCTGACCATCGCCTTGAAATGCACGGTCGTGGTTTGCGGATCGACCGTCGCCTGCGGGCTGCTTCTGGCCCACTGCGGCGGGATCGTGGACAAGCTGGCGGGCCGCTTGGGGATGAACCGGTACGCGGTCGCCGGCTTGTTTGTCAGCGTTGCGTCCAGCCTCTCCATGCTGCCGCTGTACAGCCGGATGGACCCACGCGGGAAAGCCGCAAACGCTGCATTCGCCGCAACGGGCGCGTTTGTCTTCGGCGGGCAATTGGCGTTTGTCTCCAGCGTATCCACGGGAAACGTGGTGGCCGCTTATGTGGCCTGTAAGCTGGTGGGCGGCATATTGGCGGTATGGTTGGCCATGCATTTTACAAAAGGGGACGAGCTTCCAGCAGAAAGAGCCACGGAACCGGCGCCGGTTTGCAAATGACGTTCCATTGGCGGCTCATCAGCCATCCTATGGGCAACCCTCCAGGTTTTGATCGTTTCTGGCAGGAGGTTCCTTGCATACAAGTTTAAGCATAAAGACAGCGGCCAGTCCCGTTTGGGGCTGGCCGCCGGTTTTTATCTGTTTCCTTTTCCCGGATACAACTCCATTGCCTGGTCTTACCAAAAGAGAACGGAATGCCTATTTTTATAGTGGCCAGGAATGGAACATCCCTATACCTGTTCCTCCCATTCTTCGACTTTTTCAAAGGCAAAAAACAACTCCGCAGGAATCTTTACGGTGTCCGGCGGGACCGCTGTCTCGATCACACTCCCCCGGAGCGGAAGGCCGTGCGTTCCCGTTGCCCGATCCGGTTTTAATCTCATCCCCAGCAAAGCAGAACTCCCCCTGTGTTCTTCCGGGCGGGATCTCAAATATTCCTTGGAATAGAATTGCAGACTCATATCCTTGCTGCATTCGTATTCAATCCCGACATAACACATTCCCTTTGGACAGCTTTGTTCCAAGGCTTCAAAGCAATTGCGTTTGACCTGCTGCAATTGTTCCGGTGAAAGGCCCTCTGTATATCGCGGATGGTTGAATTGTTCTTCCAACTCGTTCCATACATCGATCAACGTAACACGATTGATATAACACGCTACTGAATCTCCGGAATGGTCCAAGAAACGGAACGAGCGGCTTTTCCCCACCGTTAACGTGACGGTTTTTTCCAGGATATGCTGGATGGGGTCCGGCCTGTGCCGGATGGTGACCGGCGTTTTCTCGGAAACGTTTGGCAACGTCTGCCGATCCGCAATCTCCAGGGTGACCAGCTGCAAACGCTCCCATGCCATGTGCTTGAGCCATTCGGGGACCACCCAGCCGGCGCTCATCATAGCAAGGAAGAGTTGGACATTGCCGTAATCCAGGAAAGAATCCATCAAAGGGCCGCTCGAGCCCCCTTGCACCTGTAACCGCTCCTTGCCCAAATAGATGTCGCTACAGTGCAAATAGCAAACATCCGGGTTTCCCTGCTCCTTGAGGATTCTTCTATGATTCCGGATTCCCTTTCTCCGACGCCGCCCATGTTCGGATTCCTCATATGGTTCCAAGATATAGAGCTTTGCTTCGTCCGCCAGGGTCATGCCAACCATGTGATATTTTTTACCCTTGCGTTCGATGGTTCTTCCAATCACCCGAATCTCTTGCCATGTTTGATGGGCTTCTTCTAAGGTTCGAAAATCCATTCTCCTATCTCCCAGCAGAATTCGATTGTCTGTGCGTTCATTGTAGCATAGCCGTTGACACCTGTCCACATGGCGCCTTTCAAGCGGAAACCGTCCGGCTTCGAAGACTGCTTTTAAGCGCCAGTGTAAAAGCCAAAGGAATTTTCGAAATCTACCGGAGTATAGTCGGACAAAAAGAGAAAACGATAAACGAAAAAAGATCCCGCCGGACATTCCTTCCAGCGGGATCTTTCAAATTTGAATCTGTTTGCCTCTATCAATCGCCGACCTGATAACCGGCGTCGCTGACCACGTTGGAAATGCCGGACAGGTCGATTTTCGACTCGTCATAGGCAACCTGGGCGGTTTTTGTTGCAAAACTCACCTTTGCCTTTTCGATCCCATCCGCCTTCAAAAGCGCATTCTCCAAGTTGGCCGCGCAATGCTCACACTTCATCCCAAGGACCGACAGCGTGGCTTCCTTTGTCGCTTTTCCTACCATTACAAACCCTCCTTTTCCTTCTGCAATCTCACAGGAACGCCATCAATAAGGCGGAACCTGCAATCAACAGTGCGCATCCCAATGCCACAATCCGAATGAAAAGCTTCCGCGTATCTGCGCGGCTTTTTTTCTTCCCCGTTGTCCGCATGGCGTTTTCCTCCTGTTCCATGATAATGAGTTGCTATAGCATTTTATTATACCCGTTGTTCTTTCAAAATTTGTTACGATATTCTGAATTCTAAGTTAAAATGCCTGTAAAAAAGCAAGACCTGTCCAAGGAAAGAAATTCCACCCGCCCAGAAATGATTGACATGCCATGCCGAATGCAATAGAATAGAGCGAGGATGCCAAATTGGGCCCTTTTGATTTGTATTCTTATTGATAAGGACAAGCCGTGTTAATTGGATGAGGAGTGACAAAATGGACAAACGAAATACGTATACGCGATCCGGTTCACGCGATATTTATTCCAGCAGCAAAGGGCCCCGGCAGTATCGAGGAGAAATCGACCGGTACAATTACGTTGACCGCGATATTTATTCCAGCAGCAATAAGCGGGCCGCTGTCAAGAGCGCCAAAAGCCGGAAAGCGGACCGCCGGCGCAAAAAGAAGCGTGGAGGGCACCGGGTCCTTGCCACAGTTTTTTCTGTAGCGCTTGTGCTTGTGCTGGGGGTCGTCGCGTATGCCGGCGTGATGGTGAGCCGTCCCAACCGTCCAGGGGTGGACACATCCCAATATGTGGAACAGCCCGAAGCCGCCCCCACATGGGATGTGATTTCCAAAGATGGGGTCACCAATATTCTATTGATCGGCGCGGACAATGGGGACGATGGGAACAGCCACCGTTCCGACACCACGATGTTGGTTTCCATCGACAACGGGACCAAAAAGCTCCGTCTGGTCTCCTTCCTGCGCGACCTCTATCTCGAAATCCCAACCGTCGGAAAGACCAAACTGAACGCCGCCTATGCCAACGGCGGCCCAGCTTTAACCATGCAGACCATTGAAAACAACTTCCGTGTGAATATCGACAAGTATGTCTCGGTAAATTTTGAAAATTTCGAAGCGATTATCGATAAGATGGGCGGCATCGATATCGATATGTCGGCCGAAGTCGCAGCCGAGGAAAACCGGAATATGGGCAGCAATTTGCACGAAGGCGTCAACCACCTGGATGGCCGCCTCGCCCTGTACTACGCCCGCATCCGTGCAACCGACAGCGATTTTGGGCGCACTGGCCGCCAACGCCAGGTTGTTGAAGCGATGATTGCCCGCATGAAGGAACTCAACCCTGTGGAATTCAGCAAATTGATGTATGACTACCTGCCCTATGTAGAAACCAACCTCAGCGACGGGGATCTGCTCGCCTTGGCTGCGATGGCCCCATCCATTATGAATTATGAGATGGAAACCATGGCCGTCCCCAATCCAAACGCCTATGAGGATCAGACGATCCAAGGCAGCGGCATGGTGCTTGTGCCCGACCTGCCGGAAAACTGCCGCCTGCTGCGGGAATTCCTCTATGGTACTAGTGGCACGGATAATGCCGGATTGTAATCTTTCCTCCGCTTATCGAAAATACGCTTCGAGAAAGGCAAGTCCCCTCGAAGCGTATTTTTTTTTGTGAATTGCCGTTAAAATCTTTCACATTCGACCTGTATTTCTTTATGCGATTGAAAACCCTCGTTAAAATGAGTATAATATGGATGTTATATCATGCAAGGCAACCTCTATATGGAGAATGTTTTTGCATATTTTCCCGGCCGATATAGTCATCGCGCGGGAAATGTGTAGACTGAACAGTAGGAGCGAAATGACATGGAGAGAAAAACGTTTTATATCACCACGCCAATTTACTATCCATCCGGTAAGGCGCATATCGGCCACAGCTATTGCACCGTGGCGAGCGACGCCATTGCCCGCTATAAGCGTCTTCAGGGATATGACGTGATGTTTTTGACCGGAACGGACGAGCATGGCCAGAAGATCGAATTAAAGGCTGCGGAAGCAGGCGTTACCCCAAAAGAATATGTGGATAAGATCGTCGCAGGCTTCCAGAGCCTCTGGAAACTTCTCAACATCAGCAACGACCGCTTCATCCGCACGACGGATGAATATCATATGCGCGCGGTCCAGAAAATTTTCCGTGCCCTCTATGAAAAAGGGGAAATTTATAAGGGCAAATACGAAGGCTGGTATTGCACCCCCTGCGAATCCTTCTGGACGGAGACTCAGCTCAAGGATGGCAAGTGCCCGGACTGCGGCCGCGAGGTCAAATGGGCGGAGGAAGAGGCCTATTTCTTCCGTCTTTCCAAATACGGCGACCGTCTCCTGAAGCTCTATGAGGAACGCCCGGAATTCATCCAGCCGGAAAGCCGCAAGAATGAGATGATCAATTTCATCAAACAAGGCTTGGATGACCTGTGCGTCACGCGCACCAGCTTTTCCTGGGGTATCCCCGTGGACTTTGACCCGGATCATGTGATCTATGTCTGGTTGGACGCGCTGACCAACTATATCACGGCATTAGGTTATAGCTCCGGCAACGACTTGATGTACCGCAAGTTCTGGCCGGCCGACGTCCATTTTGTCGGCAAGGAGATCGTGCGTTTCCACACCATCATTTGGCCTGCGATGTTGATGGCATTGGATCTGCCCCTTCCCAAACAGGTTTACGGCCACGGCTGGCTGCTGTTTGGCGACGGCACCAAGATGAGCAAGTCCAAGGGCAATGTGGTGGACCCGCTCATCCTTTGCGAGCGCTATGGCGTTGACGCCATCCGGTACTTCCTCTTGCGTGAAATCCCCTTTGGCGCGGACGGCGTCTTTACCAATGAGGCGCTCATCAACCGCATCAATTCCGACTTGGCGAACGACCTGGGCAACCTGCTCTCCCGCACCACGGCGATGGTGGAAAAATACTTCGGCGGCGCGCTTCCCCGCGAGCGCTGCGCTGCGGCGCCGGACGGCGAGCTGATCACGCTGGCTTCCATGCTGCGCGGCAAATGCGACGCCGCGATCGACAAGTATCAATTCTCCAACGCGCTGGGTGAGATCTGGAAGCTGATCGCCCGCGCCAATAAATACATCGACGAAACCATGCCGTGGGCTTTGGGCAAGGACGCTACGAAGCGCGCGCGCCTGGCGACCGTCTTGTACAACCTCTGTGAAACGCTGCGTATCATTTCGATTTTGATCGCTCCGTTCATGCCGGAAACCGCTCCGAAGATTCAGCAGCAGATCGGCGCTATTCCGGAAGTTCTCACCTACGAGTCCTCCTCCAAGTGGGGCTTGCTCCCGCCGACCGCCGTGGTCACCAAAGGGGAGACCCTGTTCCCGCGCATCGACGTGGAGAAGGAAATCGAAGAGTTGAACAAACTACTCCCCAATCGCGCAGAGCCCGAGAAAAAGCACATTGAGGGCTTAGCACAAATTGGGATCGACACATTCGAGAAAGTGGAGCTGCGCGTGGCAAAGGTCAAGGCTTGCGAGCCGATCAAACGCGCAAAGAAGCTCCTGAAGCTCACACTGGACGACGGCGAAGGGGAGCGCGTGGTCGCTTCCGGCATTGCCGCCTGGTACAAGCCGGAGGATCTGATCGGACGCAGCGTGATTTTGGTGGCAAACCTCAAGCCGGCTACGCTCTGCGGCGTGGAAAGCCAGGGCATGATCTTGGCCGCGGACGAGAGCGAGGACAGCGTCCGGGTGATCTTTGTGGATGGCGTCCCGGCCGGCTCCCGCATCCATTGATGAGGGATTCTATGTATGGAACGTCTGATTTTTGATTCACACGCACATTACGACGACGAGGCATTTGACCAAGACCGCGGGGAGATTCTTCGGAATCTCCCCGCGCAGGGTATATGCCGGATTGTCAACGTGGGCGCGGATTTGCAGGGCTGCCGCGACGCCGTGGCGTTGGCGGCAGCATATCCCTATATCTATGCAGGGGTGGGAATCCACCCTGAATGTGTAAACGACACCCCTGACGAGGCATTGAACGAAGTGGGAACCCTTTTGGACGCGCCCAAGGTCGTCGCAGTCGGTGAGATCGGCTTGGATTATCACTTTGAAGACAACGCGCCCCGCGAGGTCCAGCGGGAATGGTTTGCCAAGCAGCTCGCACTCGCCAACCGCAGAGGGTTTCCCGTCATTGTCCACGACCGAGATGCACACGGGGACACGATGGAATTGCTGTGCAAATACCGTCCCAAGGGGGTTGTCCATTGCTTTTCCGGCAGCGTGGAGATGATGCGCGAAGTGGTCCGCCTGGGGATGTACATCGGGCTGGGCGGCGCGGTCACGTTCAAAAATGCGCGCGTGCCGGTGGAGGTCGCCGCGGCGGTCCCGCTGGACCACCTTCTGCTGGAGACCGACGCGCCCTATATGGCGCCCGTCCCCTGCCGCGGAAAGCGCTGCGACTCCTCCATGATCGCCAAAACTGCGGAACGCATTGCGGAGATCCGCCAGATGCCCGTGGAAGAGCTGCTCAAAGCAACGCAGCAGAATGCGTCACGCCTGTTTGGAATTCCTTTGGAGGAGGCTTCCGTATGAGCGATTTCTATGACAATATCGCCTATGTATTGGGGCACACCCTATATTTAAACATCACAAACCGCTGCCCGTGCGCCTGCGACTTCTGCATCCGCACCCACAGCAAAAGCGTCGGAACCGGGGACAACTTATGGCTGGAGCGCGAACCGACACAGACGGAGATCATGGCCGCTCTTGCCCAGCACGATCTCAGCCAATACCGCGAACTGGTCTTTTGCGGCTACGGCGAACCGACCTGCCGCCTCGACGACCTTCTTTGGGTTTGCAATAAAGTCCGCGGCATCCGGGACATCTCCATCCGGGTCAATACCAACGGCCTGTCCGACCTCATCAACGGCCGGAGTACGGCAAAGTCCTTCCAAGGCTTGGTGGACGCCGTTTCGGTCAGCCTGAATGCTTCCACCCCGGAGAAATACGTAGAGCTTTGCCATCCCAAATACGGTCTGGATGCCTTGCCCGCCATCTTAACCTTCACAAAAGACGTGGTACAATATGTGCCGGAGGTCGATATGACGGTGGTGGACAACGGGACCCCCAAGGAGGAACTCGCCGCCTGCGAAGCGCTCTGCAAGCAGACAGGGGCGCATTTCCGTGTGCGGCGCTATATCACCACCTATGAGGAGGAAGCAAAGAAGCCCGATCCACAGATTTCTTAAAATGCTTCTCTGGAACTCCTTTTCCTCAAGATGCGCGTGTCCTTTCCAAAAGAGAGCGCCTCTTTTCAAGGGACAACCGTCCTGCGGTTCTGAAACAAGTTTGATCTTAGGGCGCCGATTTATATTTGCAAAAGGGGATGACAAGATGAAAATCGAGGGAAATCAAAAAGAATTGGACGCTATGGCTGAATTTCACAAGGGCAACCGGCAAGAGGGCTTAAAATTGCAGGAAGAATTTGCGGCGGAATTCCGGGAGGAATACAAAGACAAAGACCATTGTCCTTGCCAGAAGGCCTGCCGCTACCATGGGAATTGCAAAGAATGTGTGGCCATCCACCGGGCACACCAGGAGCATGTCCCCAATTGTATGCGGCCGATTCTCAACCAGAAGATTAAACTGCTGTCCGAATTGACGGAACACACGATTGCAAAGGAAATCGAGCCGCCCCATGAGGTTTTGCGCAAAGAATTTCAAGAATAAACTCCATGCGGATGGGTTTTAAAAAGAGCTGTAGGAAAGGTTCCCTACAGCTCTTTTTCTCTATTTAAATCTTTTTACCCGGCCTTTTCTTCGTCCTCGTCCTTGGGGATTGGCTGGGGTGTGGTCATGCGCAGCACCAGGACTGTCACATCGTCGTCGTGGCCGTCCGAACGCCTTGCCACCGCTTCCGCCACCAGTTCCTCCGCGAGATCCTGCGGCGAAAGGCCCTGCCACTGTTCCACCGTCTCGCACAGCCAATCGTCCCCGGCGGCGAGCGCGCCGTCGCTCAGCAGGACCACCAGGTCGCCGTCCCTGAGCACCGCGTCCGCCTTTGCAAAATGGGCGTCGTTTAAAATGCCGACCGGCAGCGAAGGGGCGTCGATGCGTTTGGCTTGTCCATCCTGCCGCAGGATCGTAACCGGCGCGCCCGCCTTGCGCAGCTCGACGCATCCGCTGAACAGATCCAAGACCGCCACATCGATCGTCGCAAGGGACTCGTCCCCGCTTTTAACCACCAAAGCGGAATTGACGATTTTTAATGCGGTATCAAATCCGATGCCGGCCTTTACGAGCTGCGAGAAGATGCCGCTCGCCATCGCGCCATCCACCGCAGCCCGTCCGCCCGATCCCATCCCATCGCTGATAATCGCCACTTGACGGCCGCTGCCGTCGTTGAAGCATGCGTAACTATCCCCGCAGAGCTGACCGTCCCCGCACACATGCTGGTAACATCCGGTCTGTACACGGTACACCGGACGCTCGCTCATCTGCATCCGGCATTTCCCCTGCGCCGTGCTGATACAGGGCGTCTCAAACAGCCGGCCACACGCGCGGGAAATCTCCTTCACCACCGCGCCGCGGTTCAGACGCATCCGCTCCACCTGCATGGCCTCAATCTCAATCGACATGCGGTTGAATTGATCCACCCGGCAGCTCACCTCGATGGGTGTCACACCGGCGGCCCGCAGGACCTCTGAAACCTGCTGCGCAGCGGCGAAATCAAAGCGTTCAAAGAGCTCCATTTCGCTGGCCATGTCCTCCAGCATCCGGCTGGTGGTTGTAAACTGATTGGCCACCATATTGCGCACCTGCGCGATGCGGCCCTCCGCCGCCTGGCGCACAGTAAACGCCTCGTAATTCCGGTTCACGCATTCCACCATATCGTTTAAACGGCTGCAATGCGTTGCAAAATGCGGGCTGAAATCTGTGCGGTCGATCCGCCCGCGCGTGCGCAGGCGGGCCGTCAAGTCGTTAAAGGCGTTCATGCTGTCGCCATAATTGCGCTCCCAGCAGTAAATCTTGAGCCCACATCCCATGCACACTTCGTCGATCGCCTTTTTATACACGCCGTTGATGTCCGGTGCACACGCTGCGCCAAGCTTCCGGCTGACCTCCTCCACCGACTCGGACACGCCGCCCAATGCCTTTGCCGCATAGTCCAGCTTCATGATGACGGAGCGGCGCAGGCCGTCCGACCGGGAATGGTCGTCCCCGCTGGAGAACAGCCCCACCAGTTTGCTTCCCATTCCCTTGGGGAGCGCGATATAGAGGACAGACGCCGCCATGACTTCATATAGCCCGCTGATCACGGCAGCCTGGTTTCCCACCTGGAGTGACGCGACGCCGTTCGCCACAACAAATGCCGCAGCCGAGGCCAGCCGCCCGACGGGGGAAAACACGCCCGCCATCAGCCCTCCCAGCGCATATGCGCCGGAGACATAATTCAGCCCCGTCGTCCCCAGGCTGAACAGGGTCCCCGCTGCGATTCCGGCGATGCCCCCGCCCGCTACGCCCCCATAGCGTGCGGCGAACAAAATCCCCAATACGGCCGCAATATGCCCCAGTGAGATGCTGCCGATGGTCAGATCGGCAAAGGCCAGCAGCAGGATTCCCAAGGACAGGAGCGTGCATGCAATCTCCTGCCCACTCAGCCCCGAGGCACTCCGGCGGGAACCAAGCGCTGTGCCCGCATGCGCAAAAAAGTAGGCTGCGCCGCCCGCCAGAAGCGATTCCGCCACATACATCGCCGTCCCCGAGGGCGTGGATCCATTTACAAACGCCAACGCCATCCCGGTGCAGAGCATGGGCAAAAAGGCTGTCATGGGGGCAAAGGCAGGATGCTGGCGCACGCGCACCAGGTCGTTCATCGTCCAACGGATGGCGGCGGCGGCGAGAATGGCCGCAATGTAATGGACGGGCACCGATACCTGCGACGGCAAAAGATACCCAACCGCGCATCCCAACACGGTGCTCCACATGGAATGGTACGGCATGGCGGCCACCGCTGCCACGCCAAAGGGGGCATATTTTCCAAACACCACACCGCGCGCGCACAGCAACCCTACAACAAAGAACACCGCCTGCCGTGCAACGGCCCGCATCCCCGGCAAAAGGGCCGCCAGCCAGTTTTCCAAGTCCACACGCCGGTTGGAGATTGGCGGGGCCTGTCCCTCCGGGACCTGCGCTGCTACTTTTTCCTTTGCCATTCCCATCGCTCTCCTTCTATGATTTCGTGCTTGTCCACCTTTTAGGGCGGACATGCATCCAGGCATCGAAAAGGGTTTACGGGAACATTATACAATAAGTATATGGAAAGTTTTGTCATAACTTCGTGTAATATTTTGGAAGCTCCGGTCGCAGTTTCCCTGATGCAAGCCGCCTTCCTCCTGCAAGCTATCCTCCAGAAACAAAACCATTTCCAAATCTTCCCCTCTTTTCGCACGTTTCGGCCCCCTTTCGAGCATCTTTCAACGCCTATGCCCCGCCCACGCTGGACGTTATGCGCAAAATGTGGTAAACTGAATATGAATTTATTAAACGAAAGGAACTTGCGTCATGGAATACAAAATTTCCGACCGCGTGCAGACCCTCAAGCCGTCTGCGATTCGCGAAATCTTTAAGTATGCGGCGGACCCGACCGTGGTTTCCCTCTCTGCCGGCAACCCCGCCCCGGAAGCGTTCCCCGTCAAAGAGGTCGCTGAAATCTCCGCCCGCATTATGGCAGAGCGCCCGGTGGACGTGTTGCAGTATGGATTGACCGAGGGATACCTCCCGTTGCGCCAACACCTGACCGCTTATATGAAAGAAAAGCACCAAGTTGGCCGCGACTTTGACGACATCCTCATCACCTCCGGCGCGCAGCAGGTGATGGACCTCACCACAAAATCCCTGTGCAACGAGGGGGATGTGGTGATCTGCGAGGCCCCGAGCTTCATCGGCTCCCTGAATACCTTCCGCTCCTACAACGCCCGTTTGCGCGGCGTTCCCATGGAGAGCGACGGCATGGATATGAACGAGCTGGAACGCGCCCTCAAAGAGGAGCCCCGCGCCAAATTCATCTATACCATCCCGAACTTCCAGAACCCCTCGGGTATCACCATGAGCCTGGAGAAGCGCAAACAGCTCTATGCATTGGCAAAGCAGTACGGCGTGATGATCCTGGAGGACAACCCCTATGGCGACATCCGCATCAAGGGCGAGTACATCCCGTGCATCAAGTCCATGGACGAGGACGGCATTGTGATCTATGTGGGCACCTTCAGCAAGGTGATCTCCCCCGGCATGCGTGTCGGATACGCCATTGCGCCGAAACCGCTCCTACAAAAGCTGGTGGTCTGCAAGCAGGGTGCGGACGTCCACACCAATATGTGGAGCCAGATCATCTGCCATGAATTCATGACCAAATACGACTATGAGGCGCACCTTGCCCACCTGCGCGAGCTTTACCGTGTAAAATCCGCACTGGCGCTGCGCAAGATGGACGAATGCCTTGTCCCGAATAAAATCACCTACAACCCGTTTGAAGGCGGCCTCTTCATGTGGTGCACGCTGCCGGACGGGGTCGATATGCCCGCGTTCTGCAAGGAAGCGGTTTTGCGCAAGGTCTGCGTCGTCCCGGGCAATGCGTTCCTGACCGACGAGAACGAACCCTGCCAGAGCTTCCGCATCAACTATTCGACGCCGACCGACGAGCAGCTTGTCCGAGGCATTGAACTCCTCGGCCAGCTGGCCAAGGACGTCCTGTAAGGAGGGTGCTTCCCATGGAAAATCAAACGGCCGAACGCAAAAAGATCATATTCAGCGCGATCCAACCCAGCGGCACCATCACCCTGGGCAACTACCTCGGCGCGCTGAAAAACTGGGTCGCTTTGCAGGACGACTTCGACTGTATCTTTGCCCTGGCGGACCTGCACACCATCACCGTGCGGCAGGAGCCGGCAAAATTCCGCCGCAACATCCTGGAGGCCTACGCCCTGTTACTGGCCTGCGGGATCGACGTAAACAAGAGCCTGTTCTTCATGCAGAGCCATGTCCATACGCATGCGGAATTGGCGTGGATTCTGAACTGTTACACCCAGTTTGGCGAGCTCTCCCGCATGACGCAGTTTAAGGATAAATCCGCCAAACACGCGGACAACATCAATGCGGGCCTGTTCACCTATCCGGCGCTGATGGCTGCGGATATCCTCCTTTATCAAGCGGACCTGGTCCCGGTCGGTGCGGATCAGAAGCAGCATTTGGAGCTGACCCGCAACATTGCGGAGCGCTTCAACGGCCTGTACAGCCCCACCTTCGTGGTGCCGGATGCGTACATTCCGAAGAACGGCGCGCGGATTATGTCCCTGCAGGATCCGACCAAGAAGATGAGCAAGTCCGACGAAAACGCCAACGGCTGCATCGCGCTGTTGGATAAGCCGGAGGACATCATGCGCAAATTCAAGCGCGCGGTGACGGACAGCGACGCCTGCGTGCGCTATGCCGAGGGCAAGGACGGTGTAAACAACCTGATGGGGATTTATTCCGCAGTCACCGGCCGTTCCTTCGACGAGATCGAACGCGAATTCGAAGGCAAGGGCTACGGCGATTTCAAGACCGCTGTCGGAGAAGCCGTTGTGGAGCATCTGCGCCCCATCCAGGAGCGTTATGCCGACTACAGCAAAAACAAGGATTATCTGGAACAGTGTTATCGCGCGAGCGCGGAAAAGGCGTTGGCCATCTCCCTCCGCACCCTGCGCAAAGTGATGAAAAAGATCGGTTATATCCTTTAAGAAGGATGGATCCCCCTGCCCACAGCCACTGTGGGCGGCGGCAAGGAACTCGTCCCCGCTAAAAAGAGGTCTCTGTTTCTTTCAACAAAAAAGCGTTGGTACTATGGATTTCTCCGTAGTACCAACGCTTTTTTACATTTGAACTGCTCAAGATCACTTGGCTTCTAATTTCAAAATATGCGCGTTTAACAATTCTTGGAACGTAGCATTGCGGCCCGCCGCGCCCCATCTGCCGGGACGGTCCACCGGCGTATAATAGCGGCTTTTCTTTTGTTGCCGCAGGAACGCCAACGCCTCCTCTTTCCGTCCCCGCTGGGCCATCCCATCTGCCGCCTTGATTGCATACATAGCCTGAGATGGTTCCAAACGGTATGCCTCCAAATAGTGCGAAATTGCAGCCTCCAATTTGCCGAGATGTTCCTCCGCAGCCGCAAGATCGGACACAATGCAGGCCCGGTTTGCCGCTGCTTGATTAATCAAAATTCCTTCTTCCTCAACAGTTCGCTGCGGTAGCCCCTTCCAACCGTCTGTGGACAGATAGGCAGTTGCATAGCGCTCCGTCTCTTCTGCATACGGGCCCCCTAGGAAACTATAGGCACGCGCTGTCAAATAAAGCTGTTCTGGTGTAGTGGGGGTTTTGCAGAGCTCGATTACTTTTAATAGCACCTTGGACCGGTCTCCCAACTGTTTCGCCAGCGCCCTGGCTTCCTCCTCTTGTTCATATGGGTGCGGGACAGGCCCTCCCACTAGGTCGAACAGTGCAGCGGCCAACTCTGTTTGATGAATGGATGGATGTGTCATAACGTCCCCTTCTTTCCAAAATTGGACATCCTAGTTCTATCATTTATGCGGTATCCTTCGCAGAACCATTCCGTCCTCTCTTTATCCAAGGACACGCTGCACCACTTCTGCGCGCAGGCCGTCCCGCTGGGATTGGCTCAACCGCCGGCCGCAGGCCAACGTCAGGGTTGCAGGCTGCAATTCCATCAGCAGGGCGTCGATCTTTTCCACACCAACGCCGGAAATCAGCCCAGCTGCAATTCCCAAACGTACACGGTACAGCAGGTCTGGAAGCTCCTGTTCCCCCAACATCTTCGCACTTTGCAGGACTCCAAGCGCCCGGCTTACGGCGTCCTGCATCTCCAGCTTTTCCGCCAGGGAAAGGCGCGCTGTGCGCTCCTGCACCAAAAGCTGCTGCGCAATACTCTTGAGGTTGCGCAGGGCCTCTTCCTCGTTCAGCCCCAAGGTCAACCGGTTGGAGAGCAGGTGCCGCGAGGTCTGTTCCTCTTCGTTGGATGGGTCGAAGGGTTCCTCCTCCAACACAAGGCCCAGCTTCGCCAATCCCGCCGCAATCCGACCGATCGAACCGCTTTCATGCAGCGCCGGGAGGTGCAGCAATACGGAGGCCCGCATTCCTGTGCCTAAGTTCGCGGGGTCTTGCGTCAAATAGCCGAGCTTCGGGTCAAAGGCAAAGTGCAACTCTTTATCCAAGATGGTGTCCAAATGGTCTGCCTCTGCATAGGCGCTTTCCAGCTCCATCCCGGCCCGGAACACCTGGATGCGCAGATGGTCCTCGCCGTTAACCAACAAGGAAAGGCTCTCGTCTTGGGTGACCAGGAGCCCGCCCATGCGATCCGCAGGAAAGTCCGGCTGGACAAGGCGTCGTTCCGCCAAGGAAAGGCCGTCGGTCCGGCCGATGTCCTCCATGCGCCAATAGGCGAACTGATGCCCCACCGCAGCGTTTTCGTTGGTCGCCGCCTCATAGATCATCTGCTCCACCTGCTGCCGTCCGGCGGCATTCATCCGCTTCGGATACGGATACCCCGGCAAACTGCGCGCCAGGCGGACGCGCGTGCTGATGACAACGTCGTTTTGCTCTCCCGCCTCCTGATACCACTTATGCATGGTGGCCGCCTCCTTCTTCCAACGCCTTGATCTGATCGCGCAATGCGGCTGCGTACTCAAAATTCTGTGTGTCGATTGCCTCCCGCAGCGCGCGCCTCTTCACAACCAACTGGCTGCTTTGACGCGGCTGCGGCAGGTTTGCCCCCGGCACCTTCCCGCGATGCACTGCTTCCCCGTGGATGCGCTCGATCACCGGCTTTAACCGGTCGGAGAAGGTGTGGTAACACTCCGCACAGCCGGCCCGGCCGCTGCGGACAATGTCGTCAAAAGAGGCGCCGCACACAGGGCAGTGGACGTCTACCACAACCCGCACATGGGCCGGTACCCTTTTTTTTGCTTCTTCCTGACGATGTGGCGTCATAAAACATTCCTCCAATCAACAGGGTCTATATCCCTTGCGTGCAGTTGTACCCCCTGGTTCCGCACGCCCGTTCTTCATCTATATACATCTGTACACAGGAATATTTATCGGAGAATCCTCCCGCGCCGATTTTGGTTGTAACACCTTTTGGCCTCCCGCAATATACTATACTGTAATTCGAAAGGAGGCAAACAATTATGTGTAACAACAACTTCTTAGGTGGCTGCGGATGCTCTTGGATCATCATCCTCATCATCATTCTCCTGTGCTGCTGCGGCGGTAACGGCTATGGCTACTCCAACAACAACGGTTGTGGCTGCGGCTGCGACAACGGCTGTGGCAACAGCTGCTGCTAATTTCCGCGCGAAAAGGGGCTGCAACCTGCAGCCCCTTTTCCCCCTGTCCCAATGGGACAGGCCCTCATTTTTTTTGCTGCTCTTTCGCCTGCGTCAGGGCATTGGCCAATTGATCCGGGCACGAGGTCGGCTTAAAGCCGCACCGGATGCCCTTGCACCGTGCGATGACATCGTCCACCTTCATTCCTGCGATCAAGGAACAAATCCCCTTCAAATTCCCATTGCAGCCGCCGGTAAATTTGGCCGATTTTACAACGTCTCCATCCAGCTCGAGCAAAATCTCCGACGAACAGACGCCGCGCGTCTTATAACGATATTCCATCCTGTATTTCCTCCTATATGGGTCTTCTATTCCACCCGCAATTTTTTCAGCAGGGTAAGCTGATCGTCCGGTGTGGTGCAGGTTCCCAAGGGATGCGTCACTTTGCTGTACATCCCATGGAAGTCCGTGCCCCCGGTCATAATCAGATGGTATTGCGTGGCAATCTGCATAAACCGCTCCGCATCGCCCTCGCGGTTGCGTGTATGCCAGACCTCCACGCCCTCGATTTCATGGTCGCGCGCCAGCTGCTCCAATAGGTCGTAGCTGTCGTAAATCCCCGGGTGCGCCAACACCGCGATCCCGCCCGCATCGTGAATCTGGGCGATGACGTCATGCACATCCGGGTACTCCGTCTTACAATAGGCAAAGCCGGTCCGCGGGCGGAATAATTTTTCATAGACGGCCCCATAAAAGGAATCCGCATAGCCCGCGTCAATCAATGCGTGCATAATATGTTGCTTAAAAATATTGCTGCTCCCATGGGCACGCTGTACCACCATATCCATGGTAATGGGATACAGCCGCATCACCTTTTGCAGGGACACGCTCACGGATCTCCGGCGGTTGTCCCCAATTTTTTTACAAAGTCCCTCTAACCGGTGCACGCGGACATTCCCATAACATAAAACATGCGCTTTCCGGCCGGTCGCCGGGTCCATGCAGGAAAACTCCGCCCCCGGCAGCACCTCCATCCCGATCCGGTCCCCATAACTCTTGGCGCGCAGCGCCCCTGAAAAGGTATCGTGGTCCGTCACGGCGATCGCAGAAAGCCCGGATCGCTTTGCCAACTGCACCAGCTCGTCAATCCCCACGGAACCGTCGGACATCTTTGTATGACAATGCAAATCTGCTGGCACACAATCACCCCATCCATTCAGCCAGCGGTTCTTAACCCCATAAAATCTTTGTAAATCGTTCCATTCTTATTATAAGCGATTCCGTCCGATAAAACAAGCAGCACACTTTTTCAATCTTCCAAGGGCGCGTTTAAAAATTTTTCGGGCAGGAAGGTGCGCCGGTCGTAGATCCAGAGGAAAAGGTCGCACAGCCACACAACCGCTGCTGCCAGCAATAAGACCGTAGCATTTACGCGGAACAACCCGGTAAACGGGGCGATGTACAACAGAAGAAAGGGCAGCGCAACATAGGCGACGGTCTGGAAGGACTCGATACGGCTGCTGGTCCGGTTGAACGCAAACACCATAAACACCGCCCCAAACACCATCAAGCCCGGAGAAAGCAACAAAATGATCACCAGCCAGGACCAATTCAAAAAGAAGGACATCCCCAGCATAATATCCCCGACGGAGGCAACGATTGTAAACGCGCCAAAGGAGATGGCGGTGGTTACGAACGATAAAGACAGGCAGCACGCCAGTTTCGCGCGGAAGATCTGGCGCACCCGCAGCGGCGTGAGCAACAGCGTTTCAATGGTCCTGCGCTCTTTTTCCCCTGCAAAAATGCAGGATGCAGAGACCGCGGACGCCATCAACGGGACCATCAGGAAAAACAAAGGAAACAGCGTATTGGTTAGGAGATAGAACAATCCCTGCTGCGCGTTATAATGCTGTAAATGGGAAGGCAGGAGCGAAAGCATCTCCTGGATTCCAGCGGCTTGTTCCAACGGCACCAGGCAGACCGCCGCGAGGAAAAGCGCTGGCACCACAACCACCAGCCCAATGGGGACGGCAATCAAGGTGGCGCGCGCCATCTTGGAACTCCAAATTTCCAGAAAGTCCTTGCGGATCAGTGCATGTTCAGCCAGCGTGAGCATCGGCCGTTCCCTCCTTTCCCGGGTGCTGTTCCAACGTCCGTTTATAAACGTCCTCCAAGGTCGGCTCAACCAGCCGGGCCTCCAAAACGTCATAGCCGTGTTCCACAATGCTCCGCAACAGGCGGGGCATCTCCTCCTCATCGCGCAATTCCGCGCGCCACCAGCCGTTGTGTTCCAACAGACCGGTGGCCAGGGTCTCATCCGGCCGGAACCCTTCCAGGCTTTCCCCTCCGCTCAGCCGGAATTCCGCATGCGCCCGGCATCCGGCCGCTTCCCGAAGGGACTGGAAATCGCCGGAGGCAACCAGCTCCCCGCCCTCCAAAATACCATACGCGGTGCAAATGCTCTGCGCATAGTGCATCATGGAGGTACCGAGCAGGACCGTCGTGTCTTCGCGCGCGGCGAATTGGCTCACCAGGGCATGCAATGCATGCGCCGATTCGTAGTCCAGGCCGCTCGTGGGTTCATCCAGCAGCAGGACGCTGGGATAGTTGACCAAAGCGCGCGCCAGGGAGAGCTTTTGCAGCATTCCGGTGGAGTATTCCGATACGGGCCTCTCCCGTTCCTCCCAAAGCTCCAGATCCTTCATCAATTCCGATACCCGGCGCTCGGCGGCTTTTTCCGCCATGCCCGCCGCCTGTGCGAAAAACAGCAAATTCTGCTGGCCCGTCATATGGGCGTATGGCCGGGCGCTTGCAAGCATCACACCGCACACGGCATGGACGGCCGCCGGGTCCTTTGCCGGGGAACACCCCAGCACGCTGCATTCGCCGCTGGTCGGCTTTGTGAGCCCGCAGAGCATGCGGATCACCGTTGTCTTCCCTGCTCCCTGCGCCCCCAAAAGCCCAAACACGCCCCCCTGTGGGACATGGAGGGTCAAATCCCGCACTGCTTGGACTTCGCCATATGTCTTTGTGAGCTGTACTGCTGTGACTGCTTCCAAGCCGCAGCCCCCTTTCTCCAATCCATCTTGAACATCCGTATAAAAGATAAGGGGCGTGAACCACGCCCCTTCTTGATGGGCGCAAGCGCCCCTATCCTCAATTTACCCCAATTTGCATCTGCTCATGCAGACGCCGCTGCCCTTCCAAAATCTTTTCCCTGGTAGAGGATCACACATTGTGTGGAACCACCATATTGATCTTGGAGAAGTCGTGAATCTCTTCAATGTTCTCCTTGATGCCGCGCTTATCGGCGGTTGCCAACAGCTTGGCGCGGTTCTTCAAAAGCTTCTGCATGGATTCCACGCCGCCGGGACCCGCTACGCAGCCGCCTTCGCACGCCATGCCCTCCACGATGTCCTCCTGGAGGCGGTTGGCATTCATAATCATCAAGGTCTTCTTGCATTCCTTCGCGCCGTTGCACTTGATGCAGGAGAACGGCATCTCGAAGTTTTCATCGTCCAGAACCGCTGCGACGGATGCAGCTACGCCGCCGCTCTGTGCAAAGCCCTTGCCCAGACGGCTGCCATCCTGCTCGTTTTCCGCAGCCTCGTGTACGTCGATCCCCTTGGCCTCAAAGAGCGCTGCCAGCTCCTCAAAGGTGATGACATAATCCGCCGTGTCCTCCACCTTCTTGGCTTCCAGCTTCTTTGCAATGCACGGCCCGATGAAGACCACCGTGGCGCCCGGATTGTTCGCTTTGATGTAGCGGGAAACCAGGGTCATCGGGGAACCGGTCGTGGAAATATTGGGAATCAGCTTCGGGAAATGCTTTTCAATCATCTCCACAAAGGCCGGGCAGCAGGAAGTGGTCATCTTGCGGTTGGATTCCACCGCTTCCTTCAGCTCCTGTGCTTCATGCCATGCCGTGGCGTCTGCGCCGAGGGAAACCTCGACGACATCCGTAAAGCCCAGCTTGCGGATCGCCGCCTTGAGCTGGCCGACATTTGCGTCGCCAAAGTGGCCCTCGATTGCCGGGGCAAAGGTGGCAACGACCGGCTCGCCGCTCTTGAGGGCCTCAATCACCGCGACAATGTTCGAACGGTCCGTGATCGCGCCGAACGGGCAGCCGACCACGCAGGCGCCACAGCTGATGCAGCGGCTGTAATCGATAGAAGCGCGGTTGTAGTCGTCCTTGCTGATCGCATTGACCGGGCACGCGCGGATGCAGGGACGCATGGTATCGGAAATCGCGTTGTACGGGCAGGCCGCCGCACAGCGTCCGCACTCTTTACATTTGGCCGGGTCGATGTATGCGCCCTTGCCGGTGATGGAAATCGCGCCAAAGGGACAGGCCGCCTGGCATTTTTTCGCCAGACATTTCTGGCAGTTATCTGTAACCGTAAAGCGGCTGATCGGACAGCCCTCGCAGGCAGCCGGCAAAACGCCGACAATGCCCCGTTCATCCTGGCCCGGAAGACTGACCCCCTGTGCAGAGGTGATACGCTCGCGGATAATCTCCCGCTCGCGGTAGATACAGCAGCGGAAAGTAGGCACGGGGCCAGGGATAATGTCATACGGAATCTCCTGGATATGCTTATCCAATGTTCCCTCAAAGGTATACTTCGCTACCTGGGTGAGCACTTGATATTTTAGTTGTTTCGCGTCATTATCGTATTGCATGCTTCTATCCTCGCTTTTCGAAATTACACCTGCTCCCTCAATTGGCGTTTTGGAAAACGCAGATCAGACATAGGGGACAAGCTGACGGCATTCATCCTACGTCCTGGTCCCTCCGCAGGCCAAGAGGCTCCATTCTTCCTTCGTCTAAAAGGGCTGTGACAAAAGGCGCCAAAAAGGGCTTACAAGCCCATGCTTTCGGGTACTTTGCCTTTTTTTTAACAATCCTTTTCTATCATCTTAAATCATTTCTCTTGTCCTGGCAAGGGGTATCCTTAATTTCGTGATTAATAATAAACTTTTTCGACGTTCTTTCCCAATTTCTTGACGAGTTCGCACAGTTCGTCGATCAGTTTCATTTTAATACTCAAATCCGAAGGCAGCCCCGGGTTCTGGTGCGCCGGATTGATCGCCTTTCCGATGAAGACGTGCAGGTCCGTGCATTCTTCCAGGAGCATCTTCGCAATCATGGCAGCGCCGTTTTCTTCATCCAGCCGGTGGAAGTAGAAGGAATCGGCCTCTTTATTCAGATAGTCACGCAAAATATCGACCGTGCGGCTCAGGGTGAGCACGCCTTCGGTCACCAGGTCCACGCCTTCGATCTTGCCCGTGGGCGGGATCGTCGGGTCGACATAATTGATTGAGGTTTCAATTTTCCGGTTGAGGACGCGCGCCACAATGTTCGCGCTGGTGCCGCCGCAGACCACCTTTTTCCCGTAGGAGGTGATAAAATCATGCACCATACGGTTGTCGTCCTCTTTGTTGACCGGCGGGCCGGAGAGCATATTGACCACGCTCTTCGGGGCGATACGGATCACCAGATCCGTCGAATCATCGCCGGGCTTGTCGAGATAGAGCTCGCGCACCGCCTCGGAAAGGGAAACCGCCAGGCGCGGCGCGGAGTTTTCCTTGGTGGAAGTTTTTGCCAGCCAGGACGATACGTTATCCCAGTTCCAGCCGAAGTTCAGCGCCTGGCCCACGCCGGCATAGATGACGCCGTCGCTGACGAGCGCAAGCACGTCGCCCGGCCGCACCGAAAACGTACACTCGGAGATCTGCTTGCCGCCGTACTCCTTCAGTTCGCTGCGCGACTCCAGATCGACCACTTTGCCGTTCCGCACAAAGATGCAGGGCGGGTTGTCAAACTCCACCAGATGGGCCGTGCCGTCGTCAAAAATTTGCAGCACGCTAAAGGTGGAATACGCCAGCTTCCGGACGCTGCACACCGGCAGCGTCTTTGCGATGGTCTCCACCACCTCGGCAATGCTGGCCCCTTCGTTCAGCATCGTCGATACAATGGTGCTGGTGAGCGTGGAAAGAATATTGGCCTTGACGCCGCTGCCGAGGCCGTCCGCCAGCACCGCGATGGTGGAATCGGGGGCGCGTATGATTTTCACTTTATCGCCGCAAAGTTCTTCCCCATATTTGTTGAGGCTCCGATATGCGGCATCCACATGCATTTTCATCCAATCATTCCTTTACAGCATAAATTCCGCATCGGAGGCGCTCAGTCCTCGTCGAACACGATCATATTTTTCAGCTTGGTCAGCGTGGCCTTGGTCTCCGCCGTGGTTTCACCCAACAGGCTCGCGATCTGCTGCGCTGCAACCATCTGCTTGTCGATGACCTTCTGCGCCATCTCCATTGTCTCCGCACGCAGTTTATACTGGCTCTCTATGTTGGCTTCTTCCTTGGTGATGTCCTTAAAGATGCCCATTGCGATGTTTTCCTTCGCAATGTATACGATGGTCTGTTCCATCGTAACGCCGTATTCTTTATAATGTACCTTCTTGTCGGTGATCGACTGCTTGCTGTCGAACACGAACTGGAAGTCCGAGCTGTCGATCAGCTCGTAGATGCACTTTTGCAGCGCCTCATGGCGGCTGATGCGGAACGTGCGCTCCGCCGCGGCGTTAAATTCGATGATATTCAAATCGCTGTCCACAATGATGGTGACGTTCGGCGTCTCCGAAAGCACGCAGTTGCTCAGGGACTCCGCACGCTCCTTCATGTACGGCATGCACATATGTAGCTCGGCCTTGCCCTGGTAAACGGCGATGGCCTTTGCGCGGCAGGTCGGGTAGCCGCAGGAGCCGCAGTTGAGTTCGTCCTCCGGGCCGTTCTTGCCGATCTTTGCCAGGATCGCGCGGATCGTCTCCTCGTCCGGGATGTCCTCTTTGCTGGAGCGGTCCACGAACTGCATCTGCATCGGGATGGTCTCCGGCAGGTTCGGATAGGACTCCGCATCCTCATATGCATAATCGCGGATCCGGACGCGGGAGGCAAAGCGGGAAACGGTATCCGTGCCGGAACCGGGGCCGTTGACGCAGCCGTCGCGGCACATGTTGATTTCAATGAAGCAGTGGTCGAGCTCGCCGCGTTCCATGGCGCGGCACAGGTCGATGCAGGCGCCGGAGCCGGAAACGGACAGGAGCTTCCAATCGCCGATGTCGCCCCTGGAGCGCAAGGATGCGAGGATACCCTCCTCGATCGGGTACATGCGCAGGATCTTCGAGCTCGGGTTGAGGAACGTCGCAGATTCGGCGTTGGCAAAGGAAATGTGCTCCTCCTTCAGCCAGGCGCCGAGCTCCTCAAAGGTCAGCACCGCGTCGATCTCGTTGTTGTGGCGGATGTCGGCGGCCTCGTCCTTCTTCGCAATGCAGGGGCCTGCAAACACGACGCGCGTCCCGGGGCCGTAGCTCTGCTTGAGCAGGCGGCCGTGCGCGATCATCGGGGAAACGACCGGCGCCATTTGGTCCACCAGGGACGGATAGTACAATTCAATCAAACGGTTGACGGACGGGCAGCAGGTCGAAATGATATTCTTCATGCTGTTCTCCTGCATGATGCGGTGGTACTCCGCCGTCACATACGCCGCGCCCTCCGCGGTCTCCGAAACGCCATAGAAACCGAGCGCCTTCATCGCACCCGCAAACTGATGGACATCTTCAAAATCAAAGCATCCATAGTACGACGGGGCAATCGAAAGGATGACCCGCTCGCCGCTCTTCATCATCTGCTTGACCAGGGCGACATCGCTCGCCACCGTCTTAGCGTTCTGCGGGCACTGCTCCAGGCAGGTGCCGCAGAGGATGCAGTCGCGGTCGATGATTTTCGCCTGTTCATTTTCTACCTTGATGGATTTGACCGGGCAAACCTTCACACATTTATAGCAGTTTTTGCAATTTGCTTTCTGCAAGCCAATAATACTCATTTGTCATCACCTATCCTACATACTTAGGGGGACTCCCCGTTGATACTCCTTGGAGCGTTACTTCTCCAGCCGTTTCATGACTTCGCGGTTAAAAAAGGCCTCTGTTTCCAGCGGGGTGACCTTAAAGCGTTCCCCGTCCAAACAGACGCAGACGCCGTTGTTGGTGCACTCCCCCATACAGAAGGAGCCCTTCAGGTCGATCTTATCTTCCAGATGGTTCATCGAAACCAGGCGTTGAAAGATGCTGATGACATCGCGGGATCCTTTCAGGTGGCAGGAACTGCCGATACAAATTGTTATTTCCATACTCTCATTTCCTCCTGGGGTGCTCCCCTGCTGCTTGTTTCACGCGGCAATCTTTCAAAAAGGCAAAAAAGTTCCGCCGCGTAATTTTGTCTATATTATAACATTTGGGTGGTTTTCTGACAAGAGAATTTATGCGAAATTTCATCATTTCCCCTGGAATCTGCAAAGGAAATGCATGGAAAAGGCGCGCCCGCTTTTCGCGGGCGCGCCCTCTGGGATTTTATTCTTCTGTCTCGTCCTCGCCGCTGCTTTCTTCGTCCTCCCCGGCTTCCTCATCGGACTCCCAGGCGAGGGATTCCAACAGGCGAAGCGCCTGGCGATGGGTCTTCTCCCGGGATTGGACCATGCGCTCCACCGCTTCGGCCTTCAGCCGGGCGGTCTCCGTGGCATTGTCCCCCTGCGGGATCTTTTCAATCGTGGTAAAGGCGTCTTTCAAATACGCCGTATCGTCTAAGATGCGGTCGATCCGTGCCAAAATATCCTGTGCGGAAATCTGCATATCGCTCATCGCTATATCCTCCAATGTTTCGACTGGCGGACACGCAAGGCGGATCCGGTCCGGGCCGACAAAGCGTGCCCTACCCTTTTTTACCAATTGTTTCGCCCGGCGCGGATAGGTGGATTCACAGCGATTCCCCCATCCGTCCTCCACAACAATGGTCCGTTCGATGGGTATCGTCCCCTCTCCGTGTGGGAAATGTACATGCCCTGTTTTTTGCAATGGGTGCCGTCCCCCATGTACCGCTTCCAGTATATCCCTTTCTGTGGAAAAATACAAGGGGCTGGATCAGCTGGCTTGGGCGCGCCGCCCCCGCCGGTGAAACAGGCCGCGGAACAGCGGAAAGGACAACAGGAGGAACAGCGGCGCGGCAATTTCTTGGGTCTCTGGGCAACAAAAACAGGTTGCAGCCAACAGGTTCCACATCCCGTGAAACCCGACACCCATCCAAATGCTTCCCGTGCAATATGTCAGATAATTCGCCAGGAGCCCAAACAAACACACAAACAGGAGCGCCGGGAAATCGTTCCCGCCTGCACACAAGCTGTGAGGCAACAGATAGACCGCCGCGGAGAGCAGGCTCCTCCTCCAAAAGGGCCACTCGCAGAACAAGTTCTGAAACAGGTATCCGCGGAAGAGCAGCTCCTCACAAAAGCCAACGATGAGATAGTGGGCCAGGCGGGGGATGCTGGCGCCCTGGAGCAGGGCGATCCAAACGTCATTTCGCTCCGTCAGAAGGAATGCAACCCACAGAATTCCAAGAAACCCAATCGCCGCCCAGAGCATCCCGAAGAAGAAATCGCCGGGATCGCAACGCCGCGCGGTGAGCCCCACCGCCCGGAGAGGCTTCTTTTCAAAGCCCAGCAGACAGACCAAAACCGGCAGCAGCACGGCCGCCAAAAACAACAGATCGCCATAGGCAGCAAAAAACCTGCCCGCCAGGAGGAGGGCTGCCGTCCCAAACAGCCCGACGGCCAGGCCGGTCGTGACCCCCAGCCGCGCCAGATTCAGCAAATAGCGCCGGACGTATATGGGACCGTGCATGTCGTTCCTCCTATCGTTTTGCGGGCAGGTTACTGCCAATTAACCCGAAGTTACTCCAAATTGAGCTTCTTTTTCAGCATCAGGCGGGTAATGATATAGTAGATTACACCGAACACCAGCGAGAAAACCAACCCCAAGAGCATGACCCCCTGGAAGAAGCCCATAGCCTGCTGCGGGGTGAAGGAGTCGCCCAACTCGTTGATTGTCGTTAGCCAATTCATAATCAGGGGCAGCATCACCAGGGATGCCGTCTGCATGACCACGTTAAAGCCCAGATAGACGCCGAGGCCCAAAATCAGCTTGTGGCGGGAACTGGTGCAGCCGATCACAACCGCCGCGTAAATCTGCAAGATCCCGGCGACCAGACCGATCAACATGGTCAGAAGCGTTATGGCGCAAACAGAAAATAGGTTGATCCCATACGTCGCGGCAAGCTTCTGGAGTTCTCCCACGCCAGTGACCAGGGCGCTCCAGATATCTTCATCGACCATCAGGAAAAACAGGGACAGCATGGCAATCAGGACGCTGAAGATGTTCCAAATCGTTGCGACAATCAGCTTGCTGAGGATGAGTCCGTCCTGCGATACCGGCAGGGTGAACATCAAATAGCCTTCGTCCGTCATAAAGTTCTTATAAAACCGCTGGACAGTCGCCACCATTGCAATTACAAAGATTGCAATCACAGCCACGATATAGAGCATCATGGCGAGTACCGACGGAATCTCCATGATCTCAGAATGGCTCACACTGAACTGCAGAGAAAACCGGTTGACCACCGTCAAGAGGACCAGAAGGGCAAAGAAGGGCAGATACAGGCGCGCCGTGCCCTTGAATTCGTATTTAATCAATTTGCCTAACATCTGAACACCTCCCGGAATAGTGCGTCCACGCTCTTGTCCTGCTTCTCACGAATGTCGTCCACCGAAGAGGTCAAAACGACGCTCCCTTGGTTGATAAAGATCACGTCGTCCAAAATCTGCTCCACATCCGAAATCAGGTGGGTGGAGATCAGGACCGTGGCATTTTCATTGTAATTGGCGATGATCGTATTCAAAATGTAATCGCGCGCCGCGGGGTCCACGCCGCCGATCGGCTCGTCGAGCAAATACAGCTGGGCCTCCCGGCTCATCACCAGGATCAGCTGCACCTTCTCCTTGGTGCCCTTGCTCATCGTCTTGATCCGCGCCTTGGTCTGGATATTCAGCCGCGCCAGCATGTCGCGCGCCTTTGCAATATTGAAATCCGCATAAAAATCGTTGAACAGATCCAGCATATCCTGCACTGTCATCCACTCCGTCAGGTAGGTGCGCTCCGGCAGATAGGAGACGATCTTCTTCGTCTCAATGCCCGGCTCCTTGCCATCCACCAAAATGGTGCCCTGCGTGGGGGTCAGCAGGCCGTTCGCCAGCTTAATCAAGGTGCTCTTCCCGCTGCCGTTCGGCCCCAACAGGCCAACGATCCGGCCCTTTGGCACGGTCAGGTCCACGTTGTTGAGCGCCAAGCAGTTCGGGAAGAATTTGACTAAGCCGCGGCACTCCAAAATGTTTTCCATGAATCATTCCTCCTTGCCTCCGGTCAAATGCCGGGGCGGTTCTTTTGATCGCAGCACGCCGGAACCGGCCTAGCCGATGTCTTCCGGGTGGTTCAAATACTCCGCTGCATCCTGCGGGATCTCAAAATCGAGCGACTGCCCGAGGACATGCAGCGTAACATAGGGGCTTCCATCATAAGTAGTCAGCTCCACCATTCTGTCCATCGAACCGTCCGTGCTTGTTTCGCCAAACAGGACGGTGGCCTCCTGTTGGAAGGTATAGACGACGCTCTCCTGCGCGTCCTCCGGGAGTTCTCCCAACTTCCATTCGTCGATTTGCAGTTTTTCCACAAACGCTTCGATCGCATCCCGATCGGTTGTGTCGTAGGCGGTTTCCTCTTCCCCCGCCCGGACAGCCCGGATCTCCTGCGCTTTCTCTAAATCGCCGCCCTGCCCGGCGTTTTCCTCCCCGGCCAAGGAGCACCCTCCCAACAGGGTGCAGGCGGCCAGGACCGGCAGGACCATCAATGCCATCCTTTTCATACGGCGTTCCTCCCTTCCATACCGCATCAAGCGCTGTCGCGCTTTGCGTCCTCGCCCGCCTGCAGCAGCTCAATGGCCTGCTGCCGGTCGAAGCCAAGGCGTCCCATACTCTCTAAAAATTCTTTTACCAGCCCCGCGGCGAGGCTCCGTTTCGTTTGCATAATTTTATCCACATCCTCCGTCACATATCGTCCACTGGTCCGTTGGGTGTACAAAAGTCCGTCCGTTTCGAGCTGGGAAAGCGCCCGCTGCATCGTATTCGGGTTCACGGCGGCGTCCGCCGCCAGATCCCGCACGGAGGGCAGCTTTGCGCCCGGCGGATACATGCCGGACACGATCATCAGCTCAATTTGCTCGATCAACTGCGCATAGATTGGCCGGTCCGATTTTAAGTTCCATCCCATATCTTCACCTCCATTGTACTATTGTACTAACGATCTAATACAATAGTACAGCTATTTTTTGGAATTGTCAAGGCTTCCCAACAAAAAAATCAAAAAATCCCCAAAGAGCTTTCCAACAGCTCCTTGGGGATCGCATATCTTATTTTAAAATGGGCCTGGCCGTCCCAGCACAGCAAACGAAAAAAGCCGGCACAAGCAAATTAAACTGCCCAGCAGCCTTTCCCTCATTCCATTTCCTGGGGGATGTAATACGGTACGCCCGCCGCCTCGTCCAGCAGCACGCGTGCCTGGACGCCGAACACCGAAGCGAGCAGGTCCGAGGTCAGGATGGAGGCCGGCGGACCGTCCGCAAAGACACCGTGGTCGCGCAGCACCACGACGCGGCCGGCATAGCGCGCAGCCTGATTGAGGTCGTGCAGCACCATGACGGTGGTGATGCCCTTTTCCCGGTTGAGCCGCCGCACCAGGCGTAGAATCTCATATTGGCAGCCGATGTCCAAAAAGGTGGTGGGTTCGTCCAGCAGCATGACCTCCGGTTCCTGGGCCAGCAGCATGGCAATCCACGCGCGCTGCCGCTCCCCGCCGGAGAGCGTCTCCACCGGGCGGTCGCAGAGGTGCGCGATGTTTACATCTGCAAGGGCGCGGTCCACGGCGTCAAAATCCTTCTGGGAAAGGCGGCCGCCAAAGCCCGCATAGGGATACCGCCCGCAGCAGACCAGCCGCCGCACCGTATAATCCTCCGGGGAGCGCACCCCCTGCGAGAGGATGGCCAGCCGCTGGGCCAGCTTTTTCGTGTTCTGATGGAAAATGGACGTCCCATCCAACAGGACATCGCCCTCCTGCGGGATCAGGCTGCGCGACATCGCCTTGAGCAAGGTCGATTTCCCGCACCCGTTCCGCCCGATGATTGCCGTGAGGGAGCCCGCCGCAAAGTCGAGGGAGACGTCTTTAAGGACGGTTTTTGCGCCGTAGCTGATGGTAATATGTTTTGCCTGCAACATCGCGTTTCGACCTCCCCCTCAAGACATACAGGAAAAACGGCGCGCCCAGGATCGCCAGGATAATCCCCACCGGCACCTCGATCGGCGGGGCAACCACGCGCCCCAGCGTATCGCACAACATGACCAGCGCTGCGCCGCCCAGCGCCGCCCCAGGCACGAGGTAGCGTTCGTCCGTGCCCACCAGCATCCGGATGAGGTGTGGGGCGATCAACCCCACAAAGCTGAGCAGCCCGGCGACGCTCACAGCGGCGGCGGCGAGCAGGGCGGAGACGGCGATCGCCAGCAGCCGCGTCCGCTCCACATGCAGGCCCAGTCCGGTCGCCGCTTCATCCCCCAGCAGCAGGATGTTCAGCCGTTGGGACAGCAGGACCGCAAAGAACAAACCGGCAGCCGCATAGGGAAGCAACATCCAGACGTGCCGCCACGTCACACCGGAAAGCCCCCCCACGGAAAAGCTGACAAATCCGGCCAACTGATCCGGAAAAAACACCATCAGGGCGTCCACGCCCGCACGCAGGAAAGTGGATGTGGCCACGCCCGCCAGGATCATGCGGGTGGGGTTGATGCCGTTGCGCCAAGCCAAGAGGTAAATCGCCAGGGTGGTGACCAGCCCCCCGAAGAAGGCCGCAGGCGGCAGCACCGCATACAGGTTCCCGGGAACCAGCACCATGGCCAGCATTCCAAAAAAGCCCGCGCCGGAGGAGACGCCGATCACGCTCGGAGAGGCGAGCGGGTTGCGCATCACCGCCTGCAAAAGCACGCCGGATACCGCCAGGCACGCGCCGACCATCGCCCCGGCCAGCGCGCGCGGCAGGCGGAGGTTAAAGACAATCTGCCGGCGTACGCCGCTGGTCTCCACGAACAGGGCCCGCCAAACCTCGCCCAAAGACAGGTTGACCGCGCCCGCACCGATGCTGAGAAGAAATGCCAATGCGCAAAGACCGGCCAGCAGGGTCAGCGCGGTCAGGCGCGCAGCGATCCGATGGCCGCCATCAAGATGCATCGCCATAGAGCTTTTCCGCAAAGTAGGCAAACGCCTCCGGATAGCGGGCGTTTGGCTTGAGCGTGGAGTATTCGCGCGGCACGGTGTAGACGCGGCCCTCCTGGACAGCCCGCACCTCCTGCCATGCGGGATTGTTCTGGATCTCGTCCAGGGCGTTCTGCTCCGCCTTCTCCCCTCCGTTTGCCATCTGGATGAAGAGGACGTCCGGGTTGCTCTCCAGCACCTTCTCCATGCTGTAGTCCACCATGGACTGCCCGTTTGCCGCCTCTGCGTCGATGATGTTCACCGCGCCGAGGCGGTTGAGCATGTCGCCGATCACGCTGTCCTGAACGCCTGCCTTGACGTATTTGGCCGTTGCATAGAGGATCATCACTTTTTGCTCCGGCTTGCCCTGCACCTGTTCGATCTCCGCGTCCACCTGGGCCTGGATGTCGTCCAGCGCCTCCAGGCGCTCCGGCTGGTCGGTAATGTGGGTAAACAGCTCAAACAAATCGCAGAAATCCTGGTAATCTTTATAGCGCACCGAAATATTGGGGATACCGGCCTCCTGCAAGGCGGGCTGGATCTCGCGGTTTTTCGTCAGCGTGTTCACCAGAATCACCAGGTCGGGTTCATAGCTGACGATCTTCTCCACGCTCGGCGTGCTCATGGTGCCGATGGTCGGGAGACCCTTCGCCTCCTCGGGGATGTTGTCCTCCCCTTCAATGCGCGCCACAGCGGTGCCGCCCGCCATGTACCACAGCTCCATCACGGCATTGAGCATGACCACCACGCGCTGGGGGCGCTTTTGGATGGTGACTTCCCCGGCCAGCATGTCGTCATAGGTAATGGTGTCTGCGGTCTCCGCGATAACGCCCACCGGCAGGTCCTCTTGTTCCGGAGCGGATTCCTCCGGGCTGTCCGCTGGTTCCGGCGCCGCGGCAGAGCTGGAAGATGTTTCGGGGACGGTCTGCGCCTGCGGGCCGCAACCCACAGCGGAAAAAAGAAGCGCTGCGGCGAGCAAAAGCGCTACAGCGGCTTTTCCAATCGTTCGGTATTTCATTGGTTGAACTGCTCCTTTTTCAATGTCGTTGTATGGGTTGCATCCGGCGCGGCCGGAAGGGTAACGCGGAACTCGGTATAAGCGTCTCTGCTGGATGCGGCGATCGTGCCGCCGTGCAGCTCCACAATCTCCTTGGCGATCGCCAAGCCAAGCCCCGCGCCCCCCGTCCGGCTGGAACGCGCGGAATCCAGGCGGTAAAATTTCTCAAAGATCCGCTCCAATTGCTGTTGTGGGATGCGCGCCCCGGTGTTGCGGAAAAACACATCCACCTGCGCGCCGTCCCGCCGGGCAGAAACCGCCAGCTTCGCCCCCTCTGGGCTGTAGTGGACGGCGTTGCGCAGAAGGTTGTCAAACACGCGGGCAAGCTTGTCCGCATCGCCCAACACCTCCAGGCCCTGCGGGATTTCCAATTCACAGGTGAGTCTGCTTTCGGCAAACACCGGATAGAACTCATCCGCAAGCTGGTTCAGCAGGCGCGTCAAATTGACGCGCGACCGCTCCAGCTCAATCCCCTGCAAATTGAACCGCGTAATTTCAAAGAATTCGTCGATCAGCCCTTCGAGCCGCTCGGCCTTGTCCAGGGCGATGCCCGTATATTTTTCACGGAGGGCGGGGGAAATCTCTTTTTCGTCGTTCAAAAGGCTCAAATAGCCGATCACCGACGTGAGGGGCGTTTTGAGATCGTGCGCCAGGTAGACCACCAGGTCGTTCTTGCGCTGCTCCGCCTCCTTCGCCTCATATTCCCGCCTGCGAAGCCGGTCCCGGAGCATGTTCAGCCGGTTTTCCATCGGCTTGAGCTCCTGCGGCAGGGAAATCGGCTTGCCCCCGTCGTCCAGCACCTCGTCCAACCCTTCGCTGATGAGGTTCATATACCGGCTGATGCGCGACATGGCGAGGTAGACCGCGATGGCCAGCAGGAATA
Organism: Anaeromassilibacillus sp. 1001302B_160321_C8; assembly: GCF_015554745.1. Lineage (NCBI taxonomy): Bacteria > Bacillati > Bacillota > Clostridia > Eubacteriales > Acutalibacteraceae > Anaeromassilibacillus > Anaeromassilibacillus sp. 1001302B_160321_C8. Next base: position 17,988 of record NZ_JADNJD010000001.1, on the reverse strand, counting down.
AGAACCCCAAGACCAAAAAGAACGATTTATTTTGCTGGAAAATATTCCGATAGAGGGAAATGGCGAATTCTTCACTGATCCCCAAGATATTCCGGCAAAACCCGACAAAAATATCGGCAAATGGCGCTTGGAAAATCCCGTCCACCACGATATGCACCAGAAGGACCCCCAGGACAGCCGTCAGAAGGGTGACCCCGGCCAATTCCAGCACCATTTTGATCTTCAGGCGCGTGTATTTATCCCTCAATTTTGTACCCCACCCCCCAGACCGTCTTGATGAACTTTGGGTTGCGCGCGGGTTCATGCAGCTTTTCACGCAACCGGCGGATATGCACCATCACGGTGTTGTTGGAGTCCAGGTACTTCTCCCCCCAGACGCCTTCAAAGAGCTCCTCCGCGGATAGCACCTTCCCCCGGTTCTGGCACAGCATCCACAGCAGGGAAAACTCCGTTGGGGTGAGGTCAACCGGCTGGTCGTAGAGCCTGCACTCGTGCGTATCCTTGTTGATCTCCAATCCGGAAAAGTCGATCACATGGGATTCCGGCGCGGCTCCCGCATTATAGCGCGTGGAACGGCGGAGCTGCGCCTTGACGCGCGCCACCAACTCCAACGGATTGAACGGCTTTGTCACATAGTCGTCCGCGCCGATGGTCAACCCTGTGATCTTGTCCATGTCCTCGGTGCGCGCGGTCAGCATGATGACCGGATAGGTATAGGCCTCCCGGATCTTGCGGCAAAGATCAAACCCGCTGGTCTCCGGCAGCATCACGTCCAAAATCGCCAGGTCAAACGGCCGCGCCGCAATCTGCTCCAACGCCTGTGCGCCGTCGTAACATTTATATAGGGTATAGCCCTCGTTCTTTAAATAGAGTTCCACCAGGTCCGCGATCTCCTGTTCGTCGTCGACCACCAAAATATCCGGCATGTGTTTCGCCTCCGAATTACCGCTGTGCACGCACTACGGAAGTGCCTTTTTCACGCAGATAGGTGCTTTCCAGATCGGCCAGATGGAGCTTCACGGCCAACGGATAGCGGTCGTATGCCTGGCTGATGGCGAAGCTGCCGCCGCGCGCTGCATCGTCAAATCCGCCCATATGCCAACGGATGGCGATTGCCTCGCTAGTCTTGAGCCGCAGGAAGCGCTCAATCAGGAATACGGACTTTTCCCCGTGCCCATAGGGGAAGCTGTCCTCGATCATATAATAGGGCTTCTTCTCCCACGCACCGGTCTGTTCATTTTTGACGTTGCGCGTGCCCTCCTTATAGAACTGCGCCTTGCATACATCGTGCAGCAGGCCGCAGATCGCAAAGCTCTCCTCGCTGTCCGTCTCCGGGTCAAAGTACCGCTCCATCATGGTGCGGTATACGCTGACGCTGTGCTGCACCAGGCCGCAGGGACAAGCGCAGTGGAATTTGGTGCTGGCCGGCGCGGTAAAAAAGTCCGTCTTGGAAAGCCATTCCAAAAACGCCGCGCTCCCTTCCCGCGTGACCTTGCTGCGGAAAATTTCTTCGAATTCTTCTTGATAGCTCGATCCCATATATGCCCCGCCTTCCTTTTAGGGTTTTCCGTCAATCTTTTCCCATTATACTGGAAAGCCACGTGCCTGTAAAGGCGATCGGAGGCAGCGAAATTGCATATGGAAATTTGTTTCAATTTTATGTATTTTTATCTCATTTATAATTGCATCTGTTGATTTTACACAATGTCCGTGCTATTATAACCACAAGAATCGATGGAATAAAGAGTGTTTTTTATATAAAATTATACAATATCTCAAAAATCAGAAGGATTCATCAACTTTGCATTCCATCGAATCGGCTATCAATTTTTTCGGGAAGGACAGACATTGGAAAGGGGGTCCCATCCTTTTTAGAGAAGGAGAAAACCAATTTGAAAGAAAGGAAATGAAGGAAACCATGAAAAGAAAGACGGTGCGATCTTTTATCGCAGTAGCACTTGCCCTACAAATGGTTGCTGCCGGAGCAACGCCGGTACTCGCTGCACAAGCGGCCCAAGTTGTACCCGCTGCCAACCATGCGGTCACTGCTGTCATGGAAGATGAAGAAGGCGACATTGCGCTCTATCTGAGCGATATGGACCCGACAAGCTTCGAAGTCGGCTTCGGCAGCAGCTTAGGCATCGACGAAGACATCGACAGCAAGCCCTTGCGTTTGCGCAATGAAAACTTGGACATCATCGAATATGAGAAGGGTATTTGCGCACATGCTGCTTCCGAAATCGTCTATGACATTTCCAACCAGGGCGCCAAATCGTTCCAAGCGTACATAGGCGTTCAGGCGGACTCCTCATATGACGGCGAATATGGCGAGTGTGGGTTCACCGTGGAAGTTGACGGTGTAGAAAAATACCACATCGATGATCTTTCTGGGCTCGAAGCGCAGCAGTTCGTGGATGTCGAGATCCCCGAAGGCGCCCAGACCTTGACCCTGAAGACCGACAATGGCACAAACGGCTCCACCATCTGCGACCACAGCCTCTGGTGCGACGCCAAGATCCTCTGCGACCGTGAGATCCAGACCACCTTGGATTCCGCAGCAGTCACGGCACAGCAGTCTGTTTTGCCAATCGGAAAGACCACGCAGCTGACCCCGGTGGGATATTCCATCGGCGGCGCCGTGATCCCCTCGGATACGCTCAGCGCTGCTTACGCGAGCTCCGATGACGGCATTGCGACCGTATCCCCGGAAGGCGTTGTGACAGGCGTTTCTGACGGCGTTGTGACCATCACCTGCACTTTGACGCAGGGGGATATTGTCCGCGAGGCCACCGTGGATCTCATCATCGGCAAGGGCGACCCGGCCTCTTCCTGGCAGATCGCATCGCCGGACGGCAGTATTACGGCTCTCTTTGCCCTGCATGATGGGAAGATCTCCTATGCTTCCTTTAAGGACAACAACCTGGTTGTGGACAACTCCTATGTGGGGCTGACCACCAGCCTGGGCGATTTCTCTGAGCTGAGCTTTGTCGACCGCGTCGACGAGGAGATCAACGACCCGTACGAGCTGATCGGCGCCAAGGTGACGCAGGTGGAAAACCATGCGAACCAGACCACGCTCAACTTTACGAAGGAAGGCGTCGAGGGCGTCACTTTCAGCGTTATCGTGCGCGCCTATGACGACGGCATTGCCTTTAAGTATCAGATCACAGCGGAAGATGAAAGCACGCCCATCACGATTTCCTCTGAAAATACCTCCCTGCAGATCCCGCAGGGTTCCACGGCATATGTCATGCCGTATATCAACCACAACGAGCAAGTGGAAGAAGAAAAACAGCTTTCCGAGCTCAATGAGCGGTACTGCATGCCGCTGCTGTACAAGACGCCCACCGGTGAATATGCTTTGATTTCCGAAGCGGGCCTGCACGGCGAATATTGCGGCGCGGACATCATCGGCAACCCGAACGGCCGCCTCGACATTGTATTCTCCAACGAGCAGAGATCTGCTATCAACACCACCGCCCCGTTTGCGACCCCGTGGCGTTTCGCCGTCATCGGCACCAGTGCAGACATTGCTGAAAATACAATGGCGGAGAACCTGAGCCCGGCCAATGTGCTGGAGGACACCTCCTGGATCCAGCCCGGCGTCACTGCCTGGACATGGTTGAACCGCGAATCCACCAGCGACCCGGACGTTTATAAGAAATACATCGATTTTGCCGCCGAAATGGGCTGGGAATACCTGCTCCTGGACGAAGGCTGGCAGCCAAGAGGCAGCAGCCAGGGCCACAGCGAATTCGCCTACTATGGCTATTACGATTGGACCGAGGATCTGATCAGCTACGCCAATGAAAAGGGCATCGGCCTGATCGCCTGGCAGAACCACAACGATTTGAAGAAGGGCGACGAAGCGGAGCGCCGCATCAAAGAGCTGGCGGACATGGGCTTCAAGGGCATTAAACCGGACTTCTTCAATTCCCAGTCCCAGGATTATATCCAGTTCTATATCCGCCTGATGCAGCTCACAGCGGAAAACCATATGTTTATCAACATCCACGGCGCAAATAAGACCACCGGCGAGCGCAGGACCTATCCGAACGCCCTCAGCCGTGAAGGAATCTTTGGCGCAGAGCAGGACCTTTTCCGTCCCGCTGATGTGAGCGCTTACCACAACTGCATGCTGCCGTTCATGCGCTGTGCAGTTGGGCCGGCGGACTATACGCCGATGTTCTCGCACCGCACCAACACGCGCAAACAGATGACCATCGCACAGATGGGCGCTTTGACGGTCACCTATGAGAGCGGCATCCAGTGCTTTGCTGACCGTCCGGAGGCTTATCTCAACAGCCCCGCCTGCGACTTCTTCAAGAATTTCCCGACCCAGTGGGATGAGACCAAGCTGCTGGCCGGCGAGCCGGGCGAATATGTCAACACCGCGCGCAGAAGCGGCGAAAACTGGTACCTCGGCCTGATCTGCAACGAGCAGCGCACGGCGGAGTTTAAGCTGGACTTCCTCGGCGAGGGCGATTACTATGCCTTTATCTATGAAGACGGCGAGACCGTGGACGACATCACGGCCCGCGTGGAAACCGTCAACAAGGATACGGTTTTGACCATCCCGATGGCCGAGCACGGCGGCGCGATGATCAAGATCCTCCGGAACATGCCCAGCCAGGCAGAATCCATCACGCTGAGCGAAAGCGAGGTCACGATGGAGCCGAACGAGACAGCTAACCTGACCGTTACCTTCACCCCGGAGGACGTGGAATATGATACCGTCACTTGGACCTCCAGCAATCCAGAGGTTGCCACGGTCTTAAACGGCAAAATCACTGCTCTGAAGCCGGGCGTCACCACCATCACGGCTGCCACCGGCATCAACGGCAACGTCACCGCGACCTGCGACGTCACCGTGCGCCGTCCGGAATTCTCCCTGACCGGCGATTGGTCCATCATCCGCAGCGATCCGGAGAACTGGAAACTCAACGGAGAAAACTCCATCACCATCACCACTAAGCCGGGCGAGTATTACAGCAATACCGCCAATGCCGAAAACGTCTTCCTGACGCCGGTGGAGGGCGACTTCACCGCCACAACAAAGCTCACGTTTGTACCGGGCGCGGACTACCAGACGGCAGGTATCATCGTCTATCAGGATGACAAAAATCTCTATGGTGCTTACAAGCGCTATCACTCCCACTTCAACGGCAATATCTTCACCGACTTTGCTTTGAATAACGGCAGTGCTTCGGAGCACACCAAGGCGGACCCGAATAAGGATGCGGCTGTTTATCTGAAGGTCGTCAAAGAGGGCACCACCTTTACCGCATATTACAGCTATGACAATTCCGAGTGGGTGCAGATTGCCGATCCGCTGAACGTCTCCGGATTGACCGGCGACCTCAAAGTCGGCCTGTATGCGGTCGATGGCAACGGCAAGAGCGGTTCCCTGCCGGCTACCTTTGAGGACTTCACCATCAACGGCGAAGCCGTCCCGTTTGCCAATAGATACATCGAAGCCACCGGCATCACGCTCGACCAGACCGAACTGACCATGAAGCAGTACGAGACGGCTACGCTGACGGCCACTGTCACACCGGAAGGGGCCCAAGATCCGATTACCTGGGTGTCCAGTGATCCGGACATCGCAACCGTCGACGAGAACGGCAAGATTACCGCATATGAGGCTGGCACCGTGACCATCACCGCCATGACCGGCTTCAACAACGAGGTGACCGCCTCCTGCGAAGTCACGATCGAACCGGCGGATCTGGTCTTGACGGACGATTGGAGCATTATCCGCAACGATCCGGAATATTGGACGATCAATGACGAGCATTCCATCACGATCACCACGCAGCCCGGCGAATTCTATACCGGCACCGACAATGCACAGAACGTCATTCTGACCCCGGCCGAGGGCGACTTTACCGTCACCACGAAGCTCGACTTCATTCCCAATGGCGACTACCAGACCGCGGGCATCATTGTTTACCAGGATACGGACAATATCTATGGCGCATACAAGCGGTATCACAGCGGCTTTGGCGGCAATATCTTCACGGACTTTGTCATGAACAACGGCAGCTTCTCTGAGCATACCACCCCGGATGCCAATAAGGATGCCACCGTCTATCTCAAGGTTGTGAAGGAAGGCACCACGTTCTCCTCCTTCTACAGCTATGACAACGAGACTTGGACGCCGATCGCAGACCCGGTCGAGATGTCGGGCTTGAGCGGCGACCTCAAGATCGGCCTGTATGCCGTCGATGGCAATCGGAAGACCGGTTCTCTTCCGGCAACCTTCGAGGACTTTACGGTAAACGGCGAAGTGATTGCCTTTGCAGAGGCTCCCGAGAAAGAAGAGAGCACCAGCTTCACGGTCAACTATGGCACAAACGCAGAGCTCACGCTCAACGGCGAAGAGCAGACCATCGCCAACCTGCTCGGCAAGTACGCCGGCGATTTCGAAGAGGGAACGGAATTGAACCTCTCCTTTAAACCTTCTATGGATGGACGCGAGTTCAGCGAAGTGCTCCTGAACGGCGAGCCGCAGGAGATCACGGACACGGCCGAGTTCACCTATGACACGGTCAAGGGGGCGGACGCGGAATCCCTGGACTTCTCCTTCACGGTCGTGAGCAAGGGCGTTCTGAACACGCTGATCGACTATGCAGAGACCTTGGACGAGGAAGTTGCGGGCGCTGTACCGAGTGTCCAAGAGAAATTCGAAAAAGCGCTTGCTGAGGCAAAGACGGTTTCCGAGACCGTTGCAGTCACCCAGCAGCAGATCAACGACGCTTGGGGCGAATTGCTCGATGCAATCCACTACCTCGACTTCCAGGCCGGCGATAAGACCGAACTGAAAATCCAGCTCGACATTGCAGCCCAAATCATCGAAGCTTCCGAGGGCCTTGATCCTTCCAGCATCGAAGAGCTGAAGGCGGTCATGGAAGAAGCGCAAAAGGTCTATGACAACCGCGACGCCATGGAACCGGAAATCACTGAAGCGGTTGAGAACCTGAAGGAAGCGATCGACAACGTCCGCCATCAGGCAGATAAATCGACGCTTGCAACCGTCATCGCAAAGGCTGAGTCCATCGACCTGAGCGAATACATCGAGGAAGGCCAGGATACGTTCACGGCAGCTCTGGAGAGCGCAAAGGAAATCTATGACGATCCGAGTGCCACGCAGGAAGAGGTGGACGCAGCAGCCGATGCTTTGAATGCAGCCATCACCGCCCTGCGCAAGATCGCCAACAAGGACCATCTGAAGGAACTGATGGAGACTGCACAGTCCATCGACGCCAGCGACTATACCGCTGCCAGCTATCAGAACCTTGCAAACGTCATGGCGGAGGCGCAGAAGGTGCTGGATGACAATACACTGGCGGAGGACGACCCCGCAGCGGGAACTACGATCCGCAATATGGAGACCCGGCTGTCTGCTGCAATCAACAGCCTGGTTGAGAACTCCGGCAATTCCGGCAGCGGTTCTGGCAGTGGTTCGAGCAGCTCTTCCGGGAGCACAGCCTCTTCGACCTCAACCGTTACAACGCCGGACTTCACTTTGGACGACACAACCAATAGCTGTTCGTTCCGCGTTGGGGAGCGCTTTGTCTTCAATGTCCGGACGACTTCCGCAACTGCTCCGACGGTCACAGCGAACAACGCCAATGTCACGGTACAGTATGTCACCAAGACAGCAGATGGTTACAGCTTCCAGCTGAACGGCGCTGCCATGGGCGAATCCACCATCACCGTCACGTTGAACGGCGCATCCTCCACCTTTACGGCAAACGTCCAGGAGGGCTCTGTCCGCAGCGACACGACCGGCGCCCTCTCCATCAAGAAGGGGCAGGCATACACCTTCAAGATGACCGTTATTGACGGCAGCAGCGCAACGCCGCTCTTCGTCAGCGGCACGGACGGCGTATTCAAGACCCAGTTTGTACGGCAGGACGGCAACGACTACTACTTCCGCATCTGGGCCACCGGTAAAGTGGGCGATTCCTCCGGTATCTACACCACTATGCCGAACCAGAACGCAGTCCGTCACTGCGTTGCAACGATTGTTGAATAATCGTTTCTTCGTATAAGCCACGGATTCTTTGCCTCCCGGTACGTTTTTCGACGTGCCGGGAGGTTTTTGTATGGACGGCCTGTTTGGGCCTCGCGAGAAAAGCGCGCTTGGTTTTTCTCTGTATTTCCTCTATACTGAGATAAGAACCCATTGGAAATTTCCTTATCTGGAAAGGAGACCATTATGAGCTGGTTAGACCTTCATATGCATACCCATTTTAGCGACGACGGCACCTATTCCCCGGAAGAATTGATGGAGCTTTGCGCCCAAAACGGCGTGCGCGTTGCCGCTGTATCGGATCACAACTGCACCCGCGGCGTCGCACGCGCTGTGCGCCATGCGTCCTCCTTGGGAATCGAATGCATCCCCGCCGTGGAATTGGACTGTACCTACCAAGGGATCGACCTGCACCTGCTGGGCTATTGGATCGACCCGGATCACCCCGGCTTTTCCCAAACGGAACAGGCGATTCAGAAGCAGGAACAACTTGCCGGGGAACAGCGCATCCAACTTGCCTACTCGATGGGCTTTCAGTTTGATGCAGAGCCCCTCCGCAGGGAAAAGGGCGGCATTGTCACAGGGGAAATGATCGCCGAGGCAGCCCTGGTCCAGGACCCGGAAAACCCCGCCCTTCTCCCCTACCGTCCGGGCGGCGCGCGCAGCGATAACCCCTATGTCAACATCTATTGGGACTTCTTCTCACAGGGGAAGCCCGGCTATGTGCCGGTCGCCTTTCAAAGCTTAGAGGGAGCCGTGGCCCTAGTCCGTTCCGCGGGCGGGTTGCCCGTGCTGGCGCATCCGGGAAACAACATCCACGAGGACACTGCCTTGTTGCACGGCATTGTGGAGCAAGGGGTGCGCGGGATCGAAGCGTACAGCAGTTACCACTCCCCCGAACAGGTTACTTTCTATGTACAACAGGCGGAGATGCTTTCCGTAGCTGTCAGCTGTGGTAGCGATTTTCACGGAAAGATCAAGCCGGGCATCACTCTGGGCGGTTTTAACTGTGGCGGACAGGAGGCAGAGCTACTGCGTGGATTGCAGGAGGCACTGCAAAAGCTTCCACCTACAAAGCTATGAGAAAGTTGACGCCATCTATATGGATGCCGCATCCCTTTCCCCGCTAAGCAGAGTAGTCTTTTACCTAAAATCAAGAATTATTCTTAAAATTTTTAAGAAATCCCCTTGACAAAATCTCCCTTTGGCGGTAAAATATAGACATCAAAAATAATATTAATTACTATTATTAATAAATATTTCAAGGAGGATTTTGTCATGGAAAACATCAAGGGTACCAAAACGGAAGCAAATTTGATGGCTGCATTTGCAGGCGAGTCCCAGGCGCGCAATAAGTATACGTTTTACGCTTCTAAGGCGCGCAAAGAAGGCTATGTGCAGATCGCCAATCTTTTCGAAGAGACCGCCAACAACGAAAAGGAACACGCAAAGATCTGGTTTAAACTCCTGCACGACGGGGAGATCGCGGATACCGCCACGAACCTGAAGGACGCTGCCGCAGGCGAAAACTACGAGTGGACCGATATGTATGCCAGCTTTGCAGAGGATGCACGCGCAGAGGGCTTCCCCCGCATCGCCGCCCTGTTTGAGATGGTCGGCAAGATCGAAAAGGAGCATGAAGCCCGTTACCTCGCTTTGCTCAAGAACGTGGAAGAGGGATTGGTCTTTTCCAGAGACGGCGATATGATCTGGCAGTGCTCCAACTGCGGCCATATTGTCATCGGTAAGAAAGCGCCGGAAATCTGCCCGGTTTGTGCGCATCCGAAGGCCTATTTCCAGCTCTTGGCTAAGAATTATTGATAAAATCAGGTTTTTATATCCCCTTATGTCTACATAGTAAGAAGCCGCCGGAGCTTTCTCTGGCGGCTTCTTGCATGTTATATGCTTTATCATTCAATCCATTACCCGGATATATTGCGTTCCAATTTTTCTCCCAGATTGGTAACAACCAAATTCCCTTGTCTTTCCAGCCGTCTTGCGTTTTTGAGTGTCTGTGCCGCGCCTCCCCAATTTCGCTTCACAAACGCAATCAAATAATCGGATTTTTCAGGCATATAGCGATTTAGCGCCGGAATAGCAAACCTGGGCGGCACCAGTTCCAACCCTTCGGGATAGATCACTTGGTCATATCCAGACAAAAAGCTTCTTTTCCTAGCAGGTGGATAAGCGACTAGGAGCGTTAATCGAAGATAAGGATATTCTTTCTTCCTCTCTAAAACAGACGCTGAAGCCATCCGATCAAAGTTCCCATAGGTTCCAACCAAAAATTCCGTTACTCCCTTTGTAAGTATATGCCATTTTATAGACTCGTCTAATATAGGGCGTATGGTTTCTTCTGCATCTCGATGTCCGGCAAAGCAACAAACAGACATATTTTCCTCCTTGTGTGCGATATATCCCATATTATAGCACAATTTTATGATTTGGGATATATCCCACACATAATATCGCAAGCATTCATACACTAAATATGCGATATATCGAAGATGGAGGATTTGTATGAATGCAAAAGAGGCAGTTGCCAAACGAATTCAGGGACTCTGTGCAGAACACGATCTTGCAATCAACGCACTGGCCAATCAAGCTGGTATTTCCCCTTCAACCGTTTACAGCATTCTAAATACCAAAAGCCAAAATCCTGGCGTTGTCACCCTACAGAAGCTATGCGATGGAATCGGAATCACCCTTCGGGAATTTTTTGACGACGATCTGTTCGAACATATAGAACCAGAAGTGCAATAAAGGACAAAACTACCATTTGAAACGCATAAGGCCGCTGGAGAATGATCTCCAGCGGTCTCTTTCTATTTGGGCTCATTTTGCGGCGGCGGCCAGTTTCTCCTTCCAAAGCTCTTCCAGCGCTTTCACGTCCTCGCGGAACTCGCGCGCACCCTGCGTTTCGCCCTGTTCCATCGATTCCAACACTTCAAAGAAAAATGCATCCGGCCCATAGGACGCCCACTCCTTTTGAATGGACAGAACCGTGCATCCATTCGTTTGCACCATAAATTCGAAACGATTCTCCGCCCCCTGTAGATTGGGCGTTGAAAACAGATGCTTTTCTCCCGTCACGCGGTTGGTGATGCTGTAGACCCCGCCAAGGCCTTTTCGCTCTTTATACGCCGTACAAATGGCGCGCCGGTCGTTTTTGTCCATGAATCAACCACACCTATCTAAGATTTCTTTCTGATATTGCATCGCTTTCAGATGCCTCAGCCTGCGTTCCAGGGCACACTGCCCGCACATCCCAAAGAAAAAGGGAAAACCGGACAGAACCCCGTTTTCCCTTTGCTTCTCCATTTTGAAATTCTTATCTGCCATTTCCGGAGCAGAGATAGTCCAGCTCTGCGACCGCTTCCCCGCCACGATAGTAGATGCGCGGCACGCGCTTGCTCAGCAAGCAGACCAGCTCATAGCTGATGGTATGGTTGTAGCCAGCCAGTTCGTCCACCGGAAGGAATGCATCCCCGTCGTGCCCAAAGAGCGTGACCGTATCCCCTTCTTTCACGCCGGGAATATCGGTGACGTTCACCATCAGCTGATCCATGCAGACGCGGCCGATGATCTTGGCGCGCTGGCCGTTCACCAGCACGCTGGCGCGGTGGTAGAGGTGGCGCGGATACCCATCCGCATAGCCGACCGGCACGGTCGCAACCACGGTTCGTTGTTTCGTTGTGAAGCGCCGCCCATAGCTGATGCTGGTCTGCGGCTCCACGATTTTAAGCATCGAGACAATGGACTTGAGCTGCATCACCGGACGCAGATCAAGCGGTTCTTTGATCGAATGGGACGGATTTAAGCCATAGAGGATAATGCCCGGACGGACCATATCGAGCTGTGCATCCGCATAGTCCAGAACCGCTGCGGAATTGGCGCAATGGCGCAGGCGGAATGTGATGCCCCGCTGGGCCAAAAGATCGATTAGCTTTAAAAAAAGGTCGAGCTGCATAAGGGTGTAGCCACGGCCGTCGTTTCCCTCATCTGCCACGGCAAAGTGGGTGAAGATTCCTTCCGGATCCAAGCCCTCCAGCCCGCATACCTCCGCAATGTCTTCGATCGCATCCGCGTCCCGCTCCGGGTTCTGATATAGAAAACCAATCCGGCTCATGCCGGTGTCCACCACGATATGCGCGCGCACGGTGACGCCAGCCTCACGCGCGCAGGCGGCAAGGCGCTCCCCGTATTCACGGGAAAGCACCGCCTGCGCCACATCCATATGGGCCAGTTCCGCTGCCGACTCCGGCGGCGTATACCCCAAAATCAGGATTGGCAGGCTGATCTGCGCGTTGCGCAGCTGGATCGCCTCTTCCAAATTGGACACGGCAAACCAGTCCGCGCCGAGCTCCTCATATTCGCGCGCCAAAAGTTCCGCTCCGTGCCCATAGGCGTCCGCCTTGATAACACAGCATACCTTTGTGCCTGGGTTTAGCCGGTCTTTGATCTGATGATAGTTATGTGCGACGGCGTCCAGGTCGATCTCCGCCCATGTGCGCCTGAAAAAGTCATTCATCCTTCTAATTCGCTCCTACTGTTTTCGATTCTGGCGGATACCGCCCCATCCGCTTCTATATTTATTTAAAGTATGCCACGCCGGATTCAAAAATACGTGCATCTTTCTCGCCCGGCACATTGCGGTACAGGTTTTCGCCCTTGCGCTCAGAATGGCCCATCTTGCCCAGGACGCGCCCGTCCGGACTGGTGATGCCTTCGATCGCGCAAACCGAACCGTTGGGGTTCCAGGCGATGTCGCCGCTCGGGTTGCCCTCCAGGTCCACGTACTGCGTGGCAACCTGGCCATTGGCGGCCAACTGGGCCAGCGTTTCGTCGTCCGCCACAAAGCGGCCCTCGCCATGGGATACCGGCACCGTCACCACATCCCCGGCCTGTAAGCCGGCAAACCACGGGGATTTCACCGACGTGATGCGCGTATACACCATGCGGGACACGTGGCGGCCCAGCGTATTGAAGGTCAGGGTCGGCGCGGTTTCGCTCGTCTCGCGGATCTCGCCGTAGGGGACAAGGCCCAATTTGATGAGCGCCTGGAAGCCATTGCAGATGCCGAGCATCAGGCCGTCGCGGTTTTTGAGCAGGTCCATGACCGCCTCCGCGATTTTCGGGTTGCGGAAGGTGGTTGCGATGAACTTGCCGGAGCCGTCCGGCTCGTCGCCGCCGGAGAACCCGCCGGGCAGCATGATGATCTGCGCGTTGCGGATCGCCTTCTCCATGCGTTCAATTGTCGTTTCAATGTCCGCGGAGCACAGGTTGCGCACCACCAGGACGTCGGTCTCCGCGCCCGCCTTTTCGAACGCGCGGACGGTGTCGTACTCGCAGTTCGTCCCGGGGAATACCGGGATAAAGACACGGGGTTTCGCGGCTTTAATCGCCGGGGCCTGCGTATTGCGCGCCGTATAGAGCGGCACGTCCTTTGTCAAAGCGACCGCCGGGGCCTGATTCGGGAAAATCTTCTCCAATGTACCGGTCCAGCTCTCCACCAGCTTTTGCAGCGGGAGAACCTCGCCGCCAATTTGAATGGCCTGCGGTTCTACGGTTTTGCCCAAGAGTACCGCGGCCGAATTTTCAAACGGCACATCCGGCGCAAGCTCTACGATGATGCTGCCGGACAGGGGCGCAAAGAGGATTCCCTCGTCCATCGTATCGAAGTCAAAGCCGATGCCGTTGCCGAAGCACATCTTTGCCACCGCTGCGGCCGCGCCGCCCTCTTTGACGACCGATGCGGAAAGGATGGACCCATCCGCGATTTTTTCTCCAATTCTCTTATAGTAGTTCTTCAAACGCTCCCAGTTTGGCAGCATAGTCTTGGCGTCCTCCGGCAGCGGGAGCAGCACGACGCGGGACCCCGCATGCTGGAACGCCGCCGAAATCGTCTTGCTCGCCTTCGTCATTGCGACGGCAAAGCTGACCAGCGTGGGCGGCACGTCCATCTGCTCGAACGAACCGGACATGCTGTCCTTACCGCCGATGGAGGGCAGGCCCATGCCGAGCTGGGCGGACAACGCGCCCAACAGCGCCGCCGCCGGCTTGCCCCAGCGCTTCGGGTCCGTGCGGAGCCGCTCAAAATATTCCTGGAAGGTCAGGCGGCAGCTGAGCGGGTCTGCGCCCACTGCGCAGAGCTTGGAAAGGCTCTCCACAACGGCGTAGGCCGCCCCGTGGAACGGCGAGAAGCGCGCAATCCCAGGGATATAGCCATAGCTCATCGCTGTGGCGTCGTCCGTCTCCCCATGGATCACCGGCAGCTTCGCAACCATCGCCTCTTCCGGCGTCAACTGGTATTTCCCTGCGAACGGCATCAAAACCGTGGCCGCGCCGATGCTCGCGTCAAAGCGCTCGGCAAGCCCCTTTTGGCAGCAAACTTCCAGCCGCGCCAAGTTCTCCTGGAAGGCTTCGGCCAGCCGCTTCCCCTTGAGGCATTCCGGAACCTGCTTGCGGTAGTACGCATCCGGGTCCGGCGCTTCGATTTCCACATCCGTGCGCTGCGTCACACCGTTTGTATTCAAGAAGGCGCGCGCAATATTGACGATCGTATCCCCGCGCCATTCCATCTTGAGGCGCGGCGATTCGGTGACCACGGCCACCACCTGCGCGTTGAGGTTCTCCTCCGCAGCGGCGGCGCAGAAGGCCTCCACATCCTGCGGGGCCAGCACGACCGCCATACGCTCCTGGGATTCAGAGATCGCCAGTTCCGTGCCGTCCAAGCCTTCATATTTCTTCGGGACTTTGTTCAGATCGATTTCCAGGCCATCCGCCAGCTCGCCGATGGCCACGCAGACGCCGCCTGCGCCGAAGTCGTTGCAGCGTTTAATCAGGCGGGAGACCTTCGGGTCGCGGAACAGGCGCTGGATTTTGCGCTCGGTGGGCGGGTTGCCCTTCTGCACCTCGGCGCCGCACACCTCGACCGATTTCTCCGTGTGCGCCTTGCTGGAACCGGTCGCACCGCCGATTCCGTCACGGCCCGTGCTGCCGCCCAGCAGGACGATGATGTCGCCCGGCTGCGGCTGCTCGCGCACCACATTCTCCTTCGGGGAGGCGCCGATCACCGCGCCGATCTCCATGCGCTTCGCCACATAACCGGGGTCGTACAGCTCGGTGACCTGGCCGGTCGCCAGGCCGATCTGGTTGCCGTAGGAGCTGTAGCCGCTGGCCGCGCCGGTAGTGATCTTGCGGGTTGGGAGTTTCCCGTGCAGCGTCTCTTCAAACGGGACGCGCGGGTCCCCGGAACCGGTCACGCGCATGGCCTGATAGACATACGCCCGCCCGGACAGCGGGTCGCGGATCGCGCCGCCCAAGCAGGTCGCCGCGCCGCCAAACGGTTCGATTTCCGTCGGATGGTTGTGCGTCTCATTCTTAAACTGGACGAGCCACTTCTCCTCTTTGCCGTCGATTGTGACCGGCACCTCGATGGAGCAGGCGTTGATCTCGTCGCTGAGGTCGAGGTCCGGGATCTGGCCGCGCTTGCGCAGCAGCTTCATGCCGATGACCGCCATATCCATCAGGGACACCGGCCGGTCGGTATCTTCCCCGTAAACCTCCTTGCGGGCGTCATAGTATGCCTGCAACGCTTCCTCGATTGCCTCGCTCAGCGCGCCCTCTGCAATTTTGATATGCTCCAGGCGTGTGGAGAAGGTGGTGTGACGGCAGTGGTCGCTCCAATAGGTATCGATGACGCGCAGTTCCGTCACACTGGGATCGCGTTTCTCTTCGTTCTTGAAGTAGTCGCGGCAGAAGAGCAAATCCTCCATCGTCATGGCAAAGCCCATCTTTTCATAATAAGCAGCCATTTCGTCCGTATCCCAGGAGATAAAGCCCGTCACGCGCGCCACATCCGGCGGCACATCCGCCTGCATATCCAGGGACTCGGGCTTGTCCAGGGAGGCCAGGCGGCTCTCCACCGGGTTCACCAGGTAATTCTTGATCTTATCCAGCTTCTCCTTGTCCAGGTTCCCTTTGATCGCAATCACGCGGGCGGTGACCACCTGCGGCCGCTCACCCTGGGTGAGCAGCTGCACGCACTGTGCAGCGGAATCCGCCCGCTGGTCGTACTGGCCGGGCAGGTATTCCATGGCAAAAACGGAATATCCCTCGGGCAGCGGATATTCCTCGTCATAAACGGTATCGACATTTGGCTCGGAAAAGATCGTGCCACGCGCGGCCTCGAACTCTTCCCGGCTCAACCCGGAAACGTCGTACCGGTTCAGCAGTTTCAAATCTTCGACCGGCATCCCCAGGTTTTCCACCAGGTCCGCCTTCGTGTGCTGTGCTTCCACGTCGAAGCCGGGTTTCTTTTCGACAAATACTCTGATTACGTCAGACATTGTTTCCCCCGTTTCCCCACCTGCACCGTCCCACCGGCCAGGCAGATATTGATATTCATATCATAGCATATTTGCAGCGCTTAATAAAGAGGACGAACCGCGGAATTTCGTCTCTTTCCCTCTTAAAGCCATCGCAAAATCTTTACGCAAGGGAATTCCCCTTAAAACTTTCCACATTCCGAAGAACTTTATTAATATAGCTGAGGAGGTGAAAGAAATGCTTTCTCGTATGCGTGCATTGCGGATAGAATGCGGCCTTTCGCAAAAGGGCGTTGCAAAGATTTTACATATATCGTCGGAAACGTACGCCCAATACGAAGATGGAACATCCCGTGTCCCTTTAGGGATTCTTGTTCGTCTGGCAAGCTTCTACCAATCCAGCATGGACTACTTGGCGGAGCTGACGGACGAACGGGCGCCCTATCCGCCCAAAAAGAAGCACCGCCCGTGGCTTCCATAAACCAATCCGCCGGTTCTTTCGAAAACCGGCCTATGACGGCACCGGGGATTCTCGCCGTTAAACGGGTTCGCTGAAAAAGGGAGGACGCACCAGTGTGCGTCCTCCCTTTTTATGCTTTTACAGATATGCGCTATGTCTTTGGCTTCACATGATTAAAGACTTTTTGCAGCAGGCGTATAAAGATATCCCGCTCGATATCGGTTAAACCTTCGAGCTGCCCCATATTAAAGCTATCGATGATCTCCACAATCTTTGGATAGATCTCCTTCGCCTTTTCTGTGGGATACAATTCGTTGACTCTCCGGTCCTCGGCGCTGCTCTGCCGTGTGATAAATCCGCCTTGCAGAAGCTGCTGTACGGCCTTTGCCACGGTGCTCTTGTCGATGCAAGTGCTTTCCGCAACCTTCTCCTGGGAGATCCCAGGATTATCACAAATACAAAGGATGTACATAAATTGCCCGCAGGTCACGCCCAAGTCTTTCAACCGTTTCGCGCAGAAGCTTTGCGATTGCCAATAGATTACGGAAAAAATCTTGATGTAATCCCAATATGGCCCATGCATCTGTCGTCCCTCCAATAGCGAGGATCTAAAACCCTTTCATGAACTCTCCCATCAAATTTTAGCTTACCGGAAAAAGATTGTCAACGAAAATTCAGCTTTGTAACTTTTCTCCGCGCAACTCTTTCGGCGCCTCCTTCAAAAATCTACGAATTTCTTCGATCTTCCTACAACTTTTTTATTTTATATTGACAACCCCCATTTTTGTCCTTATAATTTAATTAATTGGTTATGCAACTAATTTACGTATAGAATAGGCTGATATAGCTATATATCAAGTGTTTTTTTATATATTATAGTTGTATAACCCACTAATTTTATCCTGTGAGGAGTTACAAAAGCATGAAGAAGAAAGCAATGGGAGGAGGACTGATGCAATGGGTGAATATGTACTAGAGATGAACAACATCACCAAAGTATTCCCCGGCGTGAAAGCGTTGGACGGCGTTACCTTAAAAGTGCGTCCCGGCAGCGTACATGCCCTGATGGGCGAAAACGGCGCGGGAAAATCGACTTTGATGAAGTGTTTGTTCGGCATCTACCACGAGGATGGCGGCGAAATCATCCTGGATGGGAAGAA